>NZ_JAPSHV010000040.1:12807-23208 GCF_031179385.1 Arthrobacter sp. | reverse complement strand
AGCGGGACGCTAGAGGCGCGCCGCTGCCGGATCGAACGGCAGCGGTACCTCGCTTCCCGCATGTCTGCCGGCCGTCTGAGCGGTAACCCGTCGCATGTGGTGCCTGCGGCAGAGCGTTTCGTAGCCGATGACCGGGCCGGCGGGCGCGTCGAGTTCGTCCAGGCCCCCTCCTGCCAGTCTCGGCTGATGTGGATCAGCTTCAGCGGCCGGCGACTCCACATCGCCAACCACCATCTGCTCGCCCTCCACTACCATGACGCCGTCCACCGTGCGTGCGTTATGGGTGGCTCGCCGTCCGCACCAGCAGAGCGCCTCGACCTGGAGTACCTGTGTTCTGTCAGCCAGTTCGATGAGCCGCTGCGAGCCAGGGAAGAGCTGGGTGCGGAAGTCGGACGTTATTCCGAACGCAAACACGTCGATATCCATGTCATCAACCACACGCGCGAGCTGCTCGATCTGCTCGGGAGTATAGAACTGGGCCTCGTCGCAGATGAGATAGTCAACGCGTGTCCCGTGGGTGCGCCGTCGTACGAGTTCTTCCCAGAAATCAGTGTCCGGGCGGACCTCCACTGCTTCGGTTTTGAGGCCCAGGCGACTGGAGATAACCGACTCGCCGGCCCTGTCATGGGAGCTGAAAAGTAGCCCGCCGCGACCACGCGCACTGTGGTTGTGATCCATCTGGAGTGCGAGCGTGGACTTGCCGCAGTCCATGGTTCCGGAAAAGAACACCAGTTCAGCCATCCGTCAGCGCCCGACTATCCGGGCCGGGCCGGGCCCGGGTTTCTTCAGGGTGAGCAACGGCACCTCGCGTTCGGCGCGCGTGACCGACCCATGCTGGCCAATCACCTGAAGGGCCGAGGCGGGCACCCGGCGGGTGTCGTAGAAGGCCACCGGCTCCCTCGCCGCCACCAGGATGTTCCCGATGCGCGGCACGACGTCCGGCGCAACGCTGCCGAAGTACCCGGCAGCAATCGCCTCCTCACGGGTAAGGATCCAGGCTCGCGCGGCGTGGGCGTTCCGCCACGAAGCCAGGAGTTGTTCCATACCAGCGTCGGGAAGGTCAGGTTCTGTATAGAGGTGGACCATGCGGGGCTCGCCGCCTGTGTGGGCCACGCCGTCAACCAGGTCGGCATCAGCGGAGAAGTCGATCTGTTGCGCCTGTGCCACGTCCACCATGCCGTGGTCGGCCGTCAGCAGCAGCAGGGTGTGCGGTGGAAGCTTCGCGGTGAGGAGACGCATGGTCCGGTCGAGGTCCTCGAGCCTGTCCCCCCAGTCCGGCGAGGCGCAGCCGGAGCGGTGCCCCGTCTTGTCCAGGTCGTTCAGGTAGAGGTAAACCAGAGCCTGGTCGTTGGCCGTCAACGCCTGGCACACGGCCTGGACGCGGGCTTCGGGAGTGCTGCCCGCGACATAGGCTCCGCCTCGCAGAGCTGCCCGGGTGAGTCCGGAGCCGTCAAAACGGGCAAGTCCGACGCTGGTGACGGACACCTGTTCCGCAACCCTTTCGAACACTGTTCGGTGCGGCTGCCAGCGTTCAGGCCGGACGGCGGCATCCCATCCGCCCAACATGTTCACGATCCTGTCCTGCTCCGGATCGAGAACGTCGTAGCCTACGAGGCCGTGCTGGCCGGGCGGCAGGCCGGTACCGAGCGAGGCGATGGCTGCCGCCGTCGTGCTGGGAAACACGGAGCCGAGCTTGCGCGATGAGTCAAGGAACTGGCGCAGGAAAGGTGCGTGCCCGGAGCGCTGGCGCAGCAGGGCCGCACCGAGCCCGTCCACCAGGACTACGCAGACCTTCCGGGCTGAGGGCAATTCAAGGGTATTGACGAACCCGGGAAGCCCGAGGGCTGCGGCGGAACTGGTGAAGACCTCAGCGACCGTTGAGCGGCCATAGGCGGGTGCAGCCGGGAGTGGCTCCCGGTGAAGGGGTGTCGCTGTCACGTGTCGGGTTACCGCCCGTGGTGAGCGCGGCTGAAGCGGGTGGCCAGCCCCGGTTGCCGGCGGTTGGCGCTTGGCTGATTGACGACGACGCCGGCGACAGTGGGATTCGCGGTGCTCACCGTACGCAGGGCGCGGGCGAAGGACTTGGCGTTCTGGACGGCCTGCAGTCCGTCGGCTTCTGCGCTGACACGCAGCACGATGTCTTCCTGGGCGATGGTTCCGGTGTAGCCGTGGTCGGCGTCGCACTGGGGGTCGCCGCAACTGGCGGGTCCCATGTCGAGTCGCTGCCCGCCGGACCACGCGATTCCGAGGGTGAGCTCGCGGGCCGGATCCGATGGCTTGTAGTTCTGCGGCTGGGAGTACAGGTAGCTGAGCACTACGGAGCGGATCTGGCTGACCGGAACCGACTCGGTGGAAACCTGCGCGGTCACCTGTTCCCCGGCGTCGTCCAGTTGCTGGTCATCAACGTGCGTGACCACCAGCATGTCCTCGGTCAGGACAAGGACGGTGATGTGCCGGCGCACTTCCGTGCGTTCGAAGTGGGTTTCCAGGTGGACCACATGGGACAGCGGTTCCCTGCCGTCCAGGGCGTCGTGAACGACGTCGGCCACCAGTCGCGGGTAGAAGCCCGCTCGTTCAAGGGAGGCATCCAGGTCGCGGCGTTCCGCCGACAGCGATGGAGTCATGCTTCCAGTGTGACTTATCGCGGTAGCGCACGCCTAACCGGAAGGCACCCGGCAGCAGGCACCTGCACCGCCTCAGTCGCGCATGGCACGACGCGCGCTGTCGGTGCGCTGCCGGGGATTGCCGACGCTGATTTCAGCATTGAGCACAGCGAGTCCGGCAGGTGAGACAAGGACCGGATTGAAGTACAGCAGGGCGATCTCGGGATGCCGGTCCTTGAGCAGGGCGACGCGCAGAAGCAGTTCTTCGACAGCAGGAATATCCACCGGCGGCAGCCCCTGATAGCCGCGCAGCCGTCTGCTTGCCCGCGGGGTCCTGACCAGCTCGGCAGCGTCCACGGTGGTCAGGGGCGGGATGCCGTGGGCCCAGTCATCGAGCAGGTTGACTGCGTCTCCGGCCAGCCCGAAGGACACCACCGGGCCCAGGAGCGGATCCTCAATGGCCCGGATGACGCAGGCCTGGCCGGCGGGCGCCATGGTCTGGACCTCGAGACCGGGGTCGCCGAACGCTTGCAGTTCGGCACGCATGGCCGCGATTCCGGCACGCAACGCGGGCGCGTCAGCGATGTTGAGCCGGACTCCCCCGAAGTCCAGTCGGTGGCGGAGATTCTCCTCCACCGACTTCAAAGCCACCGGCCACCCGAGCGAATCAGCGGCCTCGACCGCTTCCTCGGGGGAATCAAAGGGAATCGACGGCAGGAGCTCGATTCCGTAGCTAGCCAGCAGTCTGGCGGTTTGGGTGCTGTCCAGACGCCGCAGCCCGACGTCCCTCACGTCGGACAGGGCGTGGCCGAGCACGGCGGCGGCGTTGTCGTCATCGATGCCGTCGAGCTCGGCGAAGACACCGTGCTCGCGTTCACGCCACCGGCTGTAGCGAACGACGGCGCCAAGGGCTGACACTGCCGCTCCGGGGCTGCCGAAGCAGGGTACGCCGGCGCCCTCGGCCGGATGTTCCGGCATGGAGGAGCGCCCGTCCCTGTCCGGCCACAGCCCTTCAAGCTGCGCGGCGGAATCGAGCACCCCGGCGAAACAGGCGACCACGGGCTTCCCCGCGGCCGTACCGCATTCGTGCAGCACGGGCAGGATCTGGTCGGGAGCCAGGCCGACCGCGGGGATGAGGGTAAGGACCAGCGAATGGACCGCTGCGTCCTCAAGCGCTTCGCCCAGCGCAGTTCTGAGGGCGGAAAGGGCAACGGACTGGCCCGCATCGAGGTCGAGGTGCGCGTTCATCCGGACGACGTCGAGCTCCTGGGACTCGGCGGCGTCGGCGAGGACCTTGCCCAGCGCAAGTGAGTTGCTGAAGATCGCGACGCCCGGTCCTGACGGGACCGGCTGCCCGACTACGATCTGTGCAACGTCCATCAGCTGCTCGGTAGTTTCGACCCGGATCACGCCGGACTGGCGCAGCATTGCGTCCAGTGCACCGCTCGGTGCCTGTGTTGTCCGAACGGCGTGACCCGGCGGCAGTTGCAGCCCCATGACGTCGGACTTGGCGACGATGACGGGCTTCAGCCGCGACAGCCGGCGGGCGATCCTGGAGAATTTGCGGGGATTGCCGATGGACTCGAGGTAGAGAGCAACTGCACGGGTCTTCGGGTCGTCTTCCCAGTACTGCATGGCGTCATTGCCGGAGACATCGGCGCGGTTCCCCGCTGACAGGGCTGAGGACAGGCCAAGGGACCGCCGGCTTGCGGCGGCGTGAAGCATCACGCCGATGGCAGCTGACTGACTGAAGAGCCCCAGCCCTCCGGCTTCCGGCAGGATCGGTGCCATCGACGCGTTCAACCGGACGCCGGGTTCGGTGTTGATGATGCCGAGCGATGCCGGGCCCACCACGCGCATGCCGTAGGAGCGCGCGCTGTGCACCAGGGCACGCTGGCGTGCCAGCCCCTCGCCGCCGTCGTCCGCGAAGCCTGCCGTGACCACCAGCAGGCCTTTTACGCCGGCCCGACCGCATTCCTCGGTCACGGCGAGGACCTGATCATACGGAACCGCGATCACTGCGAGATCGACGGGGCCGGGCACCTCCCCGATGGAACCGTAGGCCACCATGCCGTTGAGCTCGAAGGCTTCAGGATTCACCCCGGCGACGGGCCCGGTGTAGCCGCCGTCGACGATGTGCTCGAGGAGTGAGTAGCCCACGCTCCCCCAGCTGCGGCTGGCTCCTATCACCGCAACCGACGACGGCGTCAGCAAGGTCTGCATGCTGCGTGCCTCGGCGCGGTGCTCCCGTGCTTCCATGACCGCGCGGGATCTGTCCGTGGGGTCGATGTTGAAGGTGAGTTCCACCACGCCGTCATCAAAGTGCCGGTCCACCTCGTAGCCTGCTTCGGCGAACACAGTGATCATCTTCCGGTTCTCGGGCAACACCTCGGCGGTGAAGCGCCGGATGCCGTTCTCCCTGGCGGCGGCCGCGAGGTGTTCGAGCAGGATCGATCCCAGTCCCTTGCCCTGGTAGGCGTCCGAGACGTTGAAGGCGACTTCGGCTTCGTCGGGGTCGTCGAGGCGGTCGTAGCGGCCGATGCCGATGATGTCCTGGCCGCGGGTCACCACGAAGGCGACCCGTCCGACGTGGTCAACCTCCGTGAACCGCTTGAGTTCCTTGGCGCTCAAGGAGGACTTGTAGGTGAAGAAGCGGAGGTAGATGGACGCCTGCGACTGCCGCATATGGAAGGCCTGGACGGCGTCCGCGTCGAGGGGCGAAATGGGCCTCAGATGGCCTGTTGAGCCGTCGCGCAACACGACGTCGGCCTCCCAATATTCGGGGTATAGTCCGTCAGCCACCATAGACTCACAGTAGTGGGCGGTTGCGGCTGGCGTCAGCTAAGCACAGTTGCCGCCGGGAGACTGCCGCCGCCAGACTCCACGACTGTTACGCATTCAGCTGCCGAAGGACCCGAAACACCATGGCCAGGCGCCAAGCCACACCACCGGATACGGACTACACCGAGAAGATCATCGACATCGATGTCACCTCCGAGATGGAGGGCTCCTTCCTGGAGTACGCCTACTCGGTCATCTACTCGCGAGCCCTTCCAGATGCCCGTGACGGATTGAAGCCGGTGCAGCGCCGCATCCTGTACATGATGACGGACATGGGTCTGCGACCTGACCGCGGGCACGTGAAATCGGCTCGCGTGGTCGGTGAGGTCATGGGCAAGTTGCATCCCCACGGCGACGCTGCGATCTACGACGCCATGGTGCGAATGGCACAGAACTTCTCGCTCCGGCTTCCGCTGATCGACGGACACGGCAACTTCGGCTCGCTCGATGACGGCCCCGCCGCCGCCCGTTACACCGAGGCGCGGCTCGCCGCAGCAGCGCTCACCATGACTGACCACCTCGGCGAGGATGTCGTCGACTTCGTTCCGAACTACGACAACCAGCTCACGCAGCCGGAGGTCCTCCCTGCGGCGTTCCCCAACCTGCTGGTCAACGGAGCGACGGGCATCGCGGTCGGCATGGCCACGAACATGGCACCGCACAACCTTGGCGAGGTCATCGCGGCGGCCCGGCACCTGATCGACAACCCGGACGCCACCCTCGAAGACGTCATGCGCTTCGTGCCGGGACCCGACCTCCCGAGCGGCGGCAAGATCGTCGGGCTGGACGGCATCCGGGATGCGTATGCGACCGGACGCGGATCCTTCAAGACCCGAGCCACCGTGGAGGTCGAACAGCTCTCCGCGCGCCGCACCGGTCTGGTGGTCACCGAGCTGCCGTACATGGTGGGCCCGGAAAAGGTGATCGAGAAGATCAAGGACGCCGTCACAGCGAAGAAGCTGCAGGGTATCTCGGACATCGTGGACCTGACCGACCGCACCCACGGGTTGCGCCTGGTCATCGAGCTGAAGAACGGCTTCAACCCCAACGCGGTGCTCGCCCAGCTGTACCGCTATTCGCCGATGGAGGACTCCTTCGGCATCAACAACGTCACACTGGTGGACGGCCAGCCGCGCACGCTCGGGTTGCTGGAGCTGCTGCAGGTGTACATCAGCCACCGCATCTCGGTGGTCCGCCGACGCACCGCCTACCGGCTGGGGAAGAAGAAGGACCGCCTCCACCTGGTGGAAGGCCTGTTGATCGCCATCGTAGACATCGACGAGGTCATCCAGATCATCCGGTCCTCCGACGAGGCCGCGGCAGCCCGCGAGCGGCTCATGGCCATCTATGACCTGACCGAAATCCAGGCAAATTACATCCTCGAACTCCGGCTGCGCCAGCTGACCAAGTACTCGCGGATCGAGCTGGAGAAGGAGCAGGAGGAACTGCGCAGGGAAATCGCCGAGCTCGAAGAGATCCTCGGTTCGGAAGAGAAGCTGCGCGGTCTCGTTTCGGATGAACTCGCTGCAATCTCGGAGCAGTTCGCGACCCCGCGGCGTACGGTCCTGCTTGAGTCGGAGGCCAGCGCACCGCTGAAGGGCACAGTGATGCCCACGCCGGCCGGAAATGGAGCAAAGGCTCCCCTGGCGCTGGAGATCGCGGACGACCCCTGCTGGGTCATCCTGTCGACGTCCGGCCAGCTCGCGCGCACGACCGGTCAGGAGCCCATGTCCGACGGCGGACAACGGGTGAAGCACGATGCCTTCACCTCGGTGGTCGCAACCACTGCGCGGGCGGAGATCGGCGCGCTCACCTCCGCCGGGCGCATGCTGCGGCTGCAGGTCGTGGACATGCCCGCTCTTCCTCCCACGAACGGCATTCCCAATCTGGCCGGCGGGGTTGCGGTCAAGGAATTCATCACTCTGGAGCGCGGTGAATCGCTGGTGGGCCTTGTCCCGCTGGACAAATCCTTCGCGATCGGCACAGCACAGGGAGTGGTCAAGCGGGTCGTTCCGGACTACCCGCTGAACCGGGACGACTGGGAAGCGATCACGCTCAAACCCAAGGACAGCGTGGTGGGACTTGCGGCAGCAGATGACGCCGACGAGCTCGTGTTCATCACCCGACAGGCGCAGCTGCTTCGCTTCGCGGCCTCCGGGGTTCGGCCGCAGGGGCGCCTGGCCGGCGGAGTGGCCGGCATAAAGCTCGGGGCAGATGACGCTGTTCTCTTCTTCGGTGCGGTGCGCGGGGCGGATCCTGCCGCCGTCGTCGTTACCATAGCCGCCGGAAGCGAGGCGCTGCCTGGCACCACGCCCGGCTCCGTCAAGGTGACGGAATTCGCCGAATACCCGGCAAAGGGGCGGGCGACAGGCGGTGTGCGCTGCCACCGTTTCCTGAAGGGCGAGGACCATTTGGTGCTGGCCTGGGCCGGGCGTGGACCTGCGCGTGCCGTATCAGCGACCGGCGTTGCGCGGGCGCTTCCCACGGAACACGGACGACGCGATGGCTCGGGAGTAGCGCTCTCGCAGCCGGTGGAGGCGATCGGGCCGAACCCCGTTCCGGAGGGCTAGGACCCTTCCGGGGGCGGTGCGGTCTCTACTCCGGCTGGGCGAGCTGCTTCTCGAACGCCATCGACCGGCGCGTCGGGGTGTATCCCATGCGCTCGTACAGCCCGAGAGCGCCGGAGGGATTCTCCGTGTCCACGCCGAGGGCGGCGTTTTCCATACCGCTTGCCTTGATGCGGCGCATGGCTTCGGCGAGCAGAGCCGGCGCAAGGCGTCGTCCGCGCCAGTTCCGGCGCACGCCCAGCAGTTCGGTGTAGCCCTCGTCGTGCCCGACCAGTTCCTTGGATTCCGGGTCGTAACTGGCGATCTCGTAGGCGGCGACCTCACCGGATGAGTTGTCAATCACGGCCAGGCTCCAGTCAGCGCGGAACTCGGGGTGCGTCACTGTGAACCGCCAGCTTTCCTCGTCGCGCGGTTCGCTTCCCCAGTGGTCCTGGAACGCTTCATTGTGAGCCAGGCGGATTGCCTCTGAGAGTTCGTCGCTGAAGGTCACGATCTCGAATTCCGGGTCGAGGTCGACCTCCGGGATAGGCTCCGACAGATCCCTCGTCATCTCAGTGAACCACCGGACAACGGTGGCGCCCGCAGACTCCATCAGGGCCTGGTGCCCGGGATTGCTCTCCTCGACATAAGAGCGGATGAAACCGCCCGCTATCTCTGCGTCCTCCAGCCGCTTGCGCGCGCGCTCGACCTGCCAATGGTGGATGGATTGGCCGAGACCGCGTCGCCGCCAGGCGGGGTCGACACCGCCGAATACATGCACGAGGTTCGACCCCGGATTGGCACTGATACGTCCGAACGCCCGCGGGATGCCCTCCCCGTCAACTCCGAGGATGGTATCCAGTTCAGGGTTGTTCTTCGACGCCTGAAGGACTTCCTCGAGATCTGCCCGCTGCTCGATCCAGTCGGGCTTGTCCTCGACGGCCATCCGGCGGAGCAATCCCTCCCATCCGTCGATGTCCGCGTCCGAGATGGGCCGCCAGCTCAGCTGCTGGTCGACGGGCGTCAGGTCAGGCGTAGGCATGATCCCAGCGTAGGTGATTGCCTGCGCCGGCGAGCGCAAGTTCGACGCCGGTGTCACAGGTCAGCGCTTCCTCTCGATCGTGGGTGACGAGGAGCACCGGCCTGTCCCCTACGCCCCCGCGCAGATCGTGCAGAAGCCGGGCTGCGCCGTCGGAATCCAGGTGGGCGGTTGGTTCGTCGAGGATCAAAGCCGGCGCTTCAGTCAACAGTGCGCGGGCCACGGCAAGGCGCTGCCGCTGACCGCCGGAAAGCCGGTTTCCGCCCGCCCCGATCCTTGCATCCAGTCCGCCGCTTCGATCACGCACAGTGCCCGCCAGCCCAACGGCATCCAGTACACGCCACAGCTGTTCGTCGTCGACTGTGCTGTCCGGACCCCGGGCAAGCAGGAGGTTCGCCCGGACGGATGAATCGAACAGGTAGCCTTCCTGCGGACACCAGGCGGCGGGAAGTCCGTCCTCGCGGTGCGCTTCAGGCTTGACCACATACCGGCCGCGGCTGAGGGGAAGGAAACCGAGCAGGGCGCCGATGAGCGTGGACTTACCGCTGCCGGAGGGTCCGGTGAGCGCGGTCCAGGTTCCGCTGCGCAGCTCGAGGGTCACCGCTTCGACTATCGCTTTGCCCGGCTCGTAGCCCACGGCGGCGTCAACCAGCGCAAGCACCGGTGCGTCTGCCCCTGAATGGGACTCAGGGCGCGGCTTTGCCGTACTGCCTCCGTGAGGTGAAGGAGTGAGATGCACGTCGAGCCGCCGGGTCACCGCACCGAGCGGCGCCCACTGCTGCACGGCGCTGACGCCGAGCGCGAACGGCTCGATCAGAGCAAGCTGCATCAGCACGACGACGGCGACCACCTCAGCGGATTGCCCGCCTGACCCTGCGAGGATGGCGATCGCGGTGCTCACACAGCCGAGGATCACGAGCGCCTGGCCTGTACCTGCCGCCCAGGAGCTTCGCCGCAGGCCGCGGGCGGCGCGGGCTTCAAGGCGCGCAAGCCGGTTGAGGGCACGATCCGTGAGGCCGTTGACGGAGACGTCCCGAGACGCCTGTAGGAGACCGGCCGTTTCGGCAAGTGATGCCGCACGCAGCCGAATGCCTGCCGCCCCCGCCGAGCGCTCCGCCAACAGTGCGGCTGCCGGGGCGGCCACAAGCCCGACGGCGATTGCGAACACTTGCCAGCCCACCGCTTCCGGCAGGAGAAGTGCCGTGGTTACGACGGCCGCGAGGCCGGTCAGGACGGCGGTGAGGGGTGGGAACACCGCCCGGGCGGCCGTATCGCGAAGCTCATCGATATCTCCCACGAGCCGCTCGATTCCGCCCGAACCGCGCGAAAGCGAACGCCAGGATTCGGCGCGGCCGAGGAGCACCCGCCATAA
>NZ_JAPSHV010000040.1:0-12707 GCF_031179385.1 Arthrobacter sp. | reverse complement strand
CCGCAGCAGTGCGCGGGCCAGGGCCAGGCGCCGAAGCTCGCCCGGGCTCAGTTCACCGGTGGACTTGTCCAGCAAGTGCAGAGCGCCGACGGCCGCGAGGGCCTCCCGGAGTACATCGTCGTCGGCCTCGGAATGCGCGTAGAAAGCGAGTTCACCGCGAACGGTGTCCATCAACGGTTCCGGATGCTGCGGCACCCAGGCCAGCGGGCCCTGGATTGACCGGACGACGCCGTCGGGCTGGAGTCCGGGTTGGGGCATGCCGGCGAGCAGGCCCATCAGGGTCGATTTGCCCGAACCGCTCGGGCCCCGCAGGGCGGTGATGCTTCCGGGCTCGAGGGTGACGGTGAGGTTGCGCATGATGGGCGCCTCGGCGCCCTCGAAGCGCAGCGTGAGGTTTTCGGTTCCGGCGGGGGCGCCGTCGTGCCTGGGGCTTTCCCGGTGTGACCTCCGTGGAGCGTCGATGATGCCCCGCACGGCGCGCCCTGCTTCCAGCCCGTCGTCACTGGCGTGGTGCGCGGCGCCCACGTCCCGCAGAGGCAGGTAACACTCCGGCGCAAGGATGAGGGCCAACAGCCCTACCTCGAGTCCCACATCGCCGTGGATGAGGCGCACTCCGACGAAGACGGCAACCACCGCCACCGAGATGGTGCTGATCAGCTCAAGGGCAAGCGAGGACAGGAAAGCCACACGAAGGGTTTCCATGGTGCGTTTCGAGTAGCCGGCCCCGATGTCCTGCAGTGCCCGCGTCTGGGCGCTGGCACGGCCGAGCCCGACGAGTGCGGGGAGGCCACGGGCCAACTCGAGCAGGTGGTCCGAGAGCCTGTCCAGGGACGCTCTTGCCTCGGCGGTCCGGTCCTGTGTGTGCCAGCCGATGAGCACCATGAACACCGGAACCAGCGGAATGGTCACCACGATGATGACGGCGCTCACCCAGTCAGCGAACAGGATGCGCGCACCCACCAGTAGGGGCACGACGGCGCAGGTCATCAGAGCCGGCAGGTACTGGGTGTGGTACTTGTCGAGGCCGTCGAGGCCGCGTGTGAGGAGCACGCTGAGAGCTCCGGTGCCCTGCTTACCGTCCGGGGAACCGCCGTCGGCGAGCACGCGCTTCAACGCTTCGTGGCGCAACTGCTCCTTGACGCCATGGGCCAGGCGTTGCGCGATCCCTTGTTGCGCCCACGCTGCCGCGGCGCGGAGCACTGCACCGGCAAGACCGAGCCACAGCAGGTCCTCAGGAGGCACGGTCCCACCCGCGAGAGCCGCGATACCCCGGGCAACAGCCTCTGCCACCAGGATGAGGCCCGCCGCCCGGACCGCTGCGATGACACCCAGCAGGTAGACGGGCCGGACCGGAACAGAGGTGCCCGCAGGCCCCCGGGCCAGCAGCCGCTCAATCACAGCGGAACCACGGAGTGTGCGTCTGGAATGCTCTGCTCGGTGACACGCTTCCGGAAGACCCAGTAGGTCCATCCCTGGTAGGCGAGGACGAGCGGAACGCCGAAGGCAGCGACGATGCTCATCAAACCGAGCGTGTACGGCGAACTGGACGCATTCTCGACCGTGAGGTTGAACGCATCATCGAGCGTTGACGGCAGCACCACGGGGTAGACAGAGCCGAAGATGCACGCAAGCGACGCGGCCAGTGCTGCACCCAGCCAGCTGAAGCCCCAGCCGTCGCGCCCGGCCCGCTGGGCGAACCATGATGCGGCCGCGGCGCCCACGGCGGCAAGAAGGAGGAGACCTGTCCAGGCCGTTCCGTCGGCGATGTACACCCGGGCGGCCCACACCAGCAACGGTACGACGGCGACCGGCAGCGTCCGCAGCAGCAGCCCGCGTGCCCGCTCACGGATCGGCCCGTCGGTTTTCAGCACGAGAAACGCCAGCGCGTGCACGAGACAGAACAGCACGACGGCGGCCGCGCCGAGGAGCGCGTCGAACGTCAGCCACACGAACGGCCCGCCCACCCGGTCACCGTTCTCGTTCAGGGGTAGACCGGTGGTGGTCAGGGCGAGGGCCGCCCCGATCCCGGCCGCCGACGTGAAGGAGCCGAGGAAGATTGCGAGGTCCCAGCGCTGCCGCCACTGGTCGTTGTTCATCTTGCCCCGGTACTCAAATGCCACCGCCCGGAAGATAAGGCCGAGCAGCACAAGGACGAAGGGGACGTAGAGGGTGGAGAGCAGCGAGGCGTACCAGAGCGGGAAGGCGGCAAGGGTGGCGCCGATCGCGGTGACCAACCAGACCTCGTTGCCGTCCCAGACGGGACCGACGGTGTTGAGGAGAAGCCTGCGTTCCCTGTCCGTCCGCGCGAAAAGCTTCATCAGCATGCCGACGCCGAGGTCGAACCCCTCGAGGAAGAGGTAGCCGGTCCACAGCACGGCGACCAGGGTGAACCAGATGGTGGGGAGCAGCTCGCTCATGCTTGAAGGTCCTTTCCGCTGGACAGCGTGGGGTTCGGCAGGTCAGTAGGCAAAGGCGAGTACATCGTCGTTGTCCTTCCCGCCCGGAGAGTTCGCGTCGTCGTGCTTGTGGGCCAGTTCCGGCATGGCCGAAGCGACGCCGCCGCGCACGTAGGTGAAGAGCAGCCTGACCTCGACAACCAGCAGGACGGCGTACACCAGAGTGAGCGCGACCAGGGAGAACACGAGTTCTGCCAGTGAGACGCCGGGCGAGACGGCGGCGGCCGTGAACATGAAGACGCCGTCAATTCCGCTCGGATCCGGGTTGGGTGCCACCACGAACGGCTGGCGGCCCATTTCGGTGAAGATCCATCCCGCGGAGTTTGCACCGAACGGGGCGAGGATCCCGAACACCGCAAGGCGCATGAGCCAACGGGATTCAGGGACGGTCCCCTTCCGCAGAATCCACAGCGCAACCAGGGCTGCGAAAGCCGCCATCACGCCGAAGCCGATCATGATGCGGAAGCCCCAGTAGGTGACCTCCATGACGGGAAGGTAGTCAATGTCCATTCCGGCGCGCTCGCCGTACATGGGGTCGTTCGGCAGGGTCTTTCCGTACTGCTCCTCGTATTCGGGCAGGAGCGTATTGACGCCCTTGACCTCCGTGGTGAAGTCACCGTTGGCAAGGAAGGACAGCAGGCCCGGCACTTCGAAGACCGCCACGATATCGTCACAGTTCTGCGAGCCCAGGTTTCCGACCGAGAGAACGGAGAAGCCTGTCCCGTCGTGGCACGCAGCCTCGGCCGCCGCCATCTTCATGGGCTGCTGCTCGAACATCAGCTTCGCCTGCAGGTCGCCTGAGGCGGCAGTGCCGGCGAAGGAAATAAGTGCAACGACGGCGCCGATCCGCGCAGAGCGCAGCCACACGCTGTGGTCGATCGAGCCGCGTGAGCCGGACGGGTCCGAGCCGACGATGACTGAACCGGCGTCGTCGACCGTGTCCAGCCCATCGTGGCGCCGCTTCCAGAGGTGGTACCAGGCGATGCCGAGAAGGAACCCGCCGGCCACGGCAAGTGCGCCGAAGACAGTGTGGGTGAAGGCGACCACCGCGGTGTTGTTGGTGAAGACGGCCCAGGCGTCCACCATGCGTGCGCGACCGTCGACGAGCTCCACGCCGACGGGGTGCTGCATCCAGGAGTTGGCAACGATGATGAAGTAGGCGGACAGGACGGAAGCCAGCACAGCGGCCCAGAGGGAACCCAGGTGAAGGATCTTCGGAAGACGCTGCCAGCCGAAGATCCAGAGGCCGAGGAAGGTGGACTCGACGAAGAACGCCAGCAGCGCCTCCATAGCCAAAGGGGCACCGAACACGTCACCGACGAAGCGGCTGTACTCGCTCCACGCGAGGCCGAACTGGAACTCCTGCACCAGGCCTGTCGCCACGCCCATGATGAAGTTGATGAGAAAAAGCTTCCCCCAGAACTTCGTCATCCGCAGGTAGTGCTCCTTGCCCGTGCGGTACCAGAGCGTCTGCATGACGGCGACGACCAGGCCGAGGCCGATCGTCAGCGGCACCATCAGGAAGTGGTAGACGGTGGTGATTCCGAATTGCCACCGGGCGATTTCAAGTGCTTCCACAGGTCCTCAATTCCTCAAGCACAGGCGATGCGAGCAAGTTCTACACAACGTAGAAAAGCTTCTTCTACGTATCGTAGAACAACTTTCGGCATCACTTCTACATTGCGTAGAACCTTGGCGAAAAAAGTTGTAGATTAAGAGGAGTTGGAACTGGCATCGCAGTCGCGAGCATCCGTCCGCAACCGAACCGGATCGACAAAGGAAACACGAATGGCCACGCTCGGTGAACTCGAACGCACAGTGATGGACCTGCTGTGGGGCACCCAGGAGGCCATGACCGCGAATACACTTCGTGACGCATTGGCGCTTGCCCCGGAAGGCACCGCAGAGGGCAAGGACCTCGCAGTAACCACTGTGCTGACCGTACTGTCCCGCCTGGAGAAGAAGGGCCTGGTGGAGCGGGAGCGGGATACCCGCCCGCACCGCTACCGTGCCGTCACCAGCCGGGAAGACCACACCGCCGAACTCATGCATGAGGTTCTGGTGACTGCTCCCGACCGGGAGGCTGTGCTCGCACGCTTCATCGGCAGCGTTTCCGAGAGCGAGGCCCGCACCCTGAGGCGGCTCCTGGGCAGCAACTAGCCCATGTTCTGGGCCTCGCACTTCCTGGCCACGCTTGCCGTGGTTTTGGCGTGGCCTGCTCCCATCGCCCTGTCCCGGGCACAGTGGCCCTCGCGCTCTCCCTTCACGGCGATGATCCTGTGGCAGGCAATAGCGCTCGCAGGCGGACTCTCCATGATCGGGGCGATGCTGGTGTGGGGGCTTGAACCCCTCGGCGATAACCTGCTTGAAGCGCTTCGCGGGCTTTGGGACGTGCTCGTGAACAACCGGCCTGCTGACACTCTCGGACTGATGCACGTGTTCGCGCTCAGCGCAGCAAGTCTGCTGACCGCCCATCTGGTCTTTACACTCCTCATCACGTACGCGCGGATCACACGCCAACGACGCCGGCACCGCAACCTGTTGAACCTGCTCAGCTCCCCCTCGCACACGAACCCGTCAACGGTCGTCATCAAGCACCCGACCCCTGTTGCCTACTGCCTGCCGGGCGGTGCGCGTTCCGTAACGGTTCTCTCGGACGGCCTGATGGGACTGCTCTCCGAGGACGAGCTGCAAGCCGTACTGGTGCATGAGCGCGCGCATCTGAGCCAGCGCCACCACCTGCTGCTGTGGGCGTTCGCGGCGTGGCGTTCAGCGCTCCCCTGGCTCCCTACCTCGCGCCTTGCCCAACGGGCCGTCAACGAACTCATCGAGATGCTCGCCGATGACGAAGCAGTCAAGCAGGTGGACCAGGAAACGCTGGTGGGTGCCATCGCCGTCGTCGCCACCGGCTCGCACGGGCCCACGATCGGAGGGTCGAAGCAGACGCTGCCTCAGGGCGCACTCGAGCCGGATCCGGAGCAGGATGATGAGGCGTCGCTGTCCACGGTTCACCGGCTGCGCCGCCTGCTGGAACCCAAGCGGCCGCTCTCCCCGCTCCAGTCCTTCTCTGCGCTGGCGACGTCGGCGCTCCTCCTCATGGTGCCGACGGTGCTGCTGGTCGCGCCGGGACTCTTCGTCTGAGCTACCGCTGCAGGCTTCTGCCGGAGCGGATCGTGCAGCCTGGACCAGCCTCGACGTTCAGCGTCGAAGTTTAGGCGTCGAAGTTCAGGCGTCGATACGCTCGCGGTCCAGGGAGGCAGCACCTGCGACGATGAAGTCCTTGCGCGGCGCAACGTCGCTGCCCATCAGCAGATCGAACACACGCTCTGCTGCCTCAGCTTCCTGAATCCGGACCCGCCGCAAAGTACGATGACGCGGATCCATGGTGGTCTCGGCGAGCTGCCCGGCATCCATCTCCCCCAGCCCCTTGTAGCGCTGGATCGGTTCCTTGTAGCGCTTGCCCTCACGCTCAAGGGCGGCCAGCAGCCGGTGCAGTTCCTGGTCGGAGTAGGTGTAGACGGTCTCGTTCGCCTTGCTGCCGGGATTGAGAATCTCAACCCGATGCAGGGGCGGAACGGCCGCGAAAACACGCCCGGCGTCCACCAGCGGCCGCATATAGCGGAAGAACAGCGTCAGTAGAAGGGTGCGGATATGCGCACCGTCGACGTCGGCGTCCGTCATCAGAATGACTTTGCCGTAGCGTGCCGCCTCCAGCTGGAAGCTACGGCCGGAGCCCGCTCCGACCACCTGGATGAGCGCGGCACATTCGGCGTTCGAGAGCATGTCGCCGACCGATGCCTTCTGAACGTTCAGGATTTTCCCGCGGATAGGCAGGAGTGCCTGATAGTCGGAGGAACGCGCGAGCTTGGCAGTGCCCAGCGCGCTGTCGCCCTCAACGATGAAAAGCTCGGAACGCTCGGCGTCGTCGATGCGGCAGTCAGCGAGCTTCGTAGGCATGGAGGAGGTCTCCAGCGCGTTCTTGCGGCGCTGTGTTTCCTTGTGCACGCGCGCGGAGACGCGTGACTTCATCTCGGCGACGACCTTCTCCAGCAGCAACGCGGACTGCGCCTTGTCGGCACGGGCCGACGACGTGAGCTTGGCGAGGATCTGGGTTTCGACGACCTTCGCGACGATGGCACGGACGGCGGACGTTCCGAGGATCTCCTTCGTCTGGCCTTCGAACTGGGGCTCGGCCAGCCGTACCGTCAGGACGGCGGTAAGTCCGGCGAAGACGTCGTCCTTCTCCAGCTTGTCGTTGCCCGCCTTGAGCTTGCGCGCGTTGGTCTCGACGACCTTCCGGAAGGTCTTCAGGAGGGCCTGCTCGAAGCCCGCCTGATGCGTTCCACCCTTCGGGGTGGCGATGATGTTGACGTAACTCTTGACCGTCGTGTCGTATCCGATCCCCCAGCGCAGTGCGATATCCACCTCGCAGTCACGCTCCACTTCGGCGATGCGGCTGTGTCCCTGATCATCGAGAACCGGCACCGATTCCTTGAAGCGGCCCGATCCGTGAAGCCGCCACACATCGGTCACCGCGTGATCGATGGCGAGGAACTCAACGAACTCGGAGATACCGCCGTCGTGGTGAAAGACTTCTTCGACCACGCCGTCGGTGCCCGGCAGGCTCCGTTCGTCCCGCAGCGTGATCCGCAGACCCGGGACGAGGAACGAAGTCTGCCGTGCCCGTGCCTGCAGTTCCTCGTAGGAGAACTTTGCATCAGGCGTGAAGATCTGACGATCCGCCCAGTAACGGATCCTGGTTCCGGTAACTCCGCGCTTCGCGGTTCCGACCACCTCAAGCCGGGAACTGTCCACGAAGGGGGCGAACTTGGACGTCGGCAAGGGCTTGCGCTCGTCGGCGAAGCGCCCCGGCTCTCCCCTGCGGAAGGACATCTGGTAGGTCTTCCCACCGCGATCGACCTGTACGTCCAGACGCGCGGAGAGTGCATTGACCACGCTGGCGCCGACGCCATGCAGGCCGCCTGACGCGGTGTAGGACCCGCCGCCGAACTTGCCGCCGGCGTGGAGTTTCGTGAAGACCACCTCAACACCGCTGAGTCCCGTCTTCGGTTCAGCGTCGACGGGAATGCCGCGACCGTCGTCGTGCACTTCCACCGAACCGTCAGCGTGAAGGATGACCGTGATGCTCTGCCCGTGACCAGCCAGTGCCTCGTCGACAGAGTTGTCGATGATTTCCCACAGGCAATGCATGAGCCCACGCGAGTCTGTGGAACCGATGTACATGCCCGGGCGTTTGCGGACCGCCTCGAGTCCCTCAAGTACGGAAAGATGGCGGGCTGTGTATTCAGAGCTGGGGGCCACTTCCTGGGAAACTCCTTGGCATTGCGGTCAATCTCGGGGTGTTTCTGCGGCCGGGGGCGGCGCGCCTTCCCTAGCATATTCGCTTGTGCGCGGTGAGGACCGCAGGCGTGCCGGGCCCAACGGAAGCTCTCCAACCGCTCGCGCGAGCGTACGCGCTGAGCGAAAGCGGACCCAGCTTGCGAAGAAACGGCTCCGAATAGTGGTTATATGAACTACAGGAACCACTAAGGAGGCATCCATGACAACAGCTACAGCAACCCGCGAGCTGACCGCACTGCATCGTTGTGACCGGTGCGGAGCCCAGGCCTACGTGCGCGCAGTCCTTCAGTCCTCCGGTGGTGAGCTTCTTTTCTGCGGGCACCACGCGCGTGCTGTTGAGAGCACCCTCCGGCCGCAGACATCCGAATGGCAGGATGAGACTGCCCGGTTGACCGAAAAGGCCCCGAGCACGGTAGAGGCGTAAAGCGCTTCGGCTATCGGCCGATGGGCATCCCGAAGGACGCCTGACTGGAAAGCATTACAGACACGAAGAACCCCCTCCTCGGAGGGGGTTCTTCGTGTCTGTAACGATTGCTGGTGTCGCCCAGCGAGCAGTCCTAGTCCAGGTAGTCCCGGAGAACCTGGGACCGCGAGGGGTGGCGGAGCTTCGACATGGTCTTCGATTCGATCTGGCGGATCCGCTCACGGGTGACCCCGTAAACCTTGCCGATCTCGTCGAGGGTCTTGGGCTGGCCGTCCGTGAGCCCGAAGCGCATGGCTACAACACCGGCCTCACGCTCCGAGAGAGTGTCCAGAACGGAGTGGAGCTGTTCCTGCAGCAGGGTGAAGCTTACGGCGTCCGCAGGAACAACAGCTTCGGAATCCTCGATCAGGTCACCGAACTCGGAGTCGCCGTCTTCGCCCAGCGGGGTGTGCAGTGAGATGGGCTCTCGACCGTACTTTTGGACCTCCACGACCTTCTCAGGGGTCATGTCCAACTCCAGGGCCAGTTCCTCCGGAGTCGGTTCCCGCCCAAGGTCCTGAAGCATCTGGCGCTGCACGCGAGCAAGCTTGTTGATGACCTCCACCATGTGCACCGGAATGCGGATGGTGCGGGCCTGGTCTGCCATGGCACGGGTGATCGCCTGGCGGATCCACCAAGTCGCGTAGGTGGAGAACTTGAAGCCCTTGGTGTAGTCGAACTTCTCAACGGCGCGAATGAGGCCGAGGTTGCCTTCCTGGATCAGGTCCAGGAAGAGCATGCCGCGACCGGTGTAGCGCTTGGCAAGCGAGACGACAAGCCGGAGGTTTGCTTCCAGCAGGTGGTTCTTCGCGCGCTTTCCGTCGTGGATGACCCACTCGAGTTCGCGGCGCAGCTTCGGATCGATGTTCTCGTTGGCCGCCAACTTTTCTTCAGCGAAGAGCCCGGCCTCAATTCGCAGTGCAAGATCAACTTCCTGTTCTGCGTTGAGCAGAGCGACCTTGCCGATCTGCTTCAGGTAGTCCTTGACCGGGTCGGCAGTGGCTCCAGCGGAGACCACCTGCTGGGCCGGCGCGTCGTCGTCGTCAGCGTCCGAGTAGACGAAACCGCTGCCGGTAGGTGCTTCAGCAACCTCGGGTTCGGCGGTTTCAGTATCAGCGGTGCTCACATCCGCGGCGCTGGGCTCGATGTCCTGCTCCGGCAAATCCTCTTCGGGCGTGGCGTCAGCAGCCTTCGTGTTCACACTGCCCTCGTTGGCCGCGCGCTTGGCACCGCGCGCGGCACCTGCCTTCGACGCTGGTTTAGCAGCGGAAGCTTTGCGCTTGGTCGCAGTTGTACCGGGTTCTGATAACACCGGTGCTGTTGTCTTCTTGGCCGACACAGAGAACCTTTCATACGGCGGTTTGCGGCGCCGCCAAAGGGGGCAACACCACTATGACCCTGTCAAGTCCGTGTTTGATTTCAGACCTGTCAGCGGAATCTGTCGGTGAATACAACAGCTCCGCCGGTAGCACTATTCCGTGGGGATGATCAGTGGTGCGAACACCTACGTCCCGGGACTGCAGCGCTTAAATCTGAAACACGAACCCAACCGGGTCTAGGTTCCATTGTCGCACGCTTTGCGGACGCCACGTAATTCCTCTGCGCAACGAGCCTATTCAGGCGGCCCTCCAAGAATCGGAAGTCCAGGCGGTTTCCCGTCGCCGCGCCCAGGGAGCCAGGGATCCGGTCCCGACCAGGGCCAGAAGCAGTTCAGCCAACGTGTATCCCGGTGTCTCGTCGAGCGCCGCCTGCAGGTAGTGATGGGCTCGGGATCCCCTCCCGCGAGTCCACTCCAACCAGCCGAGAATGCTGAGCAGCGCCGATCTCGGCTTCCCCTGTGCCACCGCTGTGAGCCGAACGAACACCCGGTGGGCGGCATCCAGACGATTCCAGTCGGGGGTGCTCATCGTGGCCAGGAAAACGTCCCGGAAGAGCGCGCTTGGTCTTTCGTCACTGTGGCTTTGCGCGCTTGCTCCGCCTGCTGCTTCCTCTGCCGCAATGGCGCTCTTCAGATCATCGCATTCCTGGGGAAGTTGCACCTCTTCCGGATATGCCGGAAGAACAGAGCCATCGACAGCGGCGGCATAGGCAGCCGTTGCATCCGTCGCTGCCAGCACGATGAGGCTGTCCCGCACTGCGGCGCTCGTAAGACCGGCAAGGAGGAAGGCCCTCACCTCAGGTTCGTCGCCGGCGCTGCCGGCAGTGCCCCTGATCAACCCATCCCAGAGGGTCAGGCAATCACGGGCCAGGCTTGAGCTATCCCATTTGCCTGCCCACTTCTCGATGTAGGAGAAGGTCAGCCGATGCACTTCCTCATTGTCCACAGCATCGACGGTGCGCACCGCCGACTCCAGCGACTCGGCGTACGTGCTTCCCTGAAACACGAGCTCGGCGTTCAGCACGCTTTCGGTGATTGCGGTCAGGCGATGCCCGGGCCAGGGACAGCACGACTGCTCCTCGCAGAAGTAATCCCGCCAGTGACTGGAACTGACCAGCCATCCGTCCAGCAGGCTGAGCCCGGCAGCGTCAAGGACAAGATCCAGGCAGTGGACCAGCGGGGCGAAAGGCGGCTCAGCGGGCTCCATCCACGCCCTATCCGTGTAGATGACCATCAGCACACCGTCGGCGGCTGAATCGGACTGCAGATACTCGCAGACGGAATCGGCGTAATCGAGCGGATCTGTCTCCTCGCAGGGAAGATCCAGCCGCAGCGTGGCGCCGACGCGCTTGCCTGTCATGGTGAGGAACACCAGGCTCTCGCGGGGCTGGAAGCCCAAGATGTGCGGGACGTAACTGAGGATGTCCGCAGGAGTGCTGACTTTGATCGGTGCCTCGGAGTGGGATGCGCTTGATGTCATAGTTACGACTTTGATCCCGGCTGGAGGAGCAGGTCCGCTCTTCGATCTCTATGTGGGCAAGTTGCCCAAACTCCGTCGGTGTGGAGGAACAGTCGTCAGCTGCGGGCGTCGCGCCGTCGTCGAATCTCCCTCGCAATTGCCTGCCTGAGCGGCGGTACAACGATCGACTGGCGGGCAAGCTGCGCCCGCACGCGTCGGCGGACAATCAGGATCGCGGTGGTCCCGACTGCGAGCATTACGAACTGCACGGCGAAAGCGATCCTGAACGAGTCCAGGGCATAGAGATCGCCATTCGAAAAGCCGCTGGCCAGCAGCAGATCGAGAATGATCCCCACAGCGAACATGGTGAGGAGGGCAGCGGTGAAGCCTCCGATATTGACAATCCCGGTCGCTGTCCCAAGCCGGGACGCCGGGTTGAAGGTCCGCGCAAAGTCGAAGCCGATCATGGACCCGGGACCGCCCACCGCCAGTGTCACGACAAGGAACACCAGCAACCAAACCGGTGCGCGGCCCGGATAGGTCAGGACCACCAGCCATGCCAGGGCGGTGGCAGCGGTGATTGCAAGAACCATGGTCGACCGGCGCAGCGGATGCCGTGCGACATACACGCCCAGAAGAGGGCCACAGATCATGCCCACCACCACGAATAGCGTCATCAGCACCGAGGCGGTCGGGGCAGCAAGCTCCTGTGCACTCACCAGATAGGGGTAACCCCAGGTGAGCACGAAAACGGTACCCGAGAACTGCGTCGTGAAGTGGCACCAGAGGCCGAGCCTGGTTCCCGGCTGCTTCCAAGCCTCGGCGAGGGACACACCCGTCTGACGCAGCGTTACAGAGGAGCGTTTCTGACTTCCATCCGGGTGGTCGCGGATCACCGCCAGCGCAAGTACTGCTGCCAAAATCCCCAATCCTGCCGCCGAGAGGAAAGCCGCACTCCACCCAGCGAACTGCAGGACGGCGAGAAAGGGCACCACACTCAGGACCTGCCCCAGCTGGCCCAGAATCCCGGTGAGTTGCGTCAGCAGCGGGATGCGCTTCGTCTCGAACCAGGCAGGCAGCAGTCTCAGGACAGCGATGAAGGTCATGGCGTCACCCCCACCCACCAAAAGACGCCCGAAGATGCCGGCGGAGACGGACTCAGCAAATGCCAGTTGGCTCTGGCCGAGCGCCATCAGGAGGGCACCGGAGAAGATCAGGATGCGCGGACCGAAACGGTCCACCAGAACCCCGACCGGAATCTGCAATCCGGCGTAAACCACAAGCTGGGCCACCGTGAAGACAGCCAGTGCGGAGGCCGTTGCGTCGAAACGCTCGGTGGCCGCAATCCCTGCCACGCCGAAAGACGTGCGCTGGGTGACTGCTATCAGGTACGCCAGGACACCGGCGCACCAAACCAGCCAGGCCCGCCGGTTCATCCCATGTCCCGGATCAGTCCCCAGAAGGACCGCCTTCGCGGTCGACGGGGACACCGTCGGCTTCGGCATCCGGGTCGGCAGCCTGCTCCCCTGATCCGGCATTTGCATTCTCCCTGGCGGCATCCAACGTTTCAGCCAGCTCATCCGCTGCCCG
>NZ_JAPSHV010000136.1 GCF_031179385.1 Arthrobacter sp. | reverse complement strand
TCGATCAGCGCGGTCAGCTCCCGTACGTAACGGCCTTTTGTGCCGGAACGGTACCGGACGTTGGTGAAACCGTTTGACGACACCTTCGCTTCCTGGAGATCCGGCCGCCACAGCACTTTCTCGGCCTGCGGGTGCCACCCCAGGTTGACCTCGTGCAGCCGTTCGTTGTGGGTCAGGAAGATGACCTCGGCGGCGAGCTGGGCCTTCGCCGCCGGGGACAGCGTTGCGTCGAGCTGGTGCAGCAGTTGCTCCCAGTCTTCGAGCCAGGTGTCAGTGACGATGACGGGGGAGAAGTTCACGTGCACCTCGTACCCGGCAGCGACAAAATCGTTGATCGCTGCCATACGCTCGGCCACCGGAGACGTACGGACGTCGATCGACTTCGCAAGGTCCGCAGGCATAAGGGAGAACCGCACCCGGGTGTGCCCGCCGTGATCCCACCCAAGCATTGCGGGATTCACGTACTTGGTCGCAAAGGACAGCTTGGCCGTGGGGAGGTCCCGGAAGAGCGTCACCAGGTCCTCGACGTTGTCGCTGATCAAGGCGTCGACGGAGCAGTCGCTGTTCTCGCCGATGTCGTACACCCAGAGCTCCGGGTCACACTGGTTCGGTTCCAGCTTCATTCCCTGCCGGGTGGCGTGCCGCTCGAGCGTCCCGGCGATCTGATCGATGTTGGCGAACACCGTCACAGGATTGCTGTATCCCTTGTGCCTGGGCACATAACAGTAGGCGCACGCCATGGCGCAACCGTTGGCGGTTGAGGGTGCGATGAAGTCGGCGGACCTGCCGTTCGGCTTGACGGTCAGGGCCTTCTTCACCCCGAGAACCAGTGCCTCGGTCTTGATCCGCGACCAGCGGGGTACGTTGGTTTCGTCGCCGTGGACTTCCGGGATGTTCCAGTGGTTATCAACCAGCACGACGTCGGCGTCCGGCCACCGCTCCACGATCTGCTTGCCGCGGGGCAGCTCCAGGGCTGCAGGCTGGGCATAGATGCGGTTGATCTGCAGCAGCCGGTTGAATTCCATGTACCAATCCTTCCAAAACGCGGAAGATGCCGTGGGCAGTTATGCCCACGGCATCTTCGCTTGAGGCGGAACCGGTTCTACAGGATGGGCCGGCCGCCGGTGACGGCGATCCGCGCGCCTGACATGTAGCTGCCGTCGTCGGACGCCAGCAGGACGTAGGCGGGGGCTAGCTCCGCCGGCTGGCCGGCGCGGCCCAGGGGAGTGTCGTCACCGAATTGCTCCACTTTCTCCGGCGGCATGGTCGCGGGGATGAGCGGAGTCCAGATGGGTCCGGGCGCCACGCTGTTGACACGGATTCCCTTGTCGCCGAGCATCTGGGCAAGACTCGCAGAGAAGTTAGCGATTGCTGCCTTCGTTGCGGCATAGGGGGCCAGCTGCGGGCTCGGCATGTCCGAATTGACCGACGAGCTGCCGATGATCGAGGACCCCGGCGCCATGTGCGGCAGTGCTGCTTTGACCAGGTGGAACATGGCCGACACGTTCACCTTGAAGGTGTACTCCCACTCTTCGTCGCTGATCTCGTCGAGGCTCTCATGGCTCATCTGGTATGCGGCATTGCTGACGAGGACGTCAACCTTGCCGAACTCCTGGACAGCCAGAGCGATGATGTCCCGGCAATGCTGCGGATCTGACAGGTCTCCACGGACAGTGACGGCCCTGCGGCCTGCGTCTTCGATGTATCGGGCGGTTTCTTCGGCGTCGTCGTCTTCGCTGAGGTAGGAAATAAGGACATCGGCGCCCTCCCGAGCGAAGGCGATGGCGACGGCGCGGCCAATGCCGCTGTCACCGCCAGTGATGACTGCTGCCTTGCCCGTCAGTTTGCCGCTGCCCTTGTAGCTTTCCTCACCGCAGTCGGGCGTCGGGTCCATCTCCGACTGAACACCGGGTACGTCTTGCTGCTGTGCTGGCTGGCCCATGATTTCCTCTACTCCTACCGTTGCTTTTCCTGTCCTGTGTTAACCGAAGAGGCCCGTCGTTCTGGGGGAAACGACGGGCCCAACTCCTGGCTGCTTAGCGGTTGAAGAGTCCGCTGAGCACGTTCTTGGGACGCTGCTGCTCGCCCTGCTGAGCGCCAAGCACAATCACTGCGCCGCTGAGGGCCGGCAGAATCCACTGGAGGGTCTTCAGCTGCTTCTGCGCCTTCGCCAGTTCCTCCGGTGCACCCGGCTTGGGCTCAGTTGCGCCAACGGCACCGTGCTGGCTCAACTCGCCGACCTTCTTGCCGAGCATGCCGGAGTACAGGGAAGCGGTCATGCCGATAACCGTGATGGCAGACTTGATCACGGTGTTCGCTACTGCACCGGGCTGCCCGGCCAGGCGGCCCTTGTTGGCAGCGATGAGTCCGATGCCGCCGACCGCGTGGGCGCCGAACGCTGCGATCTGCACCGGAGTCCAGCGTGCCCAGCCAACGGTGGAAAGCCGGGTGCGTTCCGTGGGGTCCTTCGCTTCGGCTGCTGCCCCGTTCAGGCCGACGGCGCCCATGAGCGATCCGCCGAACCAAGCCGCAGCACTGAGATCGTGAAGGGATCGTACAAGCGTGTTTCCTGCCATGATGCTCTCCTTAGACTTGGGTGTTGCCGTGATCATCGAAAAAAGCAATTCTGTAACGGCTCCTCTTAATTTCTATCAGCATGCTTAGCATTTTGCGAGTGGTCGGTGGAAAAATCTGTTGGGCAGTACGATCGGTGGGTGCTACCGTTCCTGCTTTTAGGCACCCGCGCCGAGGACGAGGCGGCTGAGGGCGAATACCGCAGCTTCCTCCGTTTCACCGGCCTGGCGCCGTCGGACCTCCATCGGTTCAGGGTGGAACAGGAGCCGTTGCCCGAGCTGCGGCTGAAGGACTACTCCGGGATTCTCGTGGGCGGAAGCCCGTTCAACTCCTCCGACCCGGAGGACACGAAGTCGCCCGTCCAACATCGCGTTGAGAGGGAGCTCCGTGAGCTGCTCGACCGCGTGGTTGACGCGGATTTCCCCTTCTTCGGTGCCTGTTACGGCGTCGGGACCCTTGGCCGCCATCAGGGCGCGGTGATCGACCGCACCTTCGCAGAACCTATCGGGGCGGTGGAGATCACAGTCACTGACGACGGCGCAGCGGACCCGCTGCTGGCCGGCCTCCCGCCGCGCTTCGATGCGTTCGTTGGACACAAGGAGGCGTGTACGACGCTGCCTGGGCATGCGGTCCTGCTGGCGTCGTCGGCGTCGTGCCCCGTGCAGATGTTCCGGGTTAGGCAGAATCTGTACGCCACGCAGTTTCACCCCGAACTCGACGTGGAAGGCCTCGTGCAGCGTATCCGCATCTACCGCCATGCCGGGTATTTCCCGCCGGATCAGGCCGACACCGTTATCGTGCGTGCGAGGTCGTCGCAGGTGAGTTTGCCGCCGCTGATCCTCAACAATTTCGTCCGGCGTTACGCCCGCCACTAACCCTTTGAGTCGGCAGGTGTCGCTTTCACTCGGAGTTCACCCGGCGTTGACCGGACGGTTTCCAGCGCCATGAAGCATCGGGTGGGGGATTTACTCACTCATCCGAAAGGGACCCGAACCTTATGGCTTCTCGCCTGACCAGAACCATCGCCACCGCAGTTGCGGGACTGGCGCTCGTCACCGCACCCACCGCCGTCGCGCACGCTGTGCCCGCCCAGCAGGACAGCGACGCTCCGATCCTCATCGGGCACCGCGGAGCCGCCGGCACGGCGCCGGAGAACACCGTCGCGGCGTTCAAGGACGGGCGTGCGTCCGGTGCCGACTTCTTCGAAATTGACGTGCAGCTCAGCGCCGACGGCGTTCCGTTCCTCTTCCACGACAACACCCCTGCGCGCACCACGAACGTCGAAGAGGTGTTCCCCGGCCGTGAGAACGACCCGATCACCTCGTTCACATGGGCTGAACTGCAGCAGCTCGACGCCGGCTCCTACTTCGGTGAGAAGTATGTGGGCGAGCGCATCCCTCACCTGGATGCGGCGGCTGAGGTGGCGACCGTGAAGACCGGCGTCTATATCGAGATCAAGTCCCCGGTGAACTCGCCCGGCATCGAACAGGTCGTTGCCGATGAGCTCCGCACCGATCGGAAGTGGGCCCAGCTGGTCGCGGCGGACAAGATCCAGGTCATCGGATTCGACGAGGCATCCAACCGGCGCTTCGCGGAGATTGCTCCGGAGATCGAGCTGCAGCAGCTCACCAGCGTGGTGCCTGCCCGGGCGGTTGTGGAGTCCTGGGCAACCTTCGCGGACTCGGTTGGCACCAACTATCGGACGCTGACGGAGCAGAATGTCGCGGACGTGAAGGGCGCCGGCCTGATCCTCGGCGTGTACACGGTGAACTCGCCGGAGGCTGTGCAGTACTCACTGGACCTGGGCGTGGACGCCGTCACCACCGACTTTCCTATCCAGAACGAACGCTTCCTCAAGGGACAGGCGGTCTTCCCGGGAGCAGGCGTCGAGATTGCCGATTCCATCAACAACCCCGCCGGAGACGACGTCCAGCCCGAGAACGGCGAGTACGTGCTGCTGCGCAATACCTCAACGGCAAGCGTCGACGTGAGCGGCGCCATCATCCGGGATGCGGCGAACAACATCCTCTCCGTCGGCGACGGCTACGTACTGGCACCGGGTGCCGAGCTTCGTGTCTACACGGGGCCGGGTACCAACTCGCCCGAGGCCTACTACAACGGGGGTACCGCTTCGGTCCTGAACAACGGCGGAGACTCGGTTGCCCTCTGGATCGGCCCGCGCCTGCAGGACGTTTTCGCGAACTAACGCGTTCTTCTACTGGCGCGCGCCTATCGGAATAGCTCGTGCACAGCGCCTGGTCCCCGGGACTCCCGGAGATCAGGCGCTGTGTGCTTCCTCAATGAGTGAGCAGGGCTGTCCTGCGGAAGAGTCTCCTGAGAAGGTTGCACCATGATCAACCGACCTCGAACCATCGTCTTCGACGTGAACGAGACCTTATCCGACCTGAGCTTGCTCGCTGACGCGTTCGAGGCAGAAGGATTACCGGCGCTGAGTGCGCGCGTCTGGTTCGGCGGAATACTGCGTGACGGTTTCGCCCTTACCGTCACAGGTGAAAATCCCGGTTTCGCTGACCTCGCCAAGGACAGCCTTCAACGTATGTGTGGCGATGCACTGGGCGCCGGGGACCACACTGCCGCAGTGGAAAACATCATGGGCGCGCTCACGTCGCTGTCCGTTCACGACGACGTCGTCCCCGGCGTAGAAGCCCTTGCAGAGCTTGCCGAGTTGGTCACCCTGAGCAATGGTGCGACGTCGGTGGCGGATCGGCTTTTTCAGCAAGCTGGAATTCGCGGTCACTTCGCCCGCCTTCTGACCGTCGCGGATGCCGCCCGGTGGAAGCCGGCACTCGAGGCTTACGAGTATGCAGCTGCTGAACTCGGCCGGCAGCCGCAGGAGTTGCTGTTGGTAGCGGTACATCCCTGGGACATTCACGGCGCACAACGTGCTGGGTTGCGGACGGCGTGGATCAATCGGTCCGGTGTGAACTATCCCGGGTATTTCGACGAACCCGATATCGAGGCGAGGACTCTTGCCGAGCTCGCGAAGCGGCTGAGCGAGATGTAGGTGCGTCCGGGTGGACCTGGATTGCCGCCGAATGAATAGCATGGTTCAGCAACCCTCGAACGAAAGGCACCCGCATGATTTTCATCGTCGTCAAATTCAACGTGAAGCCTGACTGGAGCGACCGTTGGATAGACCTCACGCGCGAGTTCACCGAGGCCACCCGCGCGGAGCCGGGCAACCTCTGGTTCGACTGGTCACGCAGCGTCGACAACCCGAACGAGTTTGTTCTGGTGGAGGCGTTCGAGGATGACGCCGCCGGTGACCACGTGAACAGTGAACACTTCAAGCAGGCAATACAGGACATGCCGCAAGCTCTCGTTGAAACTCCGCAGATCATCAGCGAGAAGATTTCAGCCAATGGCTGGAACCGCATGGGAGAGATGACCGTCGACTGATCCCTCGCCCGCGGAGCAATGCCGGTAGGGTCAAACCAGTGCAGCACCATCTCGACCAAGGAGCCTCATGGCGCAGAGCAAGGACGACACACAGGGAGAGTCAGCTTCGCATCACGCGGTGCTCATCATCGGGGGCGGAAACGCCGGCATTTCCCTTGCGGCACGGCTGAAGCGCTACAAGGTCAAGGGGATCGCCGTCGTCGACCCTACCGAACAGCACCAGTACCAGCCCTTTTTCTCCCATATCGCAGGGGGCACGGGGAAGGCGGAGCTGGCTGTCCGCTCGCAGGAGTCCGTGATGCCGAAGGGAATTACCTGGCACCGTGATGCTGCGACGTCCATCGACCCCGCGGGGAAGACGGTCGTCCTCGCTTCCGGGCGTACTCTCACCTACGAACACCTCGTGGTCTGCCCTGGTATTCAGAAGAACTGGGACGGGAT
>NZ_JAPSHV010000135.1 GCF_031179385.1 Arthrobacter sp. | reverse complement strand
GTCCGCCTCCGCAGCGGTCTCGGACAGGAAGAAATCGCACACCACCAGGAAGTCGAGGCGGCGCAGGCCCTCAAGGACGGTCGCGGCATTCGGAGCCGACACCACCACGTTGGCGCCATGAACGAACAGACAGCGCACGCCGTCTGGCTTGCCCAGCGACCCCAGGAGTTCGACGGCGGGAACTCCCGGCCCGGGGATGAGGGACTCGGGCACGCCCCAGACTCCGGCGACGTGTTTGCGGGCGGCGGGGTCGGTGATCTTGCGGTAGCCGGGCAGCTGGTCCGCCTTCTGCCCGTGCTCCCGTCCGCCCTGTCCGTTGCCCTGGCCCGTGAGCGTGCCGTAGCCGCTGCCGGGGGTGCCGGGCAGCCCGAGGAGGAGCGCGAGGTTGATGGCGGCCGTTGCAGTGTCGGTGCCGTTGGCATGCTGCTCAACGCCGCGCCCGGTCAGGATGTACGTCCCGCCGGGTCCTGCCAGCCGGTGGGCAGTTTCACGGATGAGCTCGGCCGGCACCCCCGTGACGGAGGCAACGCGTTCGGGCCACCACGGGGCAACGCTGCGGGCGATGGCGTCGTATCCGCTGGTCCGCTGCTGCACGTAGGCCTGATCGACGAGGCCGTCCATGATGACCACGTGGGTAATGCCGAGGAGCAGTGCGAGGTCAGTCTTCGGCGCGGGCTGCAGGTGCCGCCCGCGGCCCTCGGACGTGAGATCCGCCGTGGCCGACCGTCTCGGGTCCACGACGATCAAACCGCCGGCATCGCGCGCGCCCTGAAGATGCTGCACGAACGGCGGCATCGTGTCTGCGGTGTTGGAGCCAAGCATGAGGATGGTCCGTGCTGCACCGAGGTCCGCCAGGGGGAAGGGCAGTCCGCGGTCCAGTCCGAAAGCGCGGTTCCCGGCCGCAGCGGCGGAGGACATGCAGAACCGTCCGTTGTAATCAATGCGCGAGGTTCGCAGAGCCAGCCGCGCGAACTTGCCCAGTTGATAGGCCTTCTCATTGGTCAGACCGCCACCGCCGAAGACACCGACCGCGTCCGCGCCGTACCGTGCCTGGGTCGAGACGACCTGGTCGCGGATGAGTTCAAGGGCACGCTCCCACGAGATGGGACGGTGCTCGCCGTCGTCGTGCCTGAGAAGGGGCTCGCGGACGCGGTCCGGATGCTTCAGGAGCTCGGCGGACGTCCATCCCTTGCGGCACAGTCCACCCTTGTTGGTGGGGAAGTCCCGGGCGCCCACCTCCACCGAATCGAAGCCGGTGGAGGTCAGCGTCATGGCACACTGCAGGGCGCAGTAGGGACAATGCGTGGCTGTTCCTGAACTAGCTGAGCCCGAAGGAGTGCCGCACATGCTAGACGTGCCCGACGCTCGAGGTGCTGCGGCGCAGGTAGAAGAACCAGGTCACCGCAAGCATGAGGACGTAGGCGGCCACGAAGCCGTAGAACGCGGACTCGTAGGTGCCCGTGGCGCCCTTCGACGCGTTGAGCACCTGGGGGATGACGAAGCCGCCATAGGCTCCGATTGCGGAAATGAGACCCAGAGCAGCTGCGGCCTTGCGTCCGGTGCTCATGGCCCCGTCGGATCGTCCCCGGAGGGCGAAGATCACGGGGATCATGCGGTAGGTGGAACCGTTACCGGCACCGGCCGCTGCGAAGAGCACCAGGAACAGGCCGAGGAAGAGCCAGAAGTTGCCCAGCGGCAGCGTCCACACCACGGTGAGGGCAATCATGGCCATGACGGCGAAAGCGGTCACCGTGATGCGTGCGCCGCCCCACCTGTCGGCAAGACGTCCTCCGTACGGCCGGGCCAATGAGCCGACCAACGGACCGAGGAACGCGAGGGACAGGGCAGCCGGACCGAGTGCGAAGGTGGAGAACTCCGGAAAGGAGTCGAGGATCAGCTTCGGAAAGACGCCCGAAAACCCGATGAACGAGCCGAAGGTCCCGATGTACAGGAAGGCCATGATCCACAGGTGCGGTTCGCGCAGGGCGGCGATGGAGCCGGCGAGGTCGGACTTGGCGCTGGACAGGTTGTCCATGTACTTCCAGGCACCGAAGGCGGCGACGAGGATCAGCGGCACCCAGATCCAGCCGGCCAGCGGCAGGTTAAGCGTCGCGGCCGCGCCGGCGGCGATCACCAGCGGAACAACCAACTGCGCGACGGCGGCACCCAGGTTTCCGCCCGCGGCATTCAGTCCCAACGCCCATCCCTTTTCCCGGACGGGATAGAAGAAGGTGATGTTCGCCATCGAGCTGGCGAAGTTGCCGCCGCCGAAACCGGCGAACGCCGCGATCAGGAGGAGCATCCCGAACGGAGTGTCCGGGTTGCTGACCGCGATTGCGAGGCCGATGGAGGGGATCAACAGCAGGAGCGCGGAGATGATCGTCCAGTTCCTGCCGCCGAACCGCGGAACCATGAAAGTGTAGGGGATCCGCATGGTCGCGCCGACGAGGCTCGGCATGGAGATGAGCCAGAAGATCTGCGAGGTGGTGAAGTTGAATCCGGCTGCGGGGAGATACACCACCACGATTGACCAAAGCTGCCAGACAACGAAACCGAGGAACTCACAGGCGATGGACCACTGCAGGTTACGCCGGGCGATCGTCCTGCCGCCGGAGTCCCACTGATCCCGGTCCTCGGGGTTCCAGTTGTCGATCCAGCGGCCCGGCCGGTGCACAAGGGCGGCACCGGGCGCTGCTCCTGACACGGGAGCTGTTGATGATGGGGCATCCGGGGTGACTGCGCGGTCGACGCTCATCGCGAACCTTTCGTTCAAGGGGCAGTACAGCCACACTAGAAAGGGCGCGTTTCGAGTCCGCTCGCGGGATGTAAACGGGATGTGACATCCGGCTATCCGCCCGCGAAGAGGCGCGTTAGCCCGCGGAAAAGCTCCCGCCACACAACGACAATGTCCACAATGTGGACGAGTTATCTCACTGTTCGGCTGCAGTGATGAGATTAGGAAGCACCAATATCACGGCAGGCTGTGTATTACGCCGTCGTTCAGAGAAAGCAAGAAATATGTCATCGTCATCTTCGACCGTGGAGCCCACAGCCAAGCCGCTGAACTCCCGGGGGCGCGTGATCTTCGCGAGCCTCATCGGTACCACCATTGAGTTCTACGACTTCTACATCTACGCCACGGCGTCGGTGCTGGTGTTCCCGGCCCTGTTCTTCCCCAACTCCTCACCGGCGACGGCGCTGCTTCAGTCCTTTGCCGTGTTCGGCGTCGCCTTCGTGGCCCGTCCCCTCGGATCGATCGTGTTCGGACACTTCGGGGACCGTATCGGTCGCAAGGGAACCCTGGTCGCGTCGCTGCTGACGATGGGTATCGCGACCTTCCTCATCGGCGTCCTGCCTACCGCACAGGTTCCGGGCTGGACCTTCCTCGCTCCGGCAATCCTCGTTCTCCTGCGCTTCTTCCAGGGCCTGGCCCTCGGCGGTGAGTGGAGCGGCGCTGCCCTTCTCGCGACCGAGAACGCACCCGCAGGCAAGCGCGCGATCTACGGAACGTTCCCGCAGCTGGGTGCTCCGATCGGCTTCATCATTGCCAACCTGCTGTTCGTTGTCCTCAACGCCACGCTCGACCCGGAGGCGTTCATGGCCTGGGGCTGGCGCGTCCCGTTCATCGCCAGCGCGATTCTCGTCATCGTCGGCCTGTACGTGCGCCTCAAGCTCATCGAAAGCCACTCATTCCAGCAGGTCATCGAAAAGGGCAAGGTCGTCAAGCTGCCCCTGGCGTCTGTGTTCAAGCGTCAGTGGCGCCCGCTGCTGCTCGGCACCTTCATCATGTTCGCGACGTACGTGCTGTTCTACCTGATGACGTCCTTCACGCTGACCTTCGGAACCGCGCCTGCCACCGTTGAGTCCGCCGCCGCAGCGGCTGAGGCTGCGGGCAAGCCCTTCAACCCCGACACCTTTGTTCCGGGCCTCGGCATTGCGCGTGGTGACTTCCTCTGGATGCTGATCATCGGCGTCGTGTTCTTCGGCATCTTCACCATCGTGTCCGGTCCGTTGGCCGAGAAGTTCGGCCGTCGTCGTATGCTTCTGGCCACCACCGTGGGCATTGCGCTGTTCGGCTTGACCTGGGTTCCCTTCTTCGGCGGCGGAACCGTCGGCGCCATGGCGCTGCTGATCCTCGGATTCACCCTGATGGGCCTCACCTTCGGTCCGATGGCGGCGATCCTGCCCGAGCTGTTCCCCGCCAACGTCCGCTACACCGGGTCGGCCGTTGCCTACAACCTCTCCAGCGTGATCGGGGCGGCGCCGGCGTCGTTCGTGGCCATCGCCCTCTGGCAGGCGGCAGACGGCAGCACCTTCCTGGTGGGGCTGTACCTCAGCATCGCCGCGGTGCTCACGTTCATCGCCCTCTGGATTTCGCGGGAAACCCGGGACCACGATTACGAGAACAACATCGCCTAACCAGCGTTGCGAGCGAAGGCTCCCGGCCATCAGGTAACTGTTGGCCGGGAGCCTTTTTGCGTTAGCCCACTACCGCCTCTTCCCAAGCTTTCCGCAGGGACCTCACCGCAAAATAGTCCACAGGCTTACCTTTTCTGGCGGGAGCGGATGGGCATGAATCAGGAAACGCTCGCGAGCGGACGGTACGTCCTCGATCGGGTGATCGGCGTTGGCGGCATGGCCGACGTCTATCGCGCACGGGACACCCGGCTGCACCGGGATGTCGCGGTGAAAATGTTCCGCCGCGGATCTGCCGAGGGCTTGGCACGGGGGTCCGGCGAGGCGAAGATGCTCGCGGGCCTTCACCACCCGGGCCTGGTTCGGGTACTGGACATGGACGCCGAATGCGCGAGGCTCGAACCGTCCTACCTCGTCATGGAATACGTCAGGGGCTCGGACCTTGGGGCAGTGCTCCGGGAGGGCCCGCTCCCCGTCGAACGGGTTGTCACGGCCGGCCTGGACCTTGCACGCACCCTCGAGTACATCCATGCTCAGGGCATCGTGCACCGGGACATCAAGCCCTCGAACGTGCTCACCCGCTGTACGGAAGCAGCGGACGGCAGTTTCAGCTTCCTCCTCACGGACTTCGGTATCGCACGATTCTTTGCCAGCAGCCGCGTCAGCGCGACCGGCAGCCTCATCGGCACGGCCACCTACTTCAGTCCCGAACAGGCCCGCGGCGATCGGGTCGGCACGCCCACCGACATCTACGCGCTGGGCCTGCTGCTGATCGAATGCCTCACCGGAGCGCCCGCCTTCCCGGGCGCCGGTCTGGAGAGCGCCCTTGCCCGGCTGAGCCGCCCGCCCCTGATTCCCGAGACCTTCGGCCGCGGCTGGCATTCACTGCTTACCGCCATGACCCTCGACAACCCGCTCGACCGCCCAAGCGCGGCGGAAATTGTCCAGCGCCTCGGCGCCTTGGACCTCCCCGCAACGGCCGTCGGCCCTCTCCCGACACCCGCCACCGAATCAACGACGACGACGGCGGCACCCTCCGCCCCGGCCGGCACCGAAGAGCGGTTAACGGCCACGAAGGCCAGGTTCTCGGAGCAGCTCACCCTCGACCGGCCCGAGGTCGACGACAGTGAAGCAAGTTCCCGCCCTGCGGAGGCGAGGCGGGCCTCGGTGAAGGTGAGACTGCGCGCGCGGGCGCTGGCCGCCGTCGTCGTGCTGGTGGGTTTGATGTTCGCGGTCCTGATGATGGTTTTCGACATGAACCCTGGGCCGGGACCCACACCTCTGCCCACAATCCCGGGGAGCACCGGTGCCCTGCTGGACAGTCTGTATGAGAGCGTGCAGCCGTGATCATTCGCGCTGCCCTGAGCACTGTGGTGGTCGCCTCCGTGCTCATGTTCAGCGGGTGTTCTGCCCCGCCGATCGAGTCCCGGGTGGCGCAGGAGCTGCAATCCGAGGTGCAGCAGATAGCGGTCCTCACCGCGCGCGGTGACACGGCTGATGCTGTGGCCGCAGCTCATGAACTCGCGGCACGGGTAAGGACCGCCCAGATGGAGGGGAAGATCACGGGTGAACGCGCCGTGATGATCCTTCAGCGTGTGGAGCAACTTATTGAGCGGCTGGTGCGGTCCGGTGCGGCACCGGCACCGCTGGATCTACAGCCGATGGCGTCTCCGATGGACCCGGCGGCACCGGCTCCCAAACCCCAGCCCGTGCCGGAGCCGGAACCCGAATCCGAACCTGTTCCAACCGATCCAACCGATCCAACCGACATCCCGAAACCCGCGGAGCAACCTGCGCCTCCTGCGCCCGTCGAGGCCGCTGACCTACCGGGGCCGGTCGTCATCGAACCTGCACCGGAGCCCGTCGACTCCTCCGGGAGCTCCGGCACCGGATCGGGGAGTGGGGCCGACAGCGGCTCCCCGAACAGCGTCCCGGGCACCGCAGGGAACTCCGGCAGCGGTGTGCCGGGGAACGAGACAGCGGGGAACGGTACAGCGGGGAACGGTACAGCGGGGAACGG
>NZ_JAPSHV010000134.1 GCF_031179385.1 Arthrobacter sp. | reverse complement strand
CGTCGTACTGGAAACGGGCGCAGTCATGAGGCGTTCCTCTCGCGCAACAGGCGGATGTACGCCAGCGAGAAAGCGGCGCCGATGATGAGCATGACGACGGCGATGGCCGTACCGTAGCCGATGTCGCTGTAGCTGAAGGCTTCCTCGTACGCCATGATCGGCAGGGTGGTACTGCGGTTGGTTGGACCGCCCGCAGTCATCACGTAGATGAGCGTGAACACGGCGAGCGTCTGCAGGGTGATGAGCATCAGGTTGGTCGCGATGCTGCGGCGGATCATGGGCACCGTGACATAGACCAGCGTCTTCGCGCCACCAGCGCCGTCGATCTCCGCTGCCTCGGTGACCTCCCGTGGGACGTCGTTCAGCGCAGCCTGGTACACCATCATCGAGAACGCGGTGCCCCGCCAGATATTGGCAAGGATGATGGCGAGCATGGGGTGCTCGAACAGCCAGTCCACGCCAGGCACGCCGGCGAGGCCCGTGAGCTGGTTCAGCGTTCCGTCACGGAAGAAAAAGGCGTACGCAACGAACGCCGCCACGATCTCCGGCAGCACCCAGGCCGCCACCACGCACACGCCAACGACGGCGGCAACAGCACGGTGGGCACGCCGCATCAGGAGCGCCAGACCAAGACCGAGGAAGTTCTGCCCGATCACGGCGGAGACGAGGACGAAGACAACGGTCAGCAGCACCGACCGCGGAAACAGCGGGTCGGCGAAAAGCGTGGTGTAGTTCTCGAGGCCGATCCACTCCGGGTTCTTCGCGTTCGCACCGGTCAGCGCCGCATTGGTGAAGGACCCATAGAAGGACCACACGATCGGACCCGCGAGGAAGATGCCGATGAGGATCATTGCCGGAGCGAGTGGTAGGAGCTTCAGCGCCGAGGAGATGGAGCGGGAGGCCCGTCCGTTGCGCTCCCGCTCCTGCCTGTAATCACCGCGGCTATTGCGGCGCGCAGCGCCGGAGGACGAGCCGCGGGAAGTGACCGTGGACGAGATGGCTACTCCTCGACGACGTTCTCTTCGCCGACGATCGACTTCAGCGTCTCGTCGTAGGTTGCTGCCGCTTCCTCGGGGGTTGCGCCGCCGGTGATGACGGCCTCGGTTGCTTCCTGGATCGCTGTGGAAATTTCGGCGTAGTTCGACGTCGCCGGACGGTAGTTCGTGACGTCGAGCACCGCGGAAACCTCCTCGACGAATGGGTTCGCCTCAAGGTATTCGGGCGCCTCCGCGATGTCGGTGCGCACGGCGATCTGCGAATTGTCGATCGTGTACTTCTGCAGGTTTTCCTGGTTCATGGCGGTGGTGAGGAACTCGAAGGCGAGCTCAGGGTCGTCGGCACCCGCACCGACCGCCAGCGTCCAGCCGCCCGACATGCTCACGGCGCCGGGCTCCTGCCCCTCCTGTGTGGGGAACGGCGCAACGCCCATGACTTCAGCATATTCCGGCCACTCAAGCATTCCGCCTTCCTGCCAGAACGACGGCGCGTAGGAACCTTCCACTGTGGCCGCCATCTGGTTCTCCGGCAGCATGGTTCCCAGCACTACCTGCCAGACATTCGCATCGAGCGCCTCGGCGGGAGTGACCGCCAGTTCCTCGTCGTAGAGGGTCTTCAGGAAGGCCAGTGAATCCACGAAGCCTTGCGACCCTGCGATCCACTTGGCGGACTCCTCGTCGTAAAGGCCCCCGCTTTCGGTTCCGTAGAGGAGTTCGTAGAAGCTCTGCATCACGGTGCCCTCACCGGTACCGGTTCCCGCGTACATGCTGAACGGCCTGGACTCGGGCTGCGCTTCCTTGACGGTGCGCGCCATCTCCAGCAGGTCGTCCCACGTTTCGGGCTGCCAGGGAACTTCGATGCCGGCATCCTGAAGAACCTGCTTGTTGTACCAGATGACCCGGGTGTCGGTGCCGAGGGGCACCGCGTAGGTGCTGCCGTCGTCGGCCTTTCCAGCTTCCTTGGCTGCCTCGTTGAAGGAATCCCACTCATCCCAACCGGCCAGGTGCTCGTCGAGATTGAGCAGGTAACCTGCGTCCACGTCGGAGCGGAGGCGGAAGGTGTCCTCGTAGAAGACGTCCGGCGCGGTGTCCGGCGAGCGCTGCGACAGGGCGAGGCGGGTGTTGTAGTCCTCATCGGTGCCCTCGACCGGCTCAAGTTCAACGGTGACGCCCTCATTGGCGGTTTCGAACTGCTCCTTTGCGGCCTGCATCAGGTCATCCAGCGGCGAAGCATCCCCCGCCTTCTGATAAATGATGCGAAGGGTGTTGTCCGTTGCTTCATCCTCGCCCCCGCCGCCACCGGCACAACCGCTGAGGACGAGGAGGGCGGCGACCGCCGCTGCCGGGAGGGTTCGAGTGGCGCCGCGCATGGTTTCTCCTTTGAAACTGAGGCATCGGGAGACTGCCGTTATCGAAATAGTACATCGAGTGGATTTAACCCACAATGGCCCCTCCTGAGTTGGCAGGACACACCCTTAGTGGCTGCCCATTCGGGCGTGTCCTGCCAGCTCACCGTGGGTCTGCGATCACCCTATCGCTCAGCACCGACCAAAGCAGATCCTCACCGAATGCGCGGCCTTTCGGAACTCCGTCAGAGCCCTGCGAGCAGGTCCTTCATTTCCTGGACCTCCGCCTTCTGTGTCTCCGCAATCGCCTCGGCGAGCGCTACAGCTTCCGCGTTCTCGCCCTTCTTGATCTCCTCGCGCGCCATGTCGACGGCGCCAATATGGTGGGCGGTCATGTACTTGAGGAACGTCCGTGCTGCTTCATCGCCCTGGGCGGCCTCAAGGTCTGCCATTTCCTCTTCGCTCAGCATCCCGCCGGTGCCGTCGATGGCGCCCATGTGATGGCCCTCCATGCCGTCAGCCAACTCAGCGGGCTCGTCCCACTCCTTGAGCCACCCGGCCATGGTGTCCATCTCGGGAGCCTGTGCCTCCCTGATACTGGTGGCCAGATCAATGACCTCGGGGCTGATGCCCTTCTTGGCGAGCAGCATGTCGCTCATCTCGACCGCCTGCTGGTGATGGGGAATCATCATCTGAGCGAACATGACGTCCGCTTCATTGTGGCTTGCGGACACCTCACGGGCGGAGGACGCGGACTGTGAGTCCGCGGACGGACGTGAGCCCGTGCTGCCGCACCCCGACAAGACGACGACGGCGGCAAGGGCAACGGCGGGCAGGGAAAGGTAACGCTGCATGGTTGTCATTCCTTCTGGTTCGGAAAACTGTGATCTGCTGGTGTGCCGCTGTGGCTGCCATGCAGACTCAGGTTCGGCTGATACAAAGCCGGATCAGCGAAGGAACAGGGTTCAGCTGAGGCACGAGAGGGACCAGCGGCAGCCCCCGAAGCAGGAAGCTCCCAGGTATCACGCTCCCGGCGGGAAGCAGGAACAACAGCAGGGCGACGACCATGAACGCGAGAACGCACAGGCCCATCTCGGCGGTGCTGTCGTGGGGAGTCTTGCTGTTCGTCGGGCCGATACCGTCATGACCGGCATGATCGCTGGACACCTCCGCCGCCGTTGGCGGTTGCTCAAGCGCCATAGGCGGTTGCTCCAGCGCCATGGGCGGTTGCTCCAGCGCCTTGGGCGGTTGCCCCGGTGCTGACACGTAGACGGGTGGTGCGTGCAGACCGTGCACCGCCGTCGGGCCATGCCCACCGGCCCAGACGTGCATCGCCAGCAGCCCAATGAGCACGGCCGTCAGGCCGATGAATCCCAGGACGGCACGCGGAACGGCCAGCACACGTCTGGCCGTTCCGCTACGCGGGCGCGTCACCGCAGGCCCGTACACCGTCATTGAATCCGTTCCGGGCTGAGGTCGATCCGGCGCAGCAACTGGGCGTTGAGGGCGACCACCACCGTCGAGACACTCATCAGCACGGCACCCGCTGCGGGCGAGAGAACGATTCCCGCGAACGCCAGCACGCCTGCCGCGAGCGGCACCGCGAGAACGTTGTATCCGGTGGCCCAAACCAGGTTCTGGATCATCTTCCGGTAGCTGGCCCTCGACAGGTCGATCATTGCCAGCACCGACCGCGGATCATTCCCCGCAAGCACAACACCGGCAGACTCCATTGCGACGTCGGTGCCGGCACCGATCGCAATGCCCACTTCCGCGCGGGCGAGCGCAGGGGCGTCATTCACGCCGTCACCCACCATTGCCACCTTCAACCCGCGCGATTGCAGTTCGGCAACCTTCGAGTCCTTGTCCTGCGGCAGCACGTCGGCGAAAACCTCGTCGATACCCAGCTCGGTCCCGACGGCGCCCGCCACCTGGTGCGCATCGCCGGTAATCATCGCGACCTTGACGCCGCGATCCTGCAGCGCTGTGACGGCCGCAAGGGACTCCTCCCGGACGCGGTCTTCAAGTCGCAGCGCACCGATAACCCGACCGTCCCGAAGCACGTGCAGCACAGACGCGCCGCGGGCAATCCACTCCTGCACCGCAGGGCTGATCTCGGCCGGCGAGGCCACCCCGAGGTCCCTGAGAAGGTTCGGACCGCCAACAGCCACCTCGGAACCCTCAACGATTGCGCGCACACCACGCCCGGTCATCGAGGAGAAACCTGTCCCCCGGTAACCGAAAGCCGCAGCTTCCGGGCGTTGGGTTGCCGCCTGGACGATTGCCCGCGCGACCGGGTGCTCGCTGTCAGATTCAGCGGCTGCAGCGATTGCGAGGACTTCTGCCTCGCCGAAGTCACCGGCAGCAGCAACAGCAGTGACGGCAGGACGTCCTTCGGTAAGGGTGCCGGTCTTGTCGAAGAGCACCACATCGACGGTCCGCATCCGCTCGAGCGCCATCCGGTCCTTGATGAGGACCCCGCCCTTGGCGGCCCGTTCCGTCGAGATGGCGATCACCAGCGGGATCGCCAGCCCCAAGGCATGGGGGCAGGCAATCACCAACACCGTTACGGTCCGGATCACAGCATCATTCGGACTTCCCAGCAGCAGCCACGCCGCGAACGTCAGTACACCCGCCACGAGGGCGAAGTAGAACAGCAGTGCCGCTGCCCGATCGGCAAGGGCCTGCGCCCTGGACGAGGACGCCTGCGCCTCCGCGACGAGACGCTGAATGCCCGCCAGCGTGGTGTCCGAGCCCACCGCTGTGACCGACACCCGCACCGCGTTGTCCGTCGCCACCGTGCCTGCAACCACCGGTTCACCGGCAGTGCGGGAAACGGTGCGGGACTCACCGGTGATCATCGACTCATCGAACTCCGCCTCACCGTCGACGATCCTGCCGTCGGCGGGCACCCGCGCACCTGATCGAACAAGGACAACGTCGCCGGGGACGAGGGTGTCCACCGGGACCGTTTCCACTCCGTCCGGCGTGACGCGGTCCGCCTCATCCGGCAACAGCGCCGCAAGCGCGTCGAGGGCGCCCGCAGCCGAGCCGAGTGCGCGCATCTCCATCCAGTGCCCCAGCAGCATGATGACTATCAACAGGGCGAGTTCCCACCAGAAATCGAGATCAAAGTTCCCGATGCCGAGGGTGGTGACCCACGAAGCGGTGAACGCGACGCTGATAGCCATGGCGATCAGAAGCATCATGCCGGGCTCCCGGGACTTCAGTTCTGCAATGCCGCCCCTGAGGAACGGAGCTCCGCCGTAAAGAAAGATGACGGTGCCGAGGGCCGGAGAAATCCACGTCGAGCCGGGAAAGTCCGGCACTTCATAGCCCACGATCATCGCGAACATTGGGCTGAACAGGACAACAGGAATAGCGAGAATCAGGCTGATCCGGAACCTGTCGCGGAACATCGCCGTGGAATGCCCGGCGTGCTGGCCGTGGGCATGTACTTCGTGGCCGTCCGGCGCGGCATCCCTGGAATGGTGCGCAAGGTCGTGCTGTGCCGTGGCCGGATCGGCCGGGCTGAAAGTGGAGTGTTTCATGATGATTCTCCCTCGGTCACGGGGAACGCGTCCCCGGCCCTCAAGGTCAGTCGTTGCTGAAGTGGTTGCCGGCCGGCTCAGCTGGTGAATGAACAGCATGAACCGGCTGGGTGAAGGGTGTGACCGTCGAGGTCACGCCCGAGACAAGGTCGATCGCTGGATCGGATGCGGCAGCGTCCTCCGGTGCACAGCAACAGGCGCACCCGGCAGCAGACGTGTCGGTAAGGGTGAGGTTGGAAGAGGTGGTGCCGCGCATGATGATCTCCAAACAAGAAGGAACTATTCGAGGATCGATGACTGCTGCACCAGATGGTCGTCCGCGCCGGCTGCAGCCGTATCGAAAGAGACCTTCAAGGAGTAAGCCGCCCAATGGGCCGGGACTTCCCGCTTCGGTACCACCAAAGTATACCCCCCAGGGGTATCTGTCAAGGCCGGAAGTCTCCGACAGGAAGAAACCAGGTCAGCGGGCGAGCATCAACCGGTCAGCCCGAGGCCCAAGCGTCCGCTCCAGCAGGAGACATGCCGCGCCGACTGCGGCAACATCGTCGCCGATACCGGT
>NZ_JAPSHV010000039.1 GCF_031179385.1 Arthrobacter sp. | reverse complement strand
GCGGTCGCCGCCTCCTGGCCCAGGCCGACGTCGTCGTGGCTGACAGGCTCGGCCCGCGCTCCCTACTGGCAGGCCTCGCCGCCGAGGTGCAGGTCATCGAGGTGGGTAAGCTTCCCGGACACCACCCGGTGCCGCAGGATGAGATCAACCGGATCCTGGTGGAGCAGGCGCTGCTCGGCAACCGGGTGGTCCGGCTCAAGGGCGGAGACCCCTACGTCCTCGGACGCGGTGGCGAAGAGGAAGCCTACTGCCGGGACCACGGGGTGCCCGTCGAGGTAATTCCCGGGGTTACGTCGGCTATCTCAGTACCCGCCGCCGCAGGCATCCCCGTGACACACCGGGGAGTGGCGAAGGGATTCAGCGTCATCACCGGGCATGAGGACATCCGCCAGCAGACCGGCCTCATCCCGGCCGGCAGCGATCACACCCTGATCCTCCTGATGGGGGTGTCACTCCTGCAGTCCTCCGCAGCCTCGCTCATCGCCGGCGGGCGGGCGGCGTCCACACCCGTGGCCATCATCGAGGACGGCTGGATGGACACCCAGCGCGTCACCACGGGCACCCTCGCAGCCATCGCCGACCTCGCCCGGGACCGGGGAGTGAAGTCTCCCGCCGTGATCGTGGTGGGCGACGTCGTTGCGCTCTCACCTCACTGGCAAGCCCCACCCTCCCGCTGATTCAGCGCTTTCGAACTGCTAGAACCACCACCACAGCAAAGGAACACAGCCGTGTCGCAACCACCACTTTTCTCCCACGGCGCCCCCCAGCGCCCGCTGCGCGTCGCCGTCGTCGGCTCCGGTCCGGCCGGTGTCTACGCGGCCGACATCCTGACCAAATCCGCACCGGTCGCGTCCGGTGAACTCACCGTCAGCATTGACCTCTATGACCGCTACCCGGCGCCGTACGGGCTCATCCGTTACGGGGTTGCGCCTGACCACCCGCGCATCAAGGGCATCGTCAATGCGCTGCACAAGGTCCTGGACCGCGGCGACATCCGCTTCTTCGGCAACGTTGAGTACGGCACGGACCTCACCATGGAGGACCTCCGCACCCACTACGACGCCGTTATCTTCGCCACCGGCGCGATCAAGGACGCCGACCTCAACATTCCAGGCATCGAGCTTGAGGGCTCCTTCGGCGGGGCGGACTTTGTCTCCTGGTACGACGGGCACCCCGACGTACCGCGTGAATGGCCGCTCGAGGCCAAGGAGATCGCCGTCATCGGGAACGGCAACGTGGCGCTCGACGTGGCGCGCGTGCTCTCCAAGCACGCCGAGGACCTCCTCGTCACCGAGATCCCGGACAACGTCTATCAGGGACTGAAGAATTCTCCGGTGACGGATGTTCACGTGTTCGGGCGCCGCGGCCCGGCACAGGTGAAGTTCACACCGCTGGAATTGCGCGAGCTCTCACACTCCCGGGACGTCGACATTGTGCTCTACCCCGAGGACTTCGAATTCGACGAGGAGTCCGACCGGCAAATCCAGACCAACAACCAGACCAAGACCATGGTCGGAACACTCACCAACTGGATCGCGGAGCAGCCGGAGGACCCCTCCGAGTTCACTGCCTCCCGCCGTCTCCACCTGCACTTCCTCCACAACCCCGTGGAGGTTCTCGGCGAGGACGGCAAGGTTGCCGGCATCAAGTTCGAGCGCACCGCACTCGACGGCACGGGCAACGCCGTGGGCACGGGGGAGTACATCGACTACCCGGTACAGGCCGTCTACCGCGCGGTGGGCTACTTCGGGTCCGCCCTGCCGGAGGTGGAGTTCGACCACAGCCGCGGCGTCATCCCGAACGACGGCGGGCGCATCGTGGATGCCTCCGGCGCCCATGTGCCGGGGCTGTACGCGACGGGCTGGATCAAGCGTGGACCGGTGGGACTTATCGGCCACACCAAGGGCGACGCCCTCGAAACCATCACGTACCTGCTCGAAGACCTCGAGAACCTCCCGGCGGCAGGAACGCCCGACGACGCCGCCGTCGTCGAACTTCTGGCCTCCCGCGGGGTGCAGTTCACCACCTGGGAAGGCTGGCTTGCGCTGGATGCCCACGAGCGGGCGCTCGGCGACGCCGCGACGGAAATCGACGGAGTGGTCCGCGAACGCATCAAGGTAGTGCCGCGCGAGGACATGGTCTCCGTCTCTCGAACCGTGCTGGTCGACACGCCGGCCGACGCCTAGTCGTCACCCGTAGTCAGCCGGCAAGGATCGGTGCTCCGGCCTACTGCCGGGGCACCGATTCTTTCGAAAGTACCCAGATGTTCGTGTTCCCCTGCCGTTCCACGGTCACCGTGGTCACCAGAGCGTTGATGAGGAACAGTCCGCGTCCTGATTCCAGGTCCGCCGGGTCTCCCGTTGCCGGTGTCAGGGGATCCGGATGGGCTGCGGCATTGATCTCGAGGATCCGTGCCTGTAGCCGGCTGGAAGTTGCGTTCAGTTCGACGCCGAGGCGCACTCCGTCCCGGTCCAGGGGAACTCCATGTTCCACGACATTTGAGGCGGCCTCGATGACGGCGGTGGTGAACGCCATCTGGTCCTCGAACGGCACATCGTCCAGGGCGCTCCAGAAACGATCAAGTTCGTCATGCAGATCGTTGACCGACTCGGGCTTTGCATCAGCCTCGAACCGGCGCTGCAACTCACGGTCAGTCACGCGCGAATGCCTCTTCTACGGTGCCGTAAGGCGCGAGCACGCGATTCATATTCGTCAGCTCAAGGACCATCTGCACCTGCTTCTGCACGCACGCAATGCGCAAGTCGCCTCCGGCCTGGCGGGCCACCTTCAGACACCCAATCAGGGCGCCGAGGCCGGATGAATCCATGAACTCGGTTGCGGCAAGGTTCACCACAATGTGCCGGCTGCCGGCGCCTACCGCCTCATCGACGGTTGCGCGCAGGGTGGGCGCGGAGACCATGTTGAGCCGGCCCGTGGCCACCACCTCGGTGTATGTTCCCCGGTCCTCAATCGCGAACTGCATCGGCGTTCCTTTCCTCGGTAACGTAACCCTCGTATTTCACAGCCTTGATCAGCACGCTCAGCACGATCAGGTCGAAGACAACCCAGACCACGTTCACGAACGTACCGAGCGGTTCATTCAGGCCGGTGGCCAGCCGGATGGTGCCCACTATCGCGGCCACGGCGAGCAGAACCATGACAATCAGCTGCGGACGGATCAGGCTCCAGCTGGGGCCGCCGTCCTGACGTGCCTTCGGCGTGACAGCGAAGCCTAGCGGACGGCCGAACCAGACGTTACGGGCCGCCGTCGTGCAGGCCTTGATCCAGGTGGGGAAGAGCGCGAGGCTGTACTGCTGGCCGCGCCACGTGCTGACGCCCCGGCCCACCACCGCGAACAGCAGCTGATTGACGATCATGAACGGTAGGAAGCGGATGAAGAAGTCGAAGCTGATGCTGGTCACTGGAAGGATGCCGAGCGTCAGGTAGATGATCGGTGCGGCGAAGTACACGACAGCCGCGAACCCGCTGAGATAGCTCCACATGGTCGCGAAGTACATGAGCCGCTGGACGAGGCTCATTCCCTTCTTGGCCAGCGGATTCTCGCGCAGGAGTACCTGGATGGTGCCCTGCGCCCAGCGCAGCCGCTGCGTGAGCATGGTCTTCAGGTCTTCGGGTGCCAGGCCGTAGGCGAGGATCTCGTGGTGGTAGACGCTCTGCCAGCCCATCGCGTGCATGCGCATCGACGTGGCCATATCCTCGGTGACCGAGATGGTCGCCAGCGGCATGACGGGCTGTGCCTCGTCATCGCGGTCCACCGAGATCGCGTCGAGCACCGCCTGCACCGACTCCAATGCGCCGAGCGGTGACCAGGCGCGGTCCGAGAGCTGCTGGACGGCAATATCCAGATTGTCAGGAACCGCGACGCCGGGCTCACTGCCCAGGTCCATTGCCGCAATTTCGGCCAGGTCTGCCTCCATGGCTGACATGTCCGCAGCGACCATCTGCTGCACGGCGTTGTCCACCGACCGGCGAACACGATAGGTGACTTCTGCGAGCGGCGCCCCGGCCGCCTGCTCGGCGCGGGCTGCGTCAACTGCCCTGTCGACATCGTCCAGCAGGCGGGTGACCAGCGGATTGGCGGCTTCAGCGGATTTGCGTGCCCGACGCACTGCGGCCCGTGCGGACTTGAGGGCTGCGGTGACGGCGCGTTCAACTTCCTCCACATACCCGGCGAGCCCGAGTTGCATGAGTGCTTCACGACGCAGGATGGCATTGGATCCGCAGAAGAAGGCGGCGTTCCAGCCGTCCTTGCCTTGCTGGATCGGACCGTAGAAGAGCGGTGCCTGACTTCCGAGCGGATCGTCTTCGGGAACGTTCACGAAGTACTGGGGTGTCTGGACAAGGCTGACCCGGCGGTTGTTGAAGTATCCGAGGGTTCGGTCGAGGATGCGCGGATCCGGCACCTGGTCCGTATCGAGGATGAGCATGAACTCGCCGGAGGTCATCATCAGGGCGTTATTCAGGTTTCCAGCTTTGGCGTGGCGCGGGCGGTTCGCCCACTCCGGTCCACGCGTGATGTACCCGACGCCAAGCTTCTCGGCTCCCTCCTGCAGTTCCGGACGGGAACCGTCGTCGAGAATCCAGGTCTCGTGAGGGTAAGTGATTCGTTTCGCCGCCTCGGCTGTCTTGAGCACCATGTCGATGGGTTCGTTGTAGGTGGTGATGAAGACGTCAACCGTGGCGCCGACCGGCGGTTCAGGAGGGGTGCGTCGCTTCAGCCGCCAGACCGTCAGCCCGAAGAGCGCGACATCGATCAGGCTGTAGGTTTCAGCCGCCACCAGTGGAACAGCAATCCACCAGGCGTCCCAATTGAGCGATTCGAGCCACCGCCAGGCGATGTAGTTCACACCGAGGATGACGGTGAGAACGACCAGCAGTCGCACCCAGAAGACACTCATGCTGCTTCGCCGCCATTCCGTCGTACGACCACCGCGGTCACGTCATCCTCCACCCGCGGGTCTTCACCCAGGACCAGCAGTTTCTCGCAGGCATCGCGCGCCGAGTCTGCGCCGGCAACGGTGCCGGCGGCGGCCACCGCGAACTCCTCAAGCGTGTTGTAGATGTCCAGCAGCCCGTCGCTGATGATTGCGAGGGAGTCACCTGGAGCCAATGTGAGCCGCACCACCTCCCACTCCCAACCGGGGACCGTGCCCAAGGGCACACCACCGGAAGCCAGACGACGCCATGACCCGTCCGGGCTGATGTGGAGCGCGAGCCCGTGGCCGGCGTCGATCAGGTCCACGCCGCCGTCGGCCGTCGAGAGACGGCCGTGCAGCAGGGTAACGAAGGAGGACGCCCGTTCGAGATCGCCTTCGAGGGAGGCTGCAGCGGAGGCGAAGGCCTGCGCGAGGTCGGGTTCCTCGGCCGTTGAGCGAAGCACGGCGCGAACCGTTGCCGCGACGAGGGCTGCGCCCATACCCTTGCCCATGGCGTCCGCGACGGTGAAGTGCATGCCGTCGGCGGCGGGGTACCAGTCGAAGAAGTCCCCGCCGACCGCACGCGATGGCCGGAACTTCCCCGCGACGTCGTATTCCTGTAGCTGAAGGCCCTGCCGGGGCAGCAGGCTCTGCTGCACCTGGGCAGCACGGCGGCGTTCATTCTCGTCGGCCGCGCTGGCAGCCTCAGTTGCGGCGAGCTGCCGGTTCTGGCGCCGGAAGAGTGAATTGATGCGCGCGACGAGTTCACGCGGGCTGAAGGGCTTGGTGATGTAGTCGTCCGCACCGGAATCCAGGCCCGCCAACCGGTCTATCTCGGTGCCGCGCGCGGTGATCATGAGGATGTAGGCGTCGGAGATCGGGCGGATTTGTGCACAGGCATCCAGTCCGTTGCCGTCGGGCAGGTTGAGGTCCAGGGTGATGATGTCGACACCGCGGCGGGCGGCTTCCACACCTTCCCGAACCGTCGCGGCCTCTTCCACCAGGAAACCCTCGCGTTTCAGGACTCCCACCAGAAGCATTCGAATGTCCGCATCATCTTCGATCACAAGGGCGCGGCGTTCGGGAGCTGAGACGGTCATGGGTCCATTTAACCCACAACTGGGAGTCTTGTGGCGAAACGCGTTGTCACCTCCGCGTCAGCGCGGGTTGTTCCGGCCCATCCCGTACCGACCGCACCCTCTATAGAGTGGGCAGTGTCGGAACTGCACCGGACGTTAGGAGCACCAGTCACCATGGACAATGTCCTGTCCTATCTGACGTTCAACACACGGCAGTTCCACGAGATGTCGATGCGCTCGAGGGTGCTCCTCAGCCAGGCGCCGTTGTCCATCACGACGGCGCTGCTGGCCGTTGGGAGCGTGTTCTTCCACCCGGTCGTCTGGGAAACTGCCGCATTCCAGTGGGGGATAGCGCTCAGCGTCGCCCTTCTGTTGGCTTGTGCACTTACGCCGTGGGACAAGCTGCCGTACGGACTGTTCCTCATCATCCCGGTTTTGGATTTCATACCCATCGGCCTGCTTCGGTACGGTGCCGACGTCGAAATTCTTGGGGTCGGTTTGATGGCCGTGTTTCCGGTGCTGTGGCTGACCGCCTCCGGCCTCCACCCCCGACTGGCGCTGGCCGTAAGTCTCCTCGGTCCCTTCGCGATGATCTGGGTGCCGCTTTTCATCACCCGGACCGATATCCGACCGTCCGACCTCACGCAGTCCGCCCTGTTGCCCACCATCATTTTCGGCATCGCTGTGACGATCCGCGTCATGACGGCAAGCATGATGGACCAGCAGCGCGCCATGGAGGAGAAGGACCACGCGCTGCAGCAGCTCCTCCAGCGAAGCGCCCAGCGTGAGCGGCTGCTCAACGCCACGGTGAACACGGTCGACGTCGGACTTCTCGCCATTGACGCTGACGGCCATGACATTCTTTTCAACCGCAGGCAGCACGAGATCCACCGGGCAGGGCTGCCGGAGGGCGTGGACGACGCACCGGAAAAGGACCTCCTGCTGTTCAGTCCCGACGGCGTTACCCCCATGCCCCCGGAGCTGCGTCCGGCGTACCGCGCTGTTGCTGGTCAGACCTTCTCCGACTACCTCATCCGGGTCGGCACCGGCGAAGACCAGCGCGTGCTCTCGGCCTCTGCCCGCATGATGCTGGATGAAAGCGGCAAGCGAGAGGGCGCCGTCGTCGCCTTCAATGACGTGACCGAGCTGGTGAATGCGCTCAACGCCAAGGAGGAGTTCGTCGCCATGGTGTCCCATGAGCTGCGCACTCCGCTCACCGTGATTGTGGGCTATCTGGAACTCCTGCTCGACGACGACGACCTCCCGCCGGAGACGGAGGCGAGCCTCAACGTCATCGCCCGGAATGTCTCGCGCCTCCGCCGGCTGGTCGATGATCTGCTCACCGCGGCTTCGGGTCCTCCGGAAGTCGCCCCCGTCCTTTCCGATCTCGGCGGTATCGCGGCGGAATCGGTTGCGGCCATCGCCTCCCGCGGCAAGGAAGCAGGGGTAACCATAGTGAACGAGATTCCTGCCGGCACCATCGCCCGCTGCGACCCGGCCCGCATCGGCCAGGTGCTGGATAACCTGCTGTCCAATGCCGTGAAGTATTCACCGGCAGGCGGCACCGTGACGGTTCGTGCACAGAAGATGCCCGGTTCGGTGATCTGTGAAGTGGAGGACCAGGGCATGGGAATGAGCCCGGAAGACAGCGCGGAAGTCTTCTCCAAGTTTTTCCGCACTTCAGCTGTGCGGCAGGCGGCGATTCCCGGCGTCGGGCTCGGTCTGGCCATTGTCCGCTCGATCGTGGAGGAACACGGCGGCCAGATCCACTGCCGCAGCGAACTGGGCCGGGGCACCACGTTCACCTTCGAACTGCCGGACAATCCCCAGGGCCAGGAGCCCGGCATGAGCAGGTCGGTCAGCGAGGCCAGTCAGTAGGATTCCCGGCACAGAAGACGCAGAGACCGACCATGATGAGGAAAGTTACTGAATCTCAGCGGATACGCGTAGCCAACCCCGGGTATTCCAGCACGATCCCCTCCTGGTCGACCTGCAGTTCCGCAGTGAAGCCGTGATTGTCGGAGCTGAAGAGCACCACGCCGTTGTGGTCTCCTGTTGCGGCCCGCAACTGGCTGTACATCTGCCCGCTGCGCATCACCCGAAGACTCGGGACCTCCACCCACGCCATGACCATTGAGGTTTCGTCCGCCGGAGCCAATTCCTCGGAGTGGAGGTTCAGCCGGAGGATGGGCATGGTGTTGGTGACCGGGCAGAGGCCGAGGTCGCAGTCGAGGGCACCTGCCAGCAGCGCCGCGTCTTCGATGCCGGGTGCGGGGAGGTCACATTCACCGGAACTGGAGCTGGTGCTGGTCCATGCTCCATCGTCGTGGCGTTCCAGCTCCAGGTGGCGGCTCCAACCATGACCGTGCGCCGTGACGGTCAGGCGGCGGGTTACCCAGCCGTCGACTGTGGTCAACGCCCAGCTCAGGGCATACGAGTCGGTGCGGGATGTGCCGTGTGCGCTTAACCGTCCGGGCTCGAGGTTGATGGTGGCGGAATCCAGGCGGCCAGGATCGTCGATGCCCTGCCAGGTGTGCAGGAGACTTGTATGCAGTTGATTTCCCATTCGTTCACCTTATGAAGCCGCGGGGCCGCCGCGCCAGAGCCGCGGCCGGATATTGCAGGAGTAGGATCCGAGCATCACTGATGGGCGGAGGGGACATGAGCATGGAAGAGCGGATGCGCCCCTTGCTTCAGCAGGAACTGGCTGACTCCCGAAAGTCGCGCGCCGCCCTGGCATCGGACATCGATTCCACCAGCGACCTGCGCCGCGACTCAAACGTGGATGACGAACATGATCCGGAGGGTTCCACCATCGCGTTTGAACTGTCGCAGTCCGGTACGCTCCTGCGGGACACTGACGCGCGTATCAGTGAACTGGAAGCGGCCCTGACAAGATTGGACGAGGGACGCTACGGCAGGTGCGAAGCGTGCGGGGCAGAGATCGCCGAAGGCCGGCTGGAGGCTCGGCCCTGGACGAGGTTCTGTATAACCCACGCCGGTTCACGCTGACCGCTAACGAAGTCCGCGAACGTTCATCGCGAGATACAGGTGCACCCGGTCGGCCGTGACGGCGGGGTCGTAGCCGGTCAGGTCCACGATCTGCTGCAGCCGATACCGCACGGTGTTGCGGTGCAGCTGCAGGACGTCCGCCACTGCAGCCACCGACCCGTTGTGCGCGAGGTACTTCTCGAGTGTGAGCATCAGCTCGGCGCCGTGCCGCTCGTCGAACGCCACCAAAGGATCCAGTGCCTCCGCTGCGAGGTCCGCCAGCGGAACGTCCTCGCTGGCCATGAGGAGTGAGGTGAGGCTGAGCCGATCGGGCCGGTTCACCTGCTGGCCCCGGGTGAGGGACTCGCGCGCTTCGAAGTAGCTCCAGCGCAGCCCGCTCGCCTGCGCATAGCCACCGCCGAAACCCACCCGCGCGGTGAAGCCCGCCCCGTGCAGGTAGGTACTCAACGCACGGCTCAGGCTCTCACCGTCGCTTGCCGGCACCACGATCACCAGCCGGTCTTCGAGGACGGCGGTGACGACGTCGTCGTACTTCCCCGGCAGGGGGAGCGTCCGGAGGGCCCGTCGCTGGCCGGTGGCTACGTCCGCCAGCACGACACACTGCTTGCGCGCAATGTCGATGCCGGCACTTCCCAGGCGCGCCGCTGCCTCACCCCCGGCGAGGGTGCCGCGCACCACATCCTGCAGCAACTGCCCGACCACGGCACGCTCGGAGCCCCGGCGCCTCGCCTGGTTGCTCAGCTCAACGCTGATCAGGGTCTGGGCGTAATCCGTAATCGCGTCGCGCCGGTACGGCTCGGCGATGGCCAGGGTGCACCGGTCCTTGAGCCCTGTTGCCACGGGAATGCGGTGCCAGGCGCGGCCCTCATCCCCCGGTGAGGAGGATGAAGATCTGCTGCCGGTCTCGGCCAGCTGAGTCCCATACTGGGAAAGCTCGACGTCGGTGGCCAGCATGGCGGCCAACTCACGCAGAAGTTGCGGCAGTCCGCCGCCGCCCAGAAGCGCGTTGGCCAGAGTCTGATGGCCCTTCAGCAGGTTCTCGAGACGGGCGTAATGCTCGGCAGACAGGGAGTCGGCGACGATCTTGCCGATGGCGATGAACGGGGTTTCATAGGGGACACGGAATACCGGCAGGCCCAGTTCGTCTGCCTGGTCGAGGAAGGCGGCAGGGACCCTTTCGTGGCTGAGGCCGGTGGCGAAGCCGATAGCGAGTGCGCCGGACGCGTGTACATGCCGCACGAAATTGCGCTGGGAGGTAGCGGACTTCTGTCTCAGGCCGGTGGTGAGCACCACCTCGCCGCCGCTGAGGAACGGCTTCGGATCTTCAAGTTCCGTGACCGCAACCCATTGCACCGGTACATCTGTGGCCTCACTGGTACCCACCCTCTGGAGCTTCAGCGCGGGCGTGGCAAGGAGCGCCGGGAGTGTGATCGCCATGACATCAATCATAGGGCTGCGGTCTTGTGCGGATGCATGACGATGCGCCGATTGCGCTGTGCGTCTACACCTAGGCTGCGTGGTGTGCACCACGTAGGGTCGGCAATGAATTTGGGCAAGCATGTCCCAAAGCGAAAGGAAAAACGCCGTGGTCACCACACTGCAGAACTTCATCAACGGGAAGTTCGTCACGCCGAGCGGCAGCGAGATGCTCGACATCGTCAACCCCACCAACGGGGAAGTAGTGGCACAGTCGCCGGTCTCCGTGCAGGCAGACATCGACGCCGCGATGAGCGCGGCCAAGACGGCCTTCTCATCCTGGAAGCGGGTGACTCCCGGCCAGCGCCAACTCATGCTGCTGAAGCTCGCAGACGCCATCGAGGCCAACAGCGAGGAGCTCGTCGAAGCCCAGCACCGCAACACCGGCCAGGTGCGCGAAATGATCGCCTCCGAGGAGGTCGCCGCCGGGGCCGACCAGATGCGGTTCTTCGCCGGCGCCGCACGCCTGCTCGAGGGCAAGTCCGCAGGCGAGTACTTCGAGGGCCACACATCGTACGTACGCCGCGAACCCGTGGGCGTCGTCGCACAGGTCGCACCCTGGAACTATCCATTCCTGATGGCTATCTGGAAGATCGGCCCGGCGCTCGCAGCGGGAAACACCATCGTGCTGAAGCCGAGTGACACCACGCCGGAGTCCACACTCGTCCTCGCACGGCTCACCCAGGGAATCCTGCCCGACGGCGTCCTCAACGTTGTGCTCGGCACAGGTGAGACCGGAGCGGCCATGGTTGAGCACAAGACCCCCGCCATGGTGTCGATCACCGGCTCGGTACGTGCGGGCATCGCTGTCGCCACAGGCGCAGCAAAGAACCTGAAGCGGGCGCACCTCGAACTGGGAGGCAAGGCTCCCGCCATCGTTTTCGCCGACGCGGAGGTGAAGAAGACCGCCGCAGCCATCGCTGAGTTCGCCTTCTTCAACGCGGGCCAGGACTGCACCGCGATCACCCGGGTACTGGTGCAGGACTCGGTACACGATGACCTCGTGTCAGCCATGGTGGAACACACCAAAACCCTCACGACAGGCGATGCGGACGACACGAAGAACTACTTCGGTCCGCTGAACAACATCAACCACTTCAACGCCGTCAGTGCCGTCATGGACGCTCTGCCCTCGCACTGCTCCGTGGCCACCGGCGGAAAGCGTTCGGGCGACAGGGGCTACTTCTTCGAAGCGACCATCGTCACCGGCGCTCAGCAGACTGACGATATCGTGCAGAAAGAAACCTTCGGCCCGATCATCACCGTGCAGAAGTTCACCACCGAGGACGAGGCAGTCGACATGGCGAACGACGTCGATTACGCCCTCGCCTCCAGCGTCTGGACCACCGACCACGGTACGGCCATGCGCGTCTCCCGTGATCTGGACTTCGGTGCGGTCTGGATCAATACCCACATCCTCCTCACCGCCGAGATGCCGCACGGCGGTTTCAAGAGTTCCGGTTACGGCAAGGATCTCTCGATGTACGGCGTCGAGGACTACACCCGCATCAAGCACGTCATGAGCGCGCTGGACGCGTAACAGCGCCCGCCCAGAAAGGACCTACCCATGACCACCCAGGCACTCCAGGAATTCCGGCTCGAACAGAAGCGCCGCATCATCGGTGACTTCCCCGGCCCCAAATCCACCGCGCTGAACGCGCGCCGCGCCGCCGTCGTCGCCAAGGGCGTCTCCTCCGGCGTTCCCGTCTACGTAGCTGACGCGGACGGCGGCGTTGTGCACGACGTCGACGGCAACTCCTTCATCGACTTCGGATCCGGCATCGCGGTGACGAGCGTCGGCGCGTCCGATCCCGCCGTCGTCGGCGCCGTGAAGGAGCAGGTGGAGCACTTCACACACACCTGTTTCATGGTGACCCCCTACGAGGGATACATCGCCGTCGCCGAGAAGCTCGCCGAGCTGACGCCGGGTGACTTTGAAAAGCGCACCGTGCTGTTCAACTCCGGAGCGGAGGCGGTCGAGAACGCCATCAAGATCGCCCGCCTGGCAACCGGCCGGCCGGCCGTTGCCGCCTTCGACCACGCCTATCACGGCCGCACCAACCTGACCATGGCGTTGACCGCCAAGTCCCTGCCGTACAAGGGCGGTCCCGACGGCAACTTCGGTCCGTTCGCCTCGGAGGTCTACCGGCTTCCGATGAGCTACCCGTTCCGCGAGGAGAACCCGTCGATCACGGGCGAGGAAGCGGCCAAGCGGGCGATCTCCGTGATGGAGAAGCAGATCGGCGCCGAGTCGCTCGCCGCCATCATCATCGAGCCTGTGCAGGGAGAGGGCGGCTTCATTGTTCCCGCCGAAGGCTTCCTGCCCACCCTTGCCGCGTGGGCCAAGGAGAAGGGGGTCGTCTTCATCGCCGACGAGGTTCAGTCGGGCTTCTGCCGCACCGGCGAGTGGTTCGCGGTGAACCATGACGGTGTGGTCCCGGACCTCATCACCATGGCCAAGGGCATTGCCGGCGGTATGCCGCTCTCGGCGGTCACCGGCCGTGCCGACCTGCTCGACGCCGTCCACCCGGGCGGTCTCGGCGGAACCTACGGCGGCAACCCTGTTGCTTGCGCTGCAGCGCTCGCCGCCATCGACACGATGACCGAGTTCGATCTTTCGGCGCGTGCGCGGCGGATCGAGGAGATTGTGGTGCCCCGGCTGCGCGCACTCCAGGAGGAGACAGGGATCATCGGTGAGGTACGCGGCCGCGGTGCAATGCTCGCCGTCGAGTTCGTGATGCCCGGCACGAAGGAGCCAAACGCCGCAGCGACGAAGGCCATTGCAGCGGCGTGCCTGCAGGAAGGCGTCATCATCCTCACCTGCGGCACGTACGGCAACGTCATTCGTCTGCTGCCTCCGTTGGTCATCGGTGAGGAGCTCCTCAACGACGGCCTCGACGTCCTGGAAGCGGCGATCCGCGCGGTCAAGTAACACGTAAGCTCCTGCACGACGACGACGGCGACGACGACGACGGCGGTCGGCTGGGCAGCCCAATCCGGGCTGTACCGGCCGGCCGCTGTCGTCTGTTCGCTCAGGCGCCTGTGCGGTCGATCTCGAGCAGGTCACCGACCTCGCACTCAAGAACCTCGCAGATGGCTCGGAGGGTCGAGAAGCGGATGGCCCGAGCCCGGTCATTCTTGAGGATGGACAGGTTGACAATGCTCATGTCCACCCGTTTTCCGAGCTCGGTCAGGGTCATTCCACGAGCGGCAAGCAATTCATCCAGGCGGCAATGAATTCCGGTGTCCTCCGACTCCCTGATTCCCATCTAGACCAGCCCGTCGGTGTCGCGTTTGAGGCGGTAGCCGGCCTCGAATGCTCCGGCCACCAGCGCCGCGCAAAGTCCGACGGCGAGCGGCGCGAGATCGAGCTCCATCAGGAAGAAGCTTCCGTCCTGACGCGGCGGGAGTACATCGATCCTCTCAAGTACCGCGTGCACTCCGAAGGCCTGCAGCAACGAACCCAGTGTGCCGCTCACGATGATTGCGATTCCCGACACGGCGATCAGACCGGGCAGGCGCCGTGTGAACGGCGTGCGCCGGAAGATCCGCCAACCAAGCCAGGCGGCAGTGCCGATTGCGATGATGGCCGCCAGAAAACCCAGCGCCGAGGCCGAACCGAGCAGCCAGCGCTCCTGGCCAGTCACGTCACTCAACGTGATCTCAGCTGCGGAGTAAGTAGCGCCGTCGATGCCGGAAACGCCTTCTCCTAGCGCCGGCGCCTGCAGGTTCGCCAGCGGAACATCGAGAGTCAGGGGACCGGGCGCTACGACGGTGAGCGCCGCGGCGACGGAAAGGGTGACTGCCGAGATCGCGAGGATCGCTGCGACTCCCAGGGCCGCGCCCCGGTCAGCACGCTGAAGCCGGTGTCCCATCACACCAGCCCTTCCGTCTCCCGCTGCAACCGGGTCCCGATGTGGAAAGCACCGGCGAAGAGCGCGCAGATCACTCCGACCACGAGCGACGCCATATCCGCCTCGGTGAAGAGGTAACCGACCTTGAAGGGCGCACCGTCGAGCGGAATCCCGAGGTCCAGGAGGATTGACCTCGAGGCGACGGAGAAGAGCGCGGGAAAAACGAAGGCACCTGCGATGTTCACGACGGCGATGGTTGCGAGACCGGCTGTAATGAGCCGGCCGAACGGACGCCCCCGGTAGAGCCGCAGGGCGAGCACCAGAAAGAACACCAGTGTGGCGGCGAGAACGAGGCAACCCAGAATGAGGGTGAAGATCCACGGTGTCATCGCGGAGATGCTCACGCCGTGCACCGTCATCGAGAAGGAATCAAAGGTGGCATCGGTGACGTTGCTGCCGAGCAGATTGGGCCCTTCCGGCGACGTGCTGGAGGGCAGTGACAGGAATGTCATTCCATTCGCGGCCAGAACTACGGCGACGACCATGACGACGGCGAGGAGTGTCACCCCCAGGCCCAGCAGCACCATCACGGTGATGAGGCCGCCTTTCTCCATGGCTCGAAGAGCTCCGCGGGGCGGAGTGGCGGACAGTATCGCGGCGTTCATGAGACCTCCGGTTGTTAACGGTTATCGCTAATAACGATAGTCGTTAAGTTAACGAAAGTCGATAAGGACTGGCGGAACCGAGTTGTCGGCGCCCTAGGTCCTATTGCGTCCAAGTGCTCAAACCGGCATACTAAACGAACGCAATTCGTTTTGTGATCCCGGTGACAGTGGCAAACCCGCTTCCCCACACGGCGGTCCTCAAAATATTTTCCTAACAAAGAGGTAAGGAACCCATGAGCACTATGCAAGTGCGCACCGGCGATCCAAATAGCACTCCCACCTACTCCGGCAAAGGACTGAAGACGGGGCAGCTCGGCCTTCTGGCCGTCATCGTCATCGGTATTTCCACCATTGCCCCCGCCTATGTCCTGACCAGCACGCTTGGACCCACGGTGCAGAGCATCGGTGTCCATCTGCCGGCAATCTTCATCGTCGGCTTCATCCCGATGTTCCTGGTAGCCCTCGGGTATCGGGAATTGAACGCTGACACCCCGGACAGCGGCACCACCTTCACCTGGGTGACCAAGGCCTTCGGGCCGTATATCGGCTGGATCGGCGGATGGGGGCTGCTCGCGGCTAACATCATCGTGCTTTCGAATCTGGCCGGTGTCGCCGTCGACTTCTTCTATCTCTTCCTTGCACAGCTCACCGGGCAGGATGCGATTGCGGACCTGACGAGCATTCGGTGGCTGAACATCCTGACCTGCCTCGTCTTCGTGGGTGCCGCGGTCTGGGTATCCTGCCGCGGCGTGAAGACCACCAAGGCTGTGCAGTACGCCCTCGTCGGACTCCAGGTAGCTGTTCTTGCCTGGTTTGTGGTTGCCGCTTTCAGCCGCATTCAGCAGGGTGCTGCAGCTGACTCCATTTCATTCAGCTGGGATTGGTTCAACCCCTTCGCGATCGAGAGCTTCTCCGCCTTCGCGCTGGGCCTCTCACTGTCGATCTTCGCCTTCTGGGGCTGGGACGTCTGCCTCACGGTGAGCGAGGAATCCCGCGACGGAAAGCGCACCGCAGGCCTGGCAGCTGCGGGCACCGCCGTCGTCGTACTGGGGATCTACCTGCTCGGCGCAATTGCAACGGTGATGTTCTCCGGAGTCGGAACGGAGGGCCTCGGCCTCAACAATGCGGACATCTCGGAGAACGTCTTCGCGGCGCTTGCAGCCCCGGTCATGGGCCCGTTCGCAATCCTGCTGTCTCTTGCCGTGCTGTCCAGCTGCGCGGCGTCCCTGCAGTCGACGTTCCTGTCACCGGCACGCAGCCTGCTCGCCATGGGCTACTACAAGGCACTGCCGGACAAGTTCGCAACGGTTCACCCGAAGTTCCGTTCGCCCGTCTTCGCCACTGTGGTTGCCGGCGTCATCTCCGCGGGCTTCTACTCCCTGATGCGCGTCATCAGCGACAACGTCCTGAACGACACCATCATGGCGCTCGGCCTGATGATCTGCTTCTACTACGGACTCACCGCGCTCGCCTGCGTCTGGTACTTCCGCCGGACGGCCTTCAGCTCGGCGCGTAACTTCGTCTTCCGTTTCCTTGCCCCACTGCTCGGCGGCATCGGTCTGGTGATTGTCTTCCTGCAGACCGCCGTCGACAGCTGGGATCCGGCATTCGGCAGCGGCTCGGAGATCTTCGGCGTCGGCCTGGTGTTCGTCATCGGCGTCGGGATCATCGCACTGGGCGTGGTCGTCATGATGTTCGTCCGCCGCTCCCGCCCCGGGTTCTTCCGTGGCGAGACGCTGCGCAAGGACACCCCCGCGCTGGAGGTCGCCGAGTAACTAAACGCCCGCGGGCTGCCCAAGCTGCTCGCGGTGGTGAGGCCTCGCGTTCTTCCGGACCGTACGGACCATGTCCACGGTAAGGAGCGCGAGGCCCAGCCATACCAGGCCGAATCCGATCCACCGCTCCAGCGGCATCTCCTCCCCGAAGACGGTGAGGGCGAGGATAAATTGCAACACCGGTGCCAGGTACTGGAGCATTCCGATGGTCGTGAGTGGCAGCCGCCGGGCTGCTGCGCCAAAGAAGATCAACGGGACGGCCGTGATGATGCCGGACGCGGCCATGATCCAGAAGTGGCCCGGGCCCTCTGTGGTCAGCGTCGCTCCGCCGGAAACCGTCAGCCAGATCATGACCCCCGCGGCAATCGGCGTTAGGACCGCTGTCTCGATGCTCAGGCTCGAAACGGCGTCGACACTCGGCCCGACCCGTTTCTTCACGAACCCGTAGAGCCCGAACGAGAACGCAAGCGTCAGGGCGATGAACGGCACGCTGCCGTATCCAACCGCCAGAACGACGACGGCGACAACGCCCATCCCCACGGCCGCCCACTGGAGCGGGCGGAGCTTCTCGCGAAGCACGAAGACGCCGAGAAGTACCGAAACGATGGGGTTGATGAAGTAGCCCAGCGAGGCTTCGATGGCATGTCCGTTGGTGACGCCGTAGGTGTAGACGAACCAGTTCACGGCGATCAACAGCGCGGCAACCGTCAGGGTCCCGAGCACCCGCCGGTCGGAGACGGCGACGCGGAACGTCTTCCAGGAGCGCAGCACTGTGAGCAGCAGGGCACAGAAGATCAGCGACCAGAGCACCCGGTTCGCCACGATCTCGACGGCGGTGGCCGGCAGCAGGATCAGGAAATACAGGGGGAGCATGCCCCACAAGCCGTAGGCGCCGATGCCGAACAGGATGCCCGTGGCGTTATCGCTGCGGGCGGGGCGCGGTGTCTTGTGGGTGCGGGTCACATGCGTGCCAACCGTCGACGTGCTGTTCCTATTCCACCCGCCTTCCGGGTGAGCCTCGCCACTGGTTTCGACGCGGGTCGAATCGGGGATTTAGAATAGGAAACTGTGCGCTAATGCGCGCGTTCCCATCCCTCCGGGGAAGCTCCCAGGTACTCCACCAGGAAGAAGGCATCAGTGTCCAGCACGACGTCGGCCCGTCCGCTTCGGGTCGCCATCATCGGCGCAGGCCCGGCCGGTGTTTATGCCGCAGACATCCTGACCAAGTCGCAGGAGGTCAAGGGCGGAGACTTCGAACTCTCCATCGATCTCTTCGACCAGTACCCGGCACCGTATGGCCTGATCCGCTACGGCGTGGCCCCGGATCATCCGCGCATCAAGGGCATTGTCACTGCACTGCACAAGGTGCTGGACCGCGGCGACATCCGCTTCCTCGGCAACGTGAACTACGGCCGCGACCTCACATTGTCAGACTTCCGGACCTTCTATGACGCCGTCATTTTCGCGACGGGTGCCGTGAAGGACGCCGATCTGAACATCCCCGGCGTGGAGCTCGAGGGATCCTTCGGCGGGGCGGACTTCGTCTCCTGGTATGACGGACACCCCGATGTCGACCGCGACTGGCCGCTGGACGCCAAGGAGATCGCCGTCATCGGTAACGGCAACGTGGCGCTGGACATCGCCCGCGTCCTGTCCAAGCACGCCGACGACCTCCTGGTGACCGAGATTCCGGCCAACGTCTACGCCGCACTGAAGCGGTCTCCGGTGACGGACGTGCACGTCTTCGGCCGCCGCGGCCCGGCGCAGGTGAAGTTCACGCCGCTCGAGCTGCGCGAGCTTTCGCACTCCCGTGACGTCGACATCGTGCTTTACCCGGAGGACTTCGACTTTGACGAAGCATCCGAGCAGCAGATCGCCAGCAACAACCAGACCAAGACCATGGTCAAGACGCTGACCAACTGGCTCGTCGAACAGCCGGAGGACCCCTCCGAGTTCACAGCCTCGCGCCGCCTGCACCTGCACTTCCTGCACAGCCCGGTCGAAATCACCGATTCCCCTGAAACTCCGGGGAAGGTGGCGAACATCCGCTTCGAGCGCACCCGCCTCAACGGCACCGGCGGAGTCGAGGGGACCGGGGAGTACCTCGACTACACGGTCCAGGCCGTGTATCGCGCGATCGGCTATTTCGGATCTGAGCTGCCGGAGGTCGGTTACGACGAGCAGAACGGCGTCATCCCCAACGAGGGCGGCCGCGTCATTGACGAGTCGGGCAACCCGGTTCCGGGGATCTACTGCACGGGCTGGATCAAGCGCGGACCGGTCGGGCTGATCGGCCACACCAAGGGCGACGCGCTCGAAACCATCGGCTTTCTCCTCGAGGACCGCCTGAACCTCCCGCCCGCCGAGCACCCATCCGAGGACGCCATCATCAACCTCCTTGAGGAGCGCGGCGTCCGGTACACCACCTGGGAAGGCTGGCTTCGGCTGGATGCCCACGAGATGAAGTTGGGTGCCAACTATATGCACGACGACGCCAGCCTCCCTGAGCTGGTTCGCGAACGAGTGAAGCTTGTTCCGCGCGAGGACATGATCGCTATCTCCCGCGGGGAGTAAGCTGCGAGGCCGGTTTGATGACGGCCTGATGAAGTGTTTTTTGGGCGGCAAGTTAGGTTTGCCTACACTTGCCTTGGCCCTCCGGCCGTTTCTCCCGTGTCTGCAGCTGAGATATCAGCAGACGCTTTAGCTAGGTGGTTTCCCGTTGCGCACTTCACTCGCGTCCGTTTCCCTGGGGCTTGTTGCCCTGCTGTCCATCTCCGGCTGCACCTTCAGCGGCACGTCGGGCAGCGCGGGCGAGGCTGCTGACCCGGACCAGCGGATCGTGGTCAATAACTTCCGCGCGCCCGTCGCCGACTGGGCGCTCGAGAGCGACGCTGCCTACATCCTCTCCCTGTCCGGGTGTCTGGAGACACTGACCCGATATGACGAGGAGCAGGGGAAGATCGTTCCGTCCCTCGCAACCGAATGGACACAGGTTTCACCGCTTGAGTGGGACTTCACCATTCGCGAGGGCGTCACGTTCCAGGACGGCACTGTGCTCGATGCTGCCGCTGTGGTCGGTTCACTGCAGAACGTGCTCGACGCCGAAGTTCCAGCCCGCGCCTTCAGCACCACCGTGGTCAGCGAAGTCACTGCGGTAGACGAGTCCACGGTTCGTATCACCACCCCTACCGAGAGTCCGCTGGTTCCTTACCGTCTGGCCAGCGTCAACACCGGGATCCTGTCGCCTGCGGCCTTCGAGGGTGAAACGGTAGACCCGTTCGGCCACTGCACAGGGCCGTTCGAGCCCGTGTCCGAAAAACCCAAACAGTCGTTAACGGTTGACCGCAACGAGGACTATTGGGGCGGTGAGGTGCAGCTCGCCGGCGCCGAGATCCGGTTCATCACCGACGGCGCCACACGCACCGCCCAGATTCAGACCGGTGAAGCGGACGTCTCCCTCTCCATCCCAGTCTCCGGCCTGGCGGCCCTTGAAGCCGACCCGAACGTGAGTGTCCTGAAGGCCGATTCGCCGAGAACCGCCACGCTGTACATGAACAACGGCAGGGCGCCGTTCGACGACGTCGACTTCCGTAAAGCCGTCCGCTCAGCCCTGGACCTGGAAGCACTGGCCGCGAGCGTTTATGAAGGCGCCGCAATCCCGGCAACCGGTCCCTTCGCCCCGTCGGAGCCTTGGGCTATAGAAGGCGCAGCGGTGCCGCAGCAGGACGTTGGTGCCGCCAAGGAGCTACTCTCCTCCGCCGGCTACAGCGCCGACCGTCCGCTCGAGATCGTCGCCATCGTGGAGCGCGCAGAGTTCGCCGATGTGGCCACCGTCATCCAGGAGAACCTGAAGACGGTCGGTGTTCCCGTGAAGATCACGACCAAGGAGTACGCCGCTGTGGAACCGGACCTGCTGTCCGGCAACTATGACATGGTCCTGAGCCAGCGCAACCGCCTGATCGACATCGCCGATCCCATCGGGTTCCTCACCGCTGACTACACGTGTGAAGGCAGCTACAACCTGAGCCACTTCTGCAACCCGGAGTACGACAAGTTGGTGGCGCAAGCCGCCACCACGGCCGACGCCGCCGAGCGTTACACGCTCTACGCCGAAGCCGGGCAGATCCTCCAGGACGAGGCCGTGAACATCTGGCTCGTCAATGAGCAGGCTATCGACGCCGTGCGCACCGATCTGCAGGCCCACGTGCAGGATCCGCTGTCCCGGTACGTGCTCCGTGCGGAGACGGCCAAGTCTGCGTCCTGACCATGGCCCTCCCGCGTAGGCCCGAAGATCAGGGCCGCTCATGATGCTGTTCCTCGCCAGGAGAACGGCTGCCCTGGTGGCGGCCGTTCTCCTGGCGTCTTTCGCGGTCTTTCTAATCCCTTATGTCACGCCCGGCGATCCAGTGCGGAAGATCATCCGCTCCAGGGTGTCCGGCGACATGGTGGACGGATCCGCCGTCGAATCCCTGTCCCTTCAACTGGGGCTTCAGGACCCGCTCTGGACCCAGTATCTGCGCTGGCTGGGTCAGCTAATTCGCGGAGATATGGGCTTGTCCTACACGAGCCGCACCCCCGTGGTGGAGCAGGTACTGCCCGCCCTCTGGATCACTCTCAGCCTCGTGGTCATGACTCTTGCCGCGGCCGCCATGGTGTCCGTGGTCCTCGGCGTTACGGCGGCCCTCACAGAGGGCCGTGCGGCGGACAAGGCCATCACCGCGCTCAACCAGGCCTTCATCGCCATGCCCGAATACTGGCTGGCGCCGATGCTCGTCCTGGTCTTCGCGATCCAGCTCTCCGTGCTGCCGTCGGCAGGGTGGGAGGGCCCGACGTCGGCTGTGCTGCCGGTCGCGGTCCTCGCCTTGCGCCCCACAAGCCATTTCACGTCTGCGGTACGCGACGGGATGCTTGAGGCCCTGGCAGCAGACCACGTGGTGGCCGCACGGGCCAGGGGGCTCAGCCGCTTCGACACCGTGCGGAAGCACGTCATTCCCAACGGACTGCTCCCGCTGACGACGCTGGTTGCCGTCTGGTTCGCAGGTCTTCTGGGAGGATCGGTCATCATTGAGGTGATCTTCGCCATTCCGGGCATGGGGCGCCTGCTTTTTGACGGCGTGCTGAACAGCGACATTCCGCTGGCGCAGGGCGCGGTCGTCCTCGTCGTCGGGCTTGCGGTGGTGCTGACCACTGCGGCCGACCTTGTGCACGGACTCCTCAACCCACAGGTCAGGATGCGCCATGCGTAAGCTCACCCGGGCAGTGGGCCGTCTGCCGGTGCACCTTCGCATCGCGACCGCCGTGCTCGCGCTCATCGTACTGTCAGTCGCCCTCGGCGCCTGGATTGCGCCCTATCCGCCGGCCGAGCAGGATCTCGTATCCCGGCTTGCTCCGCCTGGTGCTTCACACTGGCTGGGCACGGACCACCTGGGCCGTGACACCCTGAGCCGACTGCTCGACGGCGGCCGCTTCTCACTGACCATCGCAGCCCTTGCCACCGTACTTACCGCGGCAATCGGCACAGCAATCGGTGTGCTTAGTGCACGCCGGCGCGGATGGCTCGACGAGTTTTTCACCCGTACCAGTGACGTTCTGCTGGCGATGCCGGAAATGGTGATTGCACTGTTCCTGGTTGCGGCGCTTGGCGCGGGGTACCCATCACTGCTGCTTGCCCTGACCGTGACCGGCTGGACACCCTTCGCCAGGCTGGCCAGGGCACTGGCCTACGACGTCTCGGCGCGCGGGTTCATGGACGCAGCCAGGGTGCTGGGGTGCCCGCCCTGGTTCATAGTGCTGCGGCATATCCTGCCCCATCTTGCTGGACCTCTGCTCGGGCAGGCCACCCTCCGCTTCGGCCAGTTCCTCATCAGTGTCGGCGCCCTCTCCTACCTGGGCCTGGGGGTGCAACCTCCGCAGTCGGATTGGGGGTCGATGCTCGCCGCCGCCCAACCCTACGCAGTAAGGTCGCCCATGACCATGCTCGCCCCGGGCCTGGTCATCTTCGTCGTCGCGCTCTGCGTGACGCTTCTCGGCCAGCATCTGGCACGTATGTCGGGCAGCACATTGCTGCTCGCCGCATCAGTTCCGACGGCGGCTGCCGGCCATGGGTGAGGGTCTGTCCATCGAGGGTCTCAGCCTCGCCGGGTCCAGCACCGGGCCGGCTGCTCGGCTGCCGTCCGGAGAAGGCGGGGTTCCTCCGCTGCTGCCGTCCGCAGAAGCCGGGGTTCCTCCGCTGCTGCTTTCCGGCGTCGGGCTCTCCGTCGAGCCGGGTGAGATGGTGGCCTTGGTGGGGGCCTCCGGAAGCGGTAAAACCATGACTGCGCTGTCGGTGCTGGGATTGCTTCCGCCCGGGATCCGTGTTGCGTCCGGCTCTATCCGGCTCGGCGGGACAGAACTCCTGAGCTGTGAAGACAAGGAGCTCAACCGTATTCGCGGCGGCCGGCTGGGCATGCTGTATCAGCAGCCGAAGCGCATGTTGAATCCGAGGATGACGATCGGACGCCACCTCGCTGAGCCGCTGAAACTGCACCGCGGACTGCGCGGACGAGCTGCCAAAGCGCAGACACTGAGGCTGCTTTCCGACGCCGGGTTCGAGGATCCGACCCGTTGTGCGCGCTCGTACCCGCATCAGCTCTCCGGCGGGATGGCACAGCGGGCCATGCTCGCGCTTGCCATGGCCGGCCAGCCGGA
>NZ_JAPSHV010000038.1 GCF_031179385.1 Arthrobacter sp. | reverse complement strand
ACCACTTTCACGGTGACGCTCCCCCTGCACCGCTCGGAACAGACCAGGACCGAACAGAACTAGCCGGGAAAGGGCTCGCCTTCGCCGCGGTGGTGTTAAGCGCCGTCCCGCTTCGCGCGGGTGAGTTCCGCCCGCAGAGCCAGCTCCGCGGCGTCGTCGGGGTAGCGCACTTCCTCCAGGACCAGCGGGTGCGCCGGTGCGAGGACGGACCGTGAGTCCTTCCGCCGTGAGCGCAGGCGCTCCCCCAGCCACTGCGGCAGTTCCTCACCGCTTCCCACGCGAAGAGCCGACCCAATCAGGGCGCGCACCATATTGTGGCAGAACGCATCGGCCTGGATGGTCACCCTGAGGATGCCGTCCGGCTCGCGTTCAAACTCGAACCGCTGCAGCTGACGCACCGTCGTAGCGCCGACGCGCGGCTTGCAGAAGGCCAGGAAGTCCTGCAGGCCGAGCAGCGCACCGGCACCTTCGTTGAGGAGCCTCTCGTCCAGCTCCTCGGAGTGCCATAGCACTGTGGAGCGGTTGAGCGGATCCTGCAGCTCGGAACGGTCGGCAATGCGGTAGCTGTAGCGGCGCCACAGCGCAGAAAAGCGGGCGTCGAACCCCACCGGAGCAAGGCTGACGGCGCGCACGACGACGGGCGACGCCGGGTTCCCCGCGTATACCGTGCGCGCGGCGGCGCTCGGGGGAAGGAAGCGGTTGACGGTGGCCTGCAGACGCCGCTTCAGGGCAAGCGCGGGGTCAATGTCCTTGCCCCGGGTCAGGGCGAACCATTCCTCCGGCTCAAGATCTATGTGAGTAACCTGACCGCGGGCATGAACGCCGGCGTCGGTCCGTCCGGCGACGGTCAGCCGGACCGGGCGCCGGAACAGCAGCTCCAGCCCCGACTCCACCGTGCCCTGGACTGTCGGCAGACCGGGCTGAACCGCCCACCCGGAGAAGGGGCCGCCGTCGTACGCAATATCTATCCGGACACGCAAATGCCCGTCACCCACGGACGGGGTGACGGGCATTTGTTCGTTCATGTACTTCAGGAAGGGAGCAGAAGAATTACTTCTTCTCGTCTTCCTCCGGCACGGAGCCTTCTTCAACGACGACGGTTTCCTCGGCGTCGCCCTCAGAGGCGCTTACCGTGGTGTCCTCAGCAGCAACCTCGTCAGCCGAAGGAGCGGACTCTGCCGACTCCGGCGAATCTGCCGACTCAGGCGAATCTGCGGACTCAACCGGGGCAGCAGCTGCAGCATCGCGGGCAGCGGCGTTGCCGGCAGCCTTCGAAGCCTCAGCGACAACGGCCTGCTTGGGGGAAACAGCCTCAAGCACCAGCTCGATGACAGCCATGGGAGCGTTGTCGCCCTTACGGTTGCCGATCTTGGTGATGCGGGTGTAGCCACCCTCGCGGTTGGCTACAGCCGGTGCGATGTCGGTGAACAGCTCGTGGACGACGCCCTTGTTGCTGATGACAGCCAGGACACGACGACGCGAAGCCAGGTCGCCCTTCTTTGCGAAGGTGATCAGGCGCTCAGCGTAGGGGCGGAGCCGCTTTGCCTTGGTCACCGTGGTGGTGATGCGCTTGTGCTCGAACAGCGAGGCGGCCAGGTTGGCGAGCATCAGGCGCTCGTGCGCCGGACCGCCACCGAGGCGTGGGCCCTTTGTGGGTGTGGGCATGATGTGTTATCTCCTCATAAATGTGCCCGAGGCCGCATCCTTAGCGGCGCCAGGTTTCTAACGTTTTAGAGAGCGTCGTCGCCGTAGGCGTCGTCGTCCTCTTCAATCGCAGCTGCGCGGGCTGCAAGGTCGAATCCTGGAGGGGAATCCTTCAGGGACAGACCCAGCTCAACCAGCTTTGCCTTGACCTCATCGATGGACTTGGCACCGAAGTTACGGATGTCCATCAGGTCAGCCTCGGAGCGGGCAACGAGTTCACCCACGGTGTGGATGCCCTCACGCTTGAGGCAGTTGTAGGAACGAACGGTAAGTTCGAGATCCTCGATCGGGAGGGCCATGTCGGCGGCGAGGGCGGCGTCAGTTGGCGACGGGCCGATCTCGATGCCTTCAGCGGCGGTGTTCAGCTCGCGGGCAAGGCCGAACAGTTCAACCAGGGTGGTGCCGGCCGATGCAACGGCGTCGCGCGGTGCGATGGCGTCCTTGGTTTCGACGTCGACGATCAGGCGGTCGAAGTCGGTGCGCTGCTCGACACGGGTGGCTTCCACGCGGAAAGTCACCTTGAGAACCGGCGAGTAGATGGAGTCGACCGGGATGCGGCCGATCTCGGAATCGCCGGACTTGTTCTGCGAAGCGGACACGTAGCCACGGCCACGCTCGATGGTCAGTTCGAGCTCGAACTTGCCCTTCGAGTTCAGGGTAGCGATGTGCAGGTCCGGGTTGTGGAACTCCACACCTGCCGGAGGAGCAATGTCAGCCGCGGTCACGACGCCGGGTCCCTGCTTGCGCAGGTAGGCGACCACGGGCTCGTCGTGCTCGGAGGACACCGCGAGGTTCTTGATGTTCAGGATGATCTCGGTGACGTCTTCCTTCACACCGGGAACGGTGGTGAATTCGTGCAGGACGCCGTCAATCCGGATGCTGGTGACAGCCGCTCCGGGAATCGAGGACAGCAGCGTGCGACGCAGCGAGTTGCCGAGGGTGTAGCCGAAACCGGGCTCCAGCGGTTCGATGACGAACCGCGAGCGGTTGTCGGCGACTACTTCTTCAGTCAGGGTGGGGCGCTGTGCAATGAGCACTTACATTTCCTTTCAGGGAGCATCCGCTATATGACGCAACACAAATGGTGGAAAGGGAAAGCTAGAGAGCAGGACTCAGTAGCTAAACGACAGTCAGCCCCAGGTACGCCCGCACCCCGAATGGAGCACGGGCGAACCTGGAGCCAAGGAAGCTACTAGACGCGGCGGCGCTTCGGCGGGCGGCAGCCGTTGTGAGCGCTGGGGGTGACGTCCTGGATGGATCCGACCTCGAGGCCGGCAGCCTGCAGCGAACGGATCGCGGTCTCGCGTCCGGATCCCGGACCCTTCACGAAAACGTCGACCTTGCGCACGCCGTGCTCCTGGGCGCGCTTTGCAGCGGCCTCTGCAGCAGTCTGCGCAGCGTAAGGGGTGGACTTGCGTGAGCCCTTGAATCCGACCTCGCCAGCGGAAGCCCAGGAGATAACTGCTCCGCTGGGGTCCGTGATCGAGACGATGGTGTTGTTGAACGTGCTCTTGATATGCGCCTGGCCGAAGGCGATATTCTTCTTGTCCTTGCGACGCGGCTTGCGCACCGCTCCACGAGTCTTGGGGGGCATTACTTCTCCTACAAAGTTTTAGAAAAGAGGGAGTTGAGGGTGGAGCGCTGAATCAGCGTCCGGCCTTCTTCTTGCCTGCGACGGTGCGCTTCGGGCCCTTGCGGGTACGAGCGTTGGTCTTGGTGCGCTGTCCGCGCACAGGAAGGCCGCGGCGGTGCCGGAGACCCTCGTAGCTGCCGATCTCAACCTTGCGGCGGATGTCTGCAGCTACCTCACGGCGGAGGTCACCCTCGACCTTGTAGTTGCCTTCGATGTAATCGCGAAGCTGGACGAGCTCAGCGTCAGTCAGATCCTTCACGCGCGTGTTCGGGTCAATCCCGGTTTCGGCGAGCGTCTGGTCTGCACGGGTCTTGCCCACGCCGTAGATGTAGGTAAGCGCAATGACTACCCGCTTTTCGCGGGGGATGTCTACGCCAGCGAGACGTGCCATAGTGGCGGTTCTCCTTTTGATGACCGGAGGTCTGAAACAGTGCGACCCGGATTGCTCCGGTCCCCGGCCTCCGTACCGGGGGTGTGGACTCGCCTCATGGACAAGCCCTGCACTGCTTTTTTATTGTGGTGTTACTACGCGTGGGTGACCCTCGAAAAGAGGATTCAGCCCTGGCGCTGCTTGTGGCGCGGGTTTTCGCAGATTACGAGTACGTTGCCCTTGCGGCGAACCACCTGGCACTTGTCGCAAATCCGCTTCACGCTCGGCTGTACCTTCATGGTTTTCCTTTGCGTTCTTGCAGTTGTTGCAGTGTTGCCTCCGCGTCCGGTGGGCCGGGAGGCTCGGAACTAAATACTCAGAACCGTCTACTTGTAGCGGTAGACAATACGACCACGTGTGAGGTCGTAAGGGCTAAGCTCCACTACCACCCGGTCCTCGGGGAGGATTCGAATGTAGTGCTGACGCATCTTTCCCGAGATGTGGGCTAGAACAATGTGTCCGTTGGCCAACTCAACGCGGAACATCGCGTTGGGCAGAGCCTCGTTCACAGTGCCTTCAATCTCAATGACACCGTCTTTCTTGGCCATATCCTCCGCTAACTTCTGTGCCGCCACTTGCGGGGCGGACGGTCTTGGGGTTTTGATTGTCGGAACTGACCGCGTATCTGCGGCGCACACCGGGCGGGACAGCATTCCATATGAATTCCATACAGAATGACCGAACCGACGTTGGGCGCGAAAGGGCGCAGGAGTAGAGACAACCAGCAATCAACTTTACGCTACGGCGCCCGATAAGTTAAATCAGCCCGCCTCCTCTGCAGGAAGCGGGCTGACTTGATCATCCGATGAGCACCTGGATGCGGCTACTTCAGTCGAGCGGAACGACGACGACGCCCAGCTCCGCGAGCTTCGCCGCACCGCCGTCGGCTGCACTGAGAACCCAGATGCCGGCGTCGTGCACTGCCACGGTGTGTTCCCACTGGCAGGCGCGCTTGCCGTCAACGGTGACCACAGTCCAGTCGTCCTCCAGGACAGAAGTCTCCAGGCGGCCTTGAACCAGCATCGGTTCGATCGCCAGGCAGAGGCCCGGCTTGATCTTGGGACCGCGGTGGCTGCTGCGGTAGTTCAGCACGTCCGGGGACTGGTGCATCTGCGTACCAATGCCGTGGCCAACGTAGTCCTGCAGGATTCCAAGCTCCGGGCCCTCGACCGACGACACGTAGTCGTCGATGGCTGCCCCGATATCGCCCACGTACTTACCGTTGGCCAGAGCAGCGATCCCCCGCCACATGGCTTCCTCGGTAACCTTCGACAGACGGACGTCCTCCGGCCGGGGCGTACCCACAATGACCGTGCGCGCGGAGTCGGAGTGCCAGCCGCGAACCACAGCGCCGCCGTCGATCGAGATGATGTCGCCGTCCTCCAAAACGTAGTCACCGGGGATGCCGTGGACCACCTCATGGTTCACGGAAGTGCAGATGCTGTTGGGAAAGCCGTGGTAGCCGAGGAAGTTCGACGTGGCGCCGGCCTCCTTGAGGACACCGGCGAACACAGCGTCGAGCTGGCGGGTGGTCACGCCCACGCGGGCAGCGGCTACCGTACGGTCCAGTGCCTCGGAAAGCACAAGGCCCGCTTCGCGCATGATCCGGATCTGGTCTGCCGACTTGTATTCGACCCGCTGCTGACGAAACATCACGACTACTGGCTGACCTTCAGAGCGGTCATGACGCGCTCGGTGACCTCATCGATCGCGCCGATGCCGTCTACGCGTGTGACGATGCCACGTGCCTCGTACTGGGAAACGACTGCCTCTGTCTGCTCGTGGTAGAGGTCAAGGCGGTGCCGGATGACAACTTCGTTGTCATCCGAACGGCCGTCGAGCCGTGCGCGGTTCAGGAGCCGGCGAACGAGTTCCTCGTCGTCGGCAGTGAGCTGGAGTACGACGTCGAGTGCGAGGTCGTTCGCCTGCAGGATGTCGTCAAGCTCGGTCACCTGTGCTGCCGTACGGGGATACCCGTCCAGCAGGAAACCGTCCAGGGTGTCGTCCTCATTGAGGCGCGCGCGCACCATGTTGTTGGTGACGCTGTCCGGGACGAAGTCACCGGCATCCATGTACTTCTTCGCCTCAATACCCAAAGGCGTCTCGTTCTTGACGTTCTCGCGGAAGATGTCGCCGGTGGAGATGGCCACAACGCCGAGCCGCTCGGAGATACGAGCTGCCTGGGTTCCCTTGCCTGATCCGGGGGGTCCAATGATGAGCATCCGTGTCATCGCAATAGTCCTTCGTAGTGGCGCTGCTGCAGCTGCGCGTCAATTTGCTTCACCGTCTCAAGACCCACGCCAACCATGATGAGGATGGAGGTTCCGCCGAACGGGAAGTTCTGGTTCGCGTTGATGGCTACGAGCGCGATCAACGGAATGAGCGCAACAATGCCGAGGTAGATCGCACCGGGCAAGGTGATGCGGGACAGGACGTACTGCAGGTACTCCGCCGTGGGCCGCCCAGCCCGGATCCCCGGGATGAAGCCGCCGTACTTCTTCATGTTCTCCGAGACTTCCTCCGGGTTGAAGGTGATAGCCACGTAGAAGTACGTGAAGAACACGATCATCGCGAAGTAGAGCGCCATGTAGAGGGGGTGGTCACCGGTGGTGAGGTAGGTGGTGATCCAGTTGACCCATTCCGGCGGCGGCGTCTGGCCGTCGGTAGGGGTGTTGAACTGCGCGATCAGCGACGGCAGGTACAGCATCGACGATGCGAAGATCACGGGGATAACGCCCGCCATGTTGACCTTGATCGGAATGTAGGTGCTGCTGCCGCCCAGGGTGCGCCTGCCGATCATGCGCTTTGCGTACTGCACCGGGATGCGGCGTTGGGACTGCTCGACGAAGATCACGAGCATGACCACGAACACGCCGATCACCAGGACTCCGATGAACACGTTCCAGCCCTGGGTGCGCAGGATCTCGCCCAGCGAGGTGGGGAATCCGGCCGCGATGGCGGTGAAGATGAGCAGCGACATACCGTTTCCGACGCCGCGCTCGGTGATCAGCTCGCCCAGCCACATGATCAGGCCGGTACCGGCCGTGAGGGTGATGATGAGGAGGATGATGGTGATGAGGCTGTCATCCGGGATGATCGGCACCGGACAATTGCCCAGCAAGGCACCCGACCGCGCCAGCGACACCAGCGTCGTGGCGTTGAGGAGCCCAAGGGCGATGGTCAGGTAGCGCGTGTACTGGGTCAGCTTGGCCTGGCCCTGCGCACCCTCCTGGTGAAGTTCCTGGAAGCGCGGGATAACTACTCGGAGCAGCTGGGTGATGATGCTGGCCGTGATGTAGGGCATGATTCCCAGCGCGAACACGGACACCTGTAGCAGGGCTCCGCCGCTGAAGAGGTTCACAAACTGGTAGAGGCCGCCCTCTGTGTTGCCGAGCTGCAAACACTGCTGCACGTTGCCGTAGTCAACACCGGGCGCCGGGATGAATGCACCCAAACGGAAGATGGTGATGATTCCCAGCGTGAACAACAGCTTGCGCCGCAAGTCTGGCGTCCGGAAAGCCCGGCCAATAGCGCTAAGCAAGCGTCCTCCTGATTAAGTCTTAGTGGCCCTACGCGGGCGATACACACCAACCGAGTCTAACGGCTGGAACCGGGCAGGCGAGAACCCGGGCATCAAACGAAGCCTGTTAAACGAAACAGACTCCCGGCGAGCCGGGGATCCCGGCCCACCAAGAGTCTAGTTGCTTCATGAGCTAGATCACAGTCGGCTCCCCCGCCGTCGTCGTCAGGCTGTCCAAAGGACGAACCGGCGGACGACGGCGGGAAAGCGACGCTGGGAACTAGAGGCCGGAGACCGAACCGCCTGCGGCGGTGATCTTCTCGGCAGCGCTGGCGGACACGGCGTGAACCTTGACGTCCACCTTGACCGCGATGTCGCCCGTTCCCAGCACCTTGACGAGCTGGTTCTTGCGCACTGCGCCCTTGGCGATCAGGCTGTCTACCGACACCTCGCCGCCTTCGGGGTACAGCTCGTTGAGCTTGTCCAGGTTGACTACCTGGTACTCAACGCGGAACGGGTTCTTGAAGCCGCGCAGCTTCGGCAGGCGCATGTGCAGCGGCAGCTGGCCGCCTGCGAAACCTGCCTTGACCGAGTAGCGTGCCTTGGTGCCCTTGGTACCACGGCCGGCGGTCTTACCCTTGGAGCCTTCACCACGACCAACGCGGGTCTTGGCGGTCTTGGCTCCGGGGGCGGGACGAAGGTGGTGTACCTTCAGCGCGTGGACGCGAGGCGTGCTCTCAGTAGTTTCCTGAGCTGCAGCAGCCTTGGCAGCAGGCTTGCGGGCCGGCTTCGTCTCGGTGGATTCCTCCACCGTCTTCTTCTCTGCCATTACTTGGCCTCCTCAACCTTCACGAGGTGCGGAACCGTGTTGACCATGCCTACGGTCACCTCGTCAGCGTTGCGGACAACGGTGTGTCCGATCCGCTTCAGGCCGAGTGAACGAAGGGTGTCCCGCTGGTTCTGCTTACCGCCGATGACGGACTTGATCTGTGTGATTTCCAGCTTTGCGGAGCTGGCAACCAGACGCTTCGGAGTTGCCATTACGCACCTGCCTTCTGATCCTGCATTGCGCGCAGCATCGATGTTGAGGCAACCTCGTCCAGCGGCAGGCCGCGGCGTGCAGCCACTGCCTGAGGCTCTTCGAGCCGCTTCAGCGCGTCAACGGTTGCGTGAACAATGTTGATGGCGTTGGAGGAACCCAGCGACTTGGAGAGAACGTCGTGGATACCGACGCATTCCAGTACGGCGCGCACAGGACCACCGGCGATTACACCGGTACCCGGCGATGCCGGACGCAGGAGCACGACGCCGGCCGCTGCCTCACCCTGAACCAGGTGGGGAACGGTGCCGCCGATGCGGGGAACCTTGAAGAAGGACTTCTTGGCTTCCTCGACTGCCTTGGAGATAGCCGAGGGAACTTCCTTGGCCTTGCCGTAGCCCACGCCGACCATGCCGTTGCCGTCGCCGACAACAACGAGTGCGGTGAAGCTGAAGCGACGGCCGCCCTTGACGACCTTCGCGACACGGTTGATCGACACGACGCGCTCTACGAACTTGTCCTTGTCGTCGCCGCGGCCGCCGTCACGTCCGCCACGGCCGCCATCGCGACCGCCACGGCCGCCATCGCGTCCGCCGCGCTCTCCACGACGTCCGCCGCGGCCGTCGGTTGCCGACGCCGTCTCGGTGGACTCAGCCGCGGGAGCGTCAGTTGCAGGCTGCTCAGCCTTTGCGGTGTTCAATGAGGCTTCCTTTGCGTTGTTCTGCTCGGTCACAGTGCCAGCCCACCTTCACGTGCGCCGTCTGCGATTGCGGCAACCCGGCCGTGGTACTTGTTACCACCACGGTCGAAGACGACTGCCTCAATGCCTGCAGCCTTTGCCCGCTCAGCGACGAGCTCGCCAACGCGCTTGGCCTTGGCAGTCTTGTCACCGTCGAACGAACGCAGGTCGGCCTCGAGGGTCGACGCCGATGCAACGGTGATGCCCTTGGTGTCGTCGACAACCTGCACGAATACGTGACGGGCTGAACGATTGACCACCAGGCGGGGGCGAACAGCGGTACCGGTGATGCGCTTGCGGACGCGAAGGTGACGGCGTCCGCGCTGGGCGGACTTGCTCTTCGACGTGCGCTTCTTGTTGATGCTCAGTGTCATGGTTACTTACCAGCCTTTCCGACCTTGCGGCGAATAACTTCGCCCGCATAGCGGATGCCCTTGCCCTTATAGGGATCCGGACGGCGCAGCTTGCGGATGTTCGCAGCAACTTCGCCGACCTGCTGCTTGTTGATGCCGGAGACAGAAACCTTGGTGGGGCTGTCTACGGTCAGCGTGATGCCTTCCGGTGCCTTGACGGGTACAGGGTGGCTGTAGCCCAGCGCGAACTCCAGGTCGGAACCCTTGGCCTGCACACGGTAACCGGTGCCGACGATCTCGAGGTTCTTCTTGTAGCCCTCGGTAACTCCAACGATCATGTTGGAGATCAGGGTGCGGGTCAGGCCGTGCAGCGAACGCGCTTCGCGCTCGTCATTCGGGCGGGAGACGGTGATGGTGCTTTCCTCAAGCGAAACCTGGATCGGGCTGGCTACAGTGTGGCTCAGCTCGCCCTTGGAACCCTTGACGGATACAACATTGCCGTCGACCTTGACCTCTACGCCTGCAGGCACGGTGATGGGGAGACGTCCAATACGTGACATGTTTCTCTTTCCCTTTCCCGCTACCAGACGTAGGCGAGGACTTCCCCACCTACACCCTTCTTGGCTGCCTGGCGGTCTGTGAGCAGACCGGAGGACGTGGACAGGATGGCGATGCCCAGCCCGCCCAGAACGTGCGGCAGGTTGGTGGACTTTGCGTACACGCGCAGACCGGGCTTGGAGATGCGCCGGATGCCCGCGATGGAGCGCTGACGGTCGGGACCGAACTTGAGGTCGATGGTGAGCTTCTTGCCTACCTCAGCCTCTTCTTCCTTCCAGCCGGCGATGTAGCCTTCGGCCTTCAGGATGTCGGCAACGCGTGCCTTCAGCTTGCTGTATGGCATGGACACGGTGTCGTGATATGCCGAGTTGGCGTTGCGGAGACGCGTAAGCATGTCTGCAACTGGATCTGTCATTGTCATTGGGCTCTAGCCCTTCCTCGTAACGGTTTCCGGTCTCCGGCGAAGTCCAGCATCAGCTGGCCGTCGCGGAACGGACCTGCAACGTAGTTGATTAGTCTTCGGATTTGAACGGGAAGCCGAGCGCCTTGAGCAGTGCGCGGCCTTCGTCATCGGTCTTGGCGGTGGTCACAACGGTGATGTCCATGCCGCGGACACGGTCAATCTTGTCCTGGTCGATCTCGTGGAACATGGACTGCTCCGTGAGGCCGAAGGTGTAGTTGCCGTTGCCGTCGAACTGGCGCCCGTTGAGGCCGCGGAAGTCGCGGATACGGGGCAGTGCCAGCGTGACCAGGCGATCAACGAATTCCCACATGCGGTCTCCGCGCAGCGTGGCGTGCGCACCGATCGGCATGCCTTCGCGGAGCTTGAACTGCGCGATGGACTTGCGTGCCTTGGTGACCTGCGGCTTCTGGCCGGTGATCTGGGTGAGGTCGCGGACCGCACCGTCGATGAGCTTGGAGTCCTTGGCGGCATCTCCGACACCCATGTTCACAACGACCTTGACGAGCCGGGGAACCTGGTTGACGTTGCTGTAGTTGAATTCCTCCAGCAGCGCCGACTTGATCTCGGATGCGTAGCGGGTCTTCAGGCGGGGGGTGATCTTTGTTTCTACGGCTTCAGCAGTCATTACAGATCCTTCCCTGATGCCTTGGCGACGCGGATGCGGACCGTGCGCTCACGGCCGTCCCGCTCCACGGTTTCGGTGCGGTAGCCGACACGGGTGGGCTTCTTGGTCTCCGGGTCTACCACTGCGACGTTACTGATGTGGATTGAGGCCTCAACGGTCTCGATGCCACCGGTCTTGGTGCCGCGCTGCGACTGTCCGACCTTGGTGTGCTTCGTGATGCGGTTGATGCCCTCGACCAGTACACGGTTGCTCTCAGGGAATACCTTGAGGACCTTGCCCTGCTTGCCGCGGTCTCCGCCGCGATCCTGCTTGGCGCCGGTGATGACCTGAACGAGGTCACCCTTCTTGATCTTCAGCTTCGAACGGGTCTGAGCCATGACTACAGCACCTCCGGAGCCAGTGAAATGATCTTCATGAAGCGCTTGTCGCGGAGTTCGCGACCGACCGGGCCGAAGATGCGGGTACCACGAGGATCGCCGTCGCCCTTGAGGATGACAGCTGCGTTCTCGTCGAACTTGATGTAGGAACCATCCGCACGGCGGCGTTCCTTCTTGGTGCGGACGATGACGGCCTTGACCACATCGCCCTTCTTGACGTTTCCACCTGGGATAGCGTCTTTGACGGTGGCGACAATGACGTCACCAATTCCTGCGTAACGACGTCCGGAACCGCCGAGAACACGAATGGTAAGGATTTCCTTAGCACCAGTGTTGTCGGCGACCTTGAGTCGTGACTCCTGCTGAATCACTATTTACTCCTTGCGTCGCGCTGGTTCTCAGACCGAAATACTGCATACGGAATGAGCCTTGCGGAACGGTTGATCGGGGTGTCTCTGGACCCACCTGGATTTTGCCAGTGGAGGGCCTAAACGCCCGTGCCCGAGGCATTTGCCTCCCAAGCGCGGGGCGCAGGGAAGTACTATGCCGGAGCACGATTGTTTACGAGGTTTCAGAATGGCGCACGGAAGGCACCACACAAACTCAATATCCTAGCACGGATTTAAAAGCAAGCAGTCCCCCGCTCCTGTCGGAACGAGGGACTGCTCGGTGTGAAACGACTCGTGTGAACGAGGGTTTACTTGGCCTTCTCGATGACCTCGACCAGACGCCACCGCTTGGTAGCGGACAGCGGGCGGGTCTCGCTGATCAGGACCATGTCGCCGACACCAGCGGTGTTCTGCTCGTCATGGGCCTTGACCTTCGAGGTGCGGCGGATGACCTTGCCGTAGAGGCCGTGCTTTACGCGGTCCTCAACCTCGACGACGATGGTCTTCTCCATTTTGTCGGAGACGACGTAGCCGCGGCGGGTCTTGCGGTAACCGCGCTTTGAGGACTCCAGTACTGCAGCCTCATTCTTCTCTTCACTCATTTGGCATCCTCCTCAGAAGCCTGTGTTTCCACGGACTTTTCGTCCTTCGTGGAGGCAGCCTTGGAACCCTTCGATTTCTTGCCGGCCTTTTCAGTCTTTGCTTCTTCTACCGGGGCAACGACGTCGGGCCGAATTCCCAGCTCGCGCTCACGCAGCACGGTGTAGATGCGGGCGATATCCCGCTTCACAGCGCGCAGGCGACCGTGGTTTTCAAGCTGACCGGTGGCTGACTGGAAGCGCAGGTTGAACAGCTCTTCCTTAGCCTTGGCGAGTTCCTCCACCAGACGGTCCTTATCGAACCCATCCAGCTGGTCGGTTGCCAGTTCCTTTGAACCGAGTGCCATGACTATTCACCACCCTCACGACGCACGATACGTGCCTTCAACGGCAGCTTGTGGATCGCCAGGCGCAGGGCCTCGCGAGCTACCTCTTCATTGACACCGGAGAGTTCGAAAAGAACACGGCCCGGCTTGACGTTGGCTACCCACCACTCAGGGGAACCCTTACCGGAACCCATACGGGTTTCAGCAGGCTTCTTGGTCAGCGGACGGTCCGGGTAGATGTTGATCCACACCTTTCCGCCACGCTTGATGTGACGGGTCATTGCAATACGCGCAGATTCGATCTGGCGGTTGGTGACGTATGCCGGGCTCAGAGCCTGGATACCCCACTCACCGAAGCTGACCTGCGTGCCGCCGGTAGCAGCGCCCGAACGACCGGGGTGGTGCTGCTTGCGGAACTTTACTCGACGTGGGATAAGCATTTAAGCCTGTCCTCCTTCCGCTGCAGCAGCGGACTCAGCCGGTGCGGACTCGGCGGGAGCGGCGGTAGCCTCACCCTGGCCGGGAGCGCGGTCGGCATTACGACGACGGCGGTCACCACGGTCGGCGCCGGCAGGGCCGCGACCGGGGCGATCCCCGCCACGTCCGCGCGACGGCGCAGCAGCTGCCTGGGCAGCCAGTTCCTTGGCGGTGACGTCGCCCTTGTAGATCCATACCTTCACGCCGATGCGGCCGAAGGTGGTCTTGGCCTCGAAGAAGCCGTAGTCGATGTTCGCACGGAGGGTGTGCAGGGGCACACGGCCTTCGCGGTAGAACTCCGAACGGCTCATCTCAGCGCCGCCGAGGCGGCCGGAGCACTGTACGCGGATACCCTTGGCACCGGCACGCTGTGCCGACTGCATGGCCTTCTTCATGGCGCGGCGGAAAGCCACACGCGAAGAGAGCTGCTCAGCGATGCCCTGGGCAACAAGCTGTGCTTCGATCTCGGGGTTCTTGACCTCGAGGATGTTCAGCTGAACCTGCTTGCCGGTGAGCTTCTCGAGCTCCCCGCGGATGCGGTCTGCCTCGGCGCCGCGGCGACCGATGACGATGCCCGGACGTGCCGTGTGGATGTCCACGCGGACACGGTCGCGGGTGCGCTCGATCTCTACCTTGGCGATGCCGGCGCGGTCCATGCCCGTGGACATGAGCTGGCGGATCTTGACGTCCTCGCGGACGAAGTCCTTGTAGCGCTGGCCGGGCTTGTTGCTGTCAGCAAACCAGTGTGACCTGTGGTCAGTGGTGATGCCGAGTCGGAACCCGTGCGGGTTTACTTTCTGTCCCACTTAGCGGTCCTCCACTTTCTCAGGGGTAGCGACAACAACAGTGACGTGGCTGGTCCGCTTGTTGATGCGGTAGGCGCGGCCCTGGGCACGCGGCTGGAACCGCTTCATCGTGGGACCTTCATCGACGTATGCTTCGCTGATGATGAGGTCGCCTTCGTCGAATGCAACGCCGTCGCGGTCCGCGAGGACACGGGCGTTTGCAACTGCCGACTGAACTACCTTGAATACCGGCTCCGAAGCTGCCTGGGGGGCAAACTTCAGGATTGCCAGAGCCTCATTCGCTTGCTTACCACGAACAAGGTTGACGACGCGCCGGGCCTTCATAGGCGTTACGCGCAGATGACGCGCAATAGCCTTGGCTTCCATTGCTTTCCTTCTCTCGTCTTAGCCGTAGAAACAGGCGCCTTAGCGGCGCTTGCCCTTGCGGTCGTCCTTAACATGGCCGCGGAATGTCCGCGTGGGAGCGAATTCGCCGAGCTTGTGCCCGACCATCGACTCGGTGACAAACACCGGAATGTGCTTGCGCCCATCGTGCACGGCAATCGTGTGGCCGAGCATGTCCGGGATGATCATGGAACGGCGGGACCACGTCTTGATGACGTTCTTGGTGCCCTTCTCGTTCTCGCGGTCCACCTTGACGAACAGGTGCTGATCGACGAAGGGGCCTTTCTTCAGGCTGCGTGGCATGTTTCCAGGCTCCTATCGCTTGTTCTTGCCGGAACGACGGCGACGCACAATGAGCGAGTCGCTTTCCTTGTTGGGACGGCGGGTACGGCCTTCGGCCTTACCGTTCGGGTTGACGGGGTGACGTCCACCGGAAGTCTTGCCTTCACCACCACCGTGCGGGTGGTCAACCGGGTTCATGGCGACACCGCGGACGGTCGGGCGAACGCCCTTCCAGCGCATGCGGCCTGCCTTGCCCCAGTTGATGTTCGACTGCTCGGCGTTGCCGACCTCGCCGATGGTTGCGCGGCAGCGCACGTCAACGTTGCGGATTTCACCGGACGGCAGGCGAAGCTGCGCGAAACGGCCTTCCTTGGCGACGAGCTGTACCGAAGCACCAGCGGAGCGGGCCATCTTGGCACCGCCACCGGGACGCAGCTCCACCGCGTGGATAACGGTACCCACGGGGATGTTGCGCATCGGCAGGTTGTTGCCGGGCTTGATGTCGGCACCGGGGCCGGCCTCAACGAAGTCGCCCTGCTTCAGCTTGTTCGGCGCGATGATGTAGCGCTTGGTTCCATCAACGTAGTGCAGGAGCGCGATGCGCGCGGTGCGGTTGGGATCGTATTCGATCTCAGCAACGCGGGCGTTTACGCCGTCCTTGTCGTGGCGACGGAAGTCGATGAGACGGTACTGACGCTTGTGTCCACCACCCTTGTGACGGGTGGTGATCTTACCGGTGTTGTTACGGCCGCCCTTTTTGGGGAGCGGACGCACCAGGGATTTCTCCGGCGTCGACCGTGTGATTTCTGCGAAGTCGGCAACGCTCGAGCCACGACGGCCCGGTGTTGTCGGCTTGTACTTAAGGATTGCCATTTTTCAGTTCCTCGTTAAAGTGGTCTCCGCTCTAGCTGAGCGGACCGCCGAAGATGTCGATCGTGCCTTCTTTGAGGGTGACGATTGCGCGCTTGGTGTCCTTGCGCTGTCCCCATCCGAATTTGGTGCGCTTGCGCTTACCGGCACGGTTGATGGTGTTGATCGAGTCGACCTTGACGGAGAAGATTTTCTCCACGGCGAGCTTGATCTCGGTCTTGTTGGAGCGCGGGTCGACCAGGAAGGTGTACTTGCCTTCGTCGATCAGGCCGTAGCTCTTCTCCGACACGACGGGCGCAATGACGACGTCGCGGGGATCCTTTGCGATGGAGCCACTCACTTGGCGTCCTCCTCAGTTGTAGTCGCGACGGAGTCAGCGGCAACATCCTCGCTCCCAGCCGAACCGACGAATGCGTCGTAAGCGGCCTTCGTGAAGATCACGTCGTCGGATACGAGCACGTCGTAGGTGTTCAACTGGTCCACGTAGATCGTGTGGACCTCGACGAGGTTGCGCACGGAGAGTGCGGCCATGTCGTTTGAACGCTCGATGACGACGAGCAGGTTGGGACGCTCGGAGACGGAGCGCAGGGTAGCCATTGCAGCCTTGGTCGACGGCTTCTCGCCACCAACCAGGGACTCGATGACATGGATGCGTCCGTTGCGTGCCCGGTCGGAGAGGGCACCGCGCAGGGCGGCTGCCTTCATCTTCTTGGGGGTGCGCTGGCTGTAGTCACGGGGGGTGGGTCCGTGAACGATGCCGCCACCGGTCATGTGAGGAGCGCGGATCGAGCCCTGACGAGCGCGGCCGGTGCCCTTCTGCTTGAACGGCTTGCGACCGGCTCCGCTGACCTCAGCGCGTGTCTTGGTCTTGTGCGTACCCTGGCGGGCAGCAGCAAGCTGAGCCACGACGACCTGGTGCAGCAGCGGAACGTTGGTCTGTACGTCGAAGATCTCGGCGGGGAGATCAACGCTCACAGTGTTGGCTTCAGTGTTCGTAGCCATGACTATGCTCCCTTCACGGCGGTGCGTACGAGTACGACCTGTCCGCGGGCACCGGGGACGGCACCCTTGATCAGCAGCAGCGACTTCTCGACGTCCACAGCGTGAACGGTGAGGTTCAGTGTGGTCTGGCGAACGGCGCCCATACGGCCTGCCATACGCATGCCCTTGAAGACGCGGCTGGGGGTGGATGCTCCACCGATCGAGCCGGGCTTGCGGTGGTTCTTGTGCGCACCGTGGGAAGCACCGACGCCGGAGAAGCCGTGACGCTTCATGACGCCTGCAAAGCCCTTACCCTTGGTCTTGCCGATGACGTCGACCTGCTGGCCGGCTTCGAACAGCTCAACGGAGAGTTCCTGGCCGAGCGAGTAGGAGTCGACGTCAGACGTGCGCAGCTCAACGACGTGGCGGCGCGGCGTGACGCCGGCCTTCTCGAAGTGACCGGCGAGCGGCTTGGTGACCTTGCGCGGATCGATCTGGCCGAAGCCGATCTGCACAGCGCTGTAGCCATCGGCATCAGCGGTGCGCAGCTGCGTGATGACGTTGGAGTCAGCCTGCAGGACGGTTACCGGAACGAGGCGGTTGTTTTCATCCCAGACCTGGGTCATGCCGAGCTTGGTAGCAAGCAGTCCCTTGACCTGGCGCGTAAGCGAAGTAGACATAGTTATCTTCTCTCCCTTACAGCTTGATCTCGATGTTCACGTCCGCGGGAAGGTCGAGGCGCATGAGCGAGTCGACGGCCTTGGGCGTGGGGTCAATGATGTCGATCAGACGCTTGTGCGTGCGCATTTCGAAGTGCTCGCGGCTGTCCTTGTACTTGTGCGGCGACCGGATAACGCAGTAAACGTTCTTTTCCGTCGGCAGCGGCACAGGGCCAACTACCGTCGCGCCTGCGCGCGTCACCGTCTCAACGATCTTCCGAGCTGAAACGTCAATGACCTCGTGGTCATACGACTTCAGCCGGATGCGGATCTTTTGTCCCGCCATGGCGTCTCGACTCTCTCTCTGTCATGAAGAACGACACCGTGCGGTGACGCTCCTGGCTACTTGCATGCGCCCGTTGCTGTGGCGCTCCTCCAACAGACTGAATCCGGATAGTTCCGGGTTCCTCACCCTGCTGAGGCTCCGACCCCCGCGCTCGGGCGTGTCGCGTATCTTTCACATAAGAGTGCGAAGAATTCCGCAGTAATCCGAGCTATTGGATTGGGGTGGGTTATATTTGGGCCAGATTCCGCGGTGGATGCGACCCTGCGTCAGGCATTATCCTGACCGGGACTACAGCTCAAACCGCGCGCAAAGGCGCTTGAACAACTCAACTAGTCTGCCAGATTATGAAGCACAATGCGAATCCGGCCTCGTGTTAGCTTGCCGACACGCCGCGTTGATGCTATCTGGCCCGTACACCTTCGCGTCGCAGAGCAAGCTGCGCCAGACCGTCCAGGGCCGCCGGATCACCTTCGCGCCAGGCACGTACCGGGTCTTCGGAGACCTTCCGCAACTGGGCGGGTTTCGCCAGCACCAGCGCCCGCAACGCCAGGAGCTCCCTGCCGCCGTCTTCACCATGCAGCCGCCGCGCCCGAGTAGACCGGACAACGAACTGCACGCGGGGAACCAGCCACATCGGGATAAGAATGAGAACCGGAAGAAGGAAGATGGCCCATCCCACCACCGTTGCTGCCTGAGCCACCGAATTCTGCTGGTCCTGGCCGGCATCGATGAGGAACCCTCCGGCTTCCGCAGCATTCAGGAAGGGGGCACTTGCCTCGTCGCCGATCACGGGTACTCCCCCGATGCTTTCAGCAGCATCACTCATGGTGCTCCGGAATCCGCTGCCGGCATCCTCCATGCCCCGACCGAACACCGCGAGTCCGGTAATAGCTTCAAAGGTCGCACGCGAGAAAAGCCAGGCAACGACGACGGCGGCGACCGCAAGAAGGTCGGTCAGGATCTGCCAGCCGCGCTGGAGTGGAATGCTCGAGTAAATTTGCACCGCCTCACTCTACGTTAAAAGGCGAAAGCCCCGCTGCGCTGACGCAGCGGGGCTTTGCGAAGTAGTCAGGAACTACTTGATGATCTTGGTAACGCGACCTGATCCAACGGTGCGGCCGCCTTCGCGGATAGCGAAGCCGAGGCCCTCTTCCATAGCGATCGGCTGGATGAGCTCAACGGTCATCTCAGTGTTGTCGCCGGGCATGACCATTTCGGTGCCCTCGGGGAGGGTGATGACACCGGTCACGTCCGTGGTACGGAAGTAGAACTGCGGACGGTAGTTGGAGTAGAACGGGTTGTGACGACCGCCCTCGTCCTTGGCCAGGATGTAGACGTTGGCCTCGAAGTCGGTGTGCGGGGTGATCGAACCCGGCTTGACGATAACCTGGCCACGCTCTACGTCTTCGCGCTTGATACCGCGGAGCAGCAGACCACAGTTCTCGCCGGCCCAAGCCTCGTCGAGCTGCTTGTGGAACATCTCGATACCGGTAACCGTGGTCTTCTGGACCGGGCGGATGCCGACGATCTCGACCTCAGAGTTGATGGCGAGGGTTCCACGCTCGGCGCGGCCCGTAACAACGGTTCCACGGCCGGTGATGGTGAAGACGTCCTCAACAGGCATGAGGAACGGCTTGTCCTTGTCGCGAACCGGGTCAGGAACGTTGTTGTCAACGGCTTCCATCAGGTCCTCAACGGACTTGACCCACTCGGGGTCACCCTCGAGGGCCTTCAGGCCGGAGACGCGAACCACGGGAGCGTCGTCACCATCGAAGCCCTGCGAGCTCAGGAGCTCACGAACTTCCATTTCAACGAGGTCAAGCAGTTCCTCGTCGTCGACCATGTCGGACTTGTTCAGCGCGACCAGCAGGTAGGGAACACCAACCTGGCGGGCGAGCAGAACGTGCTCGCGGGTCTGGGCCATCGGACCATCGGTAGCGGCAACAACGAGGATGGCGCCATCCATCTGAGCCGCACCGGTGATCATGTTCTTGATGTAGTCAGCGTGACCGGGAGCGTCGACGTGTGCGTAGTGACGCTTCTCGGTCTGGTACTCAACGTGCGAGATGTTGATGGTGATGCCGCGCTGCTTCTCCTCGGGGGCCGAGTCGATCGACGCGAAGTCACGCTGCTCGTTGAGGGTGGGGTACTTGTCGTACAGCACCTTGGAAATGGCAGCCGTCAACGTGGTCTTTCCATGGTCAACGTGACCAATGGTGCCGATGTTAACGTGCGGCTTAGTCCGCTCGAACTTTGCCTTCGCCACGGGTTCCTCCTAGAACGTTTTTAGAAGACTTACTCCCCAGCCACGCTTTTCGCGGCTGAAACTCATGCAAGTCTACTGGGGGCTTTTATTTTGGTGAAATTACGGTCCGGACGAGCCGGGGTTACTCTCCGCGGGTCTTCTGGATGATCTCGTCGGCTACTGCCTTCGGGACCTCAGAGTAGCTGTCGAACTGCATTGAGTAGACGGCGCGGCCCTGAGTCTTCGAGCGAAGGTCACCGATGTATCCGAACATGCCGGACAGCGGCACGTGCGCACGGATAACCTTGACACCGCTCGCGTCCTCCATGGACTGCATCTGGCCGCGGCGGGAGTTGAGGTCGCCGATCACATCACCCATGTACTCCTCGGGCGTGCGGACTTCCACCTCCATCAGCGGTTCGAGCAGCACGGGCTTTGCCATGCGGGCCGCCTCCTTGAACGCCATGCGACCGGCGATCTTGAAGGCCATTTCGGAGGAGTCAACATCGTGGTAAGCGCCGTCGAGCAGCGTTGCCTTGATGCCGACCACCGGGTACCCAGCCAGAATGCCGTCGTTGAGGGCATCCTGGATGCCGGCGTCGACACTGGGGATGTACTCACGCGGAACACGGCCACCGGTGACCTTGTTCTCGAAGGCGTACAGCTCGCCTTCGGACGTGTCCATGGGCTCGATCATGATCTGGATCTTCGCGAACTGTCCGGATCCACCCGTCTGCTTCTTGTGGGTGTAATCGTGCTTCTGGACCGTACCGCGGATGGTCTCGCGGTAGGCAACCTGAGGCTTGCCGACGTTTGCCTCAACCTTGAACTCGCGGCGCATGCGGTCCACCAGGATGTCCAGGTGGAGCTCACCCATGCCGGCGATGATGGTCTGGCCGGTGTCCTCGTTGAGGGAAACCTGGAAGGTGGGATCCTCAGCCGAGAGCTTCTGGATAGCCGTGGACAGCTTCTCCTGGTCACCCTTGGTCTTGGGCTCGATCGCAACAGAGATGACGGGCTCCGGGAAGCTCATCGACTCGAGGACGATCTGGTCCGAAGCGTCGGACAGGGTGTCACCGGTGGTGGTGTCCTTCAGGCCGATCGCAGCGTAGATGTGTCCGGCGAAGGCTTCCTCAACAGGGATTTCCTTGTTGGCGTGCATCTGGAAGAGCTTTCCGATGCGCTCCTTCTTGCCCTTGGTGGAGTTCACAACCTGCGTGCCGGCAGTGACATGTCCGGAGTAGACCCGGATGAAGGTCAGCTGACCGAAGAACGGGTGGGTTGCGACCTTGAACGCGAGGGCCGAGAAAGGCTCCTCCGTGCTGGGCTTGCGGGTCAGCTCGGTTTCCTCGTTGCGGGGATCGTGACCAACCATGGCCGGAACGTCCAGCGGGGAGGGCAGGTAGTCGATGACAGCATCGAGCATCGGCTGCACGCCGCGGTTCTTGAACGCGGAACCACAGAGAACAGGGTAGATCTCCGAGTTGATCGTCATCTTGCGGATGCCGGCCTTGAGTTCCTCGATGGTGGGCTCTTCGCCCTCGAGGTACTTGTTCATCAGCTCGTCAGAGGACTCAGCAACCGCCTCAACCAGGGCTGCACGGTATTCCTCAGCCTTGGCCTGGAGGTCAGCGGGGATCTCCTGGACCTCGTACTTGGCGCCCATGGTCACGTCACCCTTGGAGTCACCGGGCCACACGAGTGCGCGCATGTAGAGCAGGTCGACGACGCCGACGAAGTCGTTCTCGGCACCGATCGGCAGCTGCATGACCAGCGGCTTTGCACCGAGGCGGCTGATGATCGTGTCTACGGTGAAGTAGAAGTCAGCGCCCAGCTTGTCCATCTTGTTGACGAAGCAGATGCGGGGAACTTCGTACTTGTCGGCCTGGCGCCAGACGGTCTCGGACTGGGGCTCAACGCCCTCCTTGCCGTCGAACACTGCAACTGCGCCGTCGAGGACGCGCAGTGAGCGCTCTACCTCAACGGTGAAGTCAACGTGACCGGGGGTGTCGATGATGTTGATCTGGTTCTGCTCCCAGAAGCAGGTCACCGCGGCGCTGGTGATGGTGATGCCGCGTTCCTTTTCCTGTTCCATCCAGTCAGTCGTCGAGGCGCCGTCGTGGGTCTCGCCGATCTTGTGGTTTACACCCGTGTAGAACAGGATGCGCTCGGTAGTAGTGGTCTTGCCGGCATCAATGTGGGCCATGATGCCGATATTGCGGACCTTGTTGAGGTCGGTAAGCACGTCCTGTGCCACGGTGTCTCCCTTTTCTAAGATGGAGTTCTACTGGACCGCCGGCCCCTCGCCCCGCATTACGGAGATCAGGACCGGCAGCGCGATTACCAGCGGTAGTGAGCGAAGGCCTTGTTGGACTCGGCCATCTTGTGCGTGTCTTCGCGACGCTTCACAGCGGCACCGAGACCGTTCGAAGCATCGAGGATCTCGTTCTGGAGACGCTCGGTCATGGTCTTCTCGCGGCGAGCCTTCGAGTAACCGACCAGCCAGCGGAGGGCGAGGGCCGTGGAACGGCCCGGCTTGACCTCGACGGGCACCTGGTAGGTGGCGCCACCAACACGGCGGGAGCGAACCTCGAGGGTCGGCTTGACGTTGTCCATAGCCTTCTTGAGCGCTGCAACCGGATCTCCCCCGGTCTTGGCGCGGGCACCTTCGAGTGCACCATAGACGATGCGCTCAGCGGTGGACTTCTTGCCGTCGACGAGCACCTTGTTGATCAGCTGCGTGACCAGAGGGGAACCGTAAACGGGATCTACAACGAGCGGCCGCTTCGGGGCCGGGCCCTTACGAGGCATATTACTTCTTCTCCATCTTTGCGCCGTAGCGGCTGCGAGCCTGCTTGCGGTTCTTCACGCCCTGGGTATCCAGTGCGCCACGGACGATCTTGTAACGCACACCGGGGAGGTCCTTCACACGACCGCCGCGCACGAGCACGATGGAGTGCTCCTGGAGGTTGTGGCCGACGCCCGGGATGTAGGCAGTTACTTCGATGCCGCCGTTGAGGCGAACACGGGCAACCTTCCGCAGAGCCGAGTTCGGCTTCTTCGGGGTGGTGGTGTAAACACGGGTGCAGACACCGCGCTTCATGGGGCTGCCCTTCAGTGCGGGCGCCTTGGTCTTGGAGACCTTAGGTGACCGGCCCTTGCGGACCAGCTGGTTAATGGTAGGCACTTCTCAGTTCTCCGTATGTTGTCTTGAGATCAGATCTCTGCTGACTCCGCGCCGCACTCCCGGCACATGGCCGTGAACAACGGATCAGAGCTTGTCAGTCGCTTGGCGTGCCTACTGAGGACGTAAGCAAAACGACCGTAGGCGTGCAAAAATGTGGCATTCGTTGTACAAGTTCCCTACAACACGGAGATACGTCCGAAGAGACGCCAATCCACTGCCACACAAACAATTCCACACAAGTCTACCAGATTGCGGCCTTCGGCTTTGCCGGCATGGTAGAGGGACGCCGGAGGGGCCCGGACTGCAGTTCGCAAACTGCGGTCCGGGCCCCTCCAAAGTCAGCAGCGTGAACTGCCTATCGGGCTACTCAGCGGAAGTCGCCCGACCCCATGTCGTAGTCATCCAGCGGGATGGCGTGGAACTCGGGGCTGAGTCCGCCGTCGACACCTGCGTAGTCGAAGTCGCTGAACGCGCTCGGACCGGTGAACAGGTTGGCCTTGGCTTCCTCGGTGGGCTCGACCGTGATCTTCGTGTAGCGGTCCAGGCCGGTACCGGCCGGGATGAGCTTACCGATGATGACGTTCTCCTTGAGGCCGAGCAGCGGATCGCTCTTGCCTTCCATGGCGGCCTGCGTGAGGACACGCGTGGTCTCCTGGAAGGAAGCGGCCGA
>NZ_JAPSHV010000133.1 GCF_031179385.1 Arthrobacter sp. | reverse complement strand
GGGTGACGCTTACGGGCCGGTCCCAGGCGAGGGAAAGTCCGACTCCCGGATAGCCTGCGGCCCGCACGAACCACGGGTCGCCGGCTGCGTCATTCGGCAGGAAGACGAGCGTGGCCTCCTGACCCTGGAATCGTCCCTGCCAGCACAGCCACTCCGATACTGTGCCGTGGACCCCCTCCTCACCGGAGGCGTCCGCCGTCGTTATGGAGGGGCTTTCGCAGGCGGGCAGGCGCCAGAAGAAGCCGCCGTAACCGCCGCCGATCCGGCCGTTAGAGCCGGGACTGCCGAGAGATACTGCGCCATCAGCCACAGGCGTCAGCGTGAAATCGAGCGTGAGCGCCCAGACCGCTTCGTTCACTGCGCGCCAGCTGATGCGTCGGGCCTCGTGCAGCAGCGCGGTACCGTCGGGCCCGCTCCAGCGCAGGGTCTCCTCCAGGGAGTTTCCACGCCGTGAAAGGGCCGTCCTGGAGATCCGGCCGTGGTCCGGGCGCCAGACATAGCCCGACTCCTTGCGCCGGTAGGTGCGCCCGCCCCACAGATTGACTCCGTCGACGTCCTGGATAGCCACACCGACCCCAAGATGCCAGACGTGGTCCGCAGGGAAATGGTCGCTCACCACAACGCCGCCTCGTGTTGTGATCGGATGCAGATAGGGGCGCGGGGCAAGCATCGGTGAAACGGTCGTGCCCTCGCGGTACGTACCCACGTCCTGGCCGTCCACCGAAAGGGATACAGACGACGACGGTCGCTCCCAGCCCGGGGCCAGCTCCGTAAAGGTCGCCTGGGCGAGGCAGGCCCGCTGCAGCAGGTCCTCAATGCCGCGCACCACTGGATGCGCATCGTCTCCCGAACCCACCCAGGTGATGAAAGAAGGATCGATCGGCTGCGGCGGCGGGGACAACCGGACAGCATCGAGAACCCGCATGAAGGCTCCGGAGGAGGACAGCGGGCTGAGCAGGGGAGTGCCGTGTAGACGGTGGTCCAGCAGATTGTCCAGGAGGTTCGTCCGGTTGAAGTGCTCCGTCGTCGTGCCGTCAGCAGTAGTAACGGCGAGCTCATCTTCGGTGTAGTAGAGCACCGCCGTGCCCTGTGTGCCGTGAAGCGTGACGCTGGGACGCGTCTGCTCCGCGGCACACAGGGTGAGTGCGAGCGTGACAACGGTGCCGGAAGTGCTCCGGACCCGGAGGGTGGACGTGTCATCGCACTCGATGTCGTGGGCCCGGTACAGGTCCGTCTCGACGGTAGCCACGTCGGAGGCTTCCCTTGCACCGGCCACACGAAGGGCGGTTGCAACCGCATGGGCGAGCGGATTGGTGGCCACGCCGTCGACCACGTCCACTCCGTCCAGCGTTCGCTTTCCCGCCCAGCGTGAGCGCGCGAAGTAACCTCGGGTTCGAACCCAGGCTCCCAGTGCGCTGACGCCCCGAACCGAGCCCAACGATCCCGATGCCACGAGTTCGTCGAGCCGGTCCAGCGCTGCGGAGCCCAGGCTCTGGAACCCGGTCTGCACGGCTACGCCGGCTTCCTCCGCAGCAGTCAGGAGGGCTTCGTACTGCTCCATTGACGCCACCGGCGGCTTCTCGAGGTAGACGTCCGCGCCGGCCGCTATCGCGGTATGCGCGAGCGGCGCGTGCGCCTGGATGGGGGTGGCTATCACGACGACGTCGGGTGCCACCCCCGACGCGAGCAGGTTCTCCAGCGATGTGAACACCCCTACCTCCGCACCCAGCACCCCGTCAGCCGGCGGGTGCGGGTCAGCCACTGCCACAAGCCGTGCAGCGCCGTCGTTCTCCAGCCGCCGGAGATTGTCCAGGTGCCGGGCACCGTAGCCGTGGACACCCACGAGGGCAACACGGGCGACGGCGGTGGTGTCACCGGCAGCGTGCTCCGACGGGTGCAGTTGGCCGGGTGCGGGGTCGAGCATGTTCACGTTCCGTTCTGCGGATGATCAGCCTGCGCTGATCATCCCTTCGATTTCTGCGGTCATCTTTTCAGTGGCCTGCTCAGGGGTCAGCTTGTCGAACAGCACCTCGGACACGTAGCGCTTGACCATGTCCTGGACACCGCCGGCCCCTACGGGGGAGGGCAGGGGAGGCTCTGCCATGTCGGGACGGATCTCGTCGAGGAAGTCCACAACAGCCTGGTCGTTCTCGTCGAGCTCAGGGGCGATGGCTTCAGCCATGTCAGGGTTGGCAGGAACGCCGCGGTCGACCAACATCTTCTTTGCCGCTTCGGGATTGTTCGCAAGGTAATTGACGAACTCTGCCGCTGCTTCCTGGTCATCCGACTGACTGGAGATCGACCAGTACATGGATGCCTTGTAATACATGCCGTTGTCTGCCGCTGATCCGCTCTCGGACGGCACCCGCAGCATGGTCACATCGCTGCCGCTCGCCGTGCGAAGCGCTGCCAGCTGGTTCGACCAGTACCAACCCATCGCCGCGCGGTTGGTCGCGAAACCACCCGCCTCGAAGGAACCCGACATCTCCTCGGTGTAGCGGGCAGCGCTGGGGCCGCCGCCGTCGCGTACTTCGAGGAGGTGCTCAAACCAGGCCGTGGCGTTCTCAGGGGAGTATCCGACCGTGCCCGGTTCGTCGTCGTTATAGAGGTTTTCACCGTGCTGGCGGAGCCAGATCCTCAGGTCGACATCCTGGGCTCCATAGTCGGTGCCCACAATATCTCCGCCGAGCTTCTCCGCCAGCTCATCCGAGATCCGGTAGTAGTCATCCCAGGTCCAGGTGGAGTCATCCGGGAGCTCCATGCCGGCCTGCTTGAAGAGGTCCTCATTGGCCATGACCACGTAGGCATTCTGGCCGGTGGTCAGCCCGTACAGACCCTCTTCGTAGCGGCCCAGATTCAGGGCATCGTCGTCGAACTTGGAGGTGTCGATGCCCTCGAGGGTGCTCAGATCGGCCAGGGCACCCCGCCCGGCGTACTCCTGGAGGTACTTCTCGTCCATGGTGATGACGTCGGGGGCATCCCGGCCTGCCGTCGTCGTCGCGAGTTTGTCCCAGTAGCCGCTGAAATCGGAGTACTCACCCTCAATGGTGATGTCCTCATTCTCCGCCTCGAACAGGTCGATGATTTCCTGGTTCGCCACGTGGCGCGGATCCGAACCCCACCAGGAGAAGCGCAAATTGCCGTCGCCGGCATTGGTGCCGCCGCTGCCGCCATTGCCGCAGGCGCCAAGTGAAACGGTGAGAACGACGGCTGCAGCTGCGGCCGTGAGTGTGCGGGTTGAACGGGAGATCTTCTTCATTGAACCTCGTCCTGTCTGTTGAGTGAATGGATGGTGGTGACCGGATCAGCCCGCGCTGATCATGCCTTCGATTTCGGTGGTCAGCTGTTCGGCTGCCTTCTCCGGGGTGAGGTTGTCGAAGAGGACCTCACCGACGTAGCGCACGATTGTCTCCTGCACGGTTCCCGCTCCGATGGGCGATGGCTTCGGCGAATCCGACACCTCCGGCTCGATCTCCTCAAGGAAGGAGACAACGGTCTTCTGGGCCTCATCCAGCTTCGGCTCGATTGCTGCGGCCATGTCCGGGTTCGCAGGAACACCCCGGTCGACGAGCATCTTTTCGGCGGCAGCCGGGTCATTCGCCAGGAAGTTCACGAAGTCGGCAGCTGCTTCCTGGTCGTCGGACTGGCTGGAGATGGACCAGTACATGGACGCCTTGTAGTACATGCCGTTGTCCTCAGCATTGCCCGACGGTGAAGGCACCCGGAGGATTTGGACATCATCACCGGTGGCCGAGCGCAGCGCGCCGAGCTGATTGGACCAGTACCAGCCCATGGCGGCCTTCTTGGTCGGAAAGTTCTCAGCTTCGAAGGTGCCTGCAGCAGCTTCAGTGAACTGGGCTGCGCTGACGCCGCCGCCGGTGTCACGCACGTTGAGCAGGTGTTCGAACCATGAGACGAGGTTCTCCTGTGAGTATCCGACCGTGCCCGGCTCGTCCTCGTTGTACAGCTCCTCCCCGTTCTGCCGGAGCCAGATGCGCAGGTCGCCGTCCAGCGCGCCGTAGTCGGTTCCCTTCACATCGCCCAGCTTCTCGCTGATCTCCGCGGAGATTTTGTAGTAGTCATCCCACGTCCACGTGCTGTCATCCGGGATCTCCACGCCTGCCTCGGCGAAGAGGTCTGCGTTGACCATCACGGAGTAGGCGTTCTGTCCGGTGCTGAGACCGTAGACACCGTCCTCGTAGCGCCCCAGATCCAGCGCGGCTTCGGGGAACTTGGACAGGTCCAGATTCTCGAGTTCCGTGAGGTCGGTCAGCGCTCCGCGGCCCGCATACTCCATGATGTATTTTTCGTCCATGGTGATGACATCGGGCGCATCCCGTCCCGCCGTCGTCGTCGCCAGCTTGTCCCAGTAGCCGGAGAAGTCGGAGAACTCGCCGGCGACGGTGACGCCCTCGTTGTTCGCCTCGTAGATGTCGATGATTTCCTGCGTTGCCTCGTGGCGCGGGTCCGAACCCCACCAGGAGAAGCGCAGGTTGCCGTCACCGGCGGCCTCGCTGCCGCCGCTTCCACAAGCGGCGAGGGAGGCACCGAAGACCAGGGCCATTGAGGCCGCAGTGATCGTGCGGGCAGGGCGGGAGAACTTCCTCATTGAATTTCTTTCCTATCTGTCAGGTGTCTGTCGCGCTCAGGTGTAGGGAGATGCGCTGGTTTGTCGGGACGGGAGGTTATTTGATGCCGGTGGTGGCGATGCCCTTGACCAGGTACTTCTGGCCGAAGAGGAAGACCAGAAAGACCGGAAGGAGGGAAACGATGGACATGGCGAACATCGAGCCCCAGGAGGAGGTGGCGGTGCTGTCCACGAAGGATCGGAGTGCAACCGGCACCGTGTACATCTCGGGGTCGGTCAGGTAGATCAGCTGGCTGAAGAAGTCGTTCCACGTCCAGATGAAGGTGAAGATGGTGGTGGTTGCCAGCGCCGGCACCATCAGCGGAAGGATGATGCGGGTGAAGATCCGCACATGGCCGCAGCCGTCGATACGGGCAGCTTCATCCAGCTCGCGGGGTAGACCGCGAATGAACTGCACCATGAGGAACACGAAGAACGCGTCGGTAGCGAGCAGTTTCGGCAGGACCAGCGGGATGAAGGTGTTCACCCAGCCCAGCTCCGAGAAGATGATGTACTGCGGCACGATGATCACGTGGATCGGCAACATGATGGTCATGAGCATGATGGCAAAGAGCAAGTTGCGACGCCGAAACTTCAGCCGGGCGAAGGCGTAGGCCGCCATGGAGCAGGAGACCAGGTTGCCGATGATCGAGCCGATCACCACGATCATCGAGTTGATCATGTAATGCCCGAACGGCGACTGCAGGGCGTTCCAACCTTCGGTGTAGTTGCTGATCTCGAACGTGGTCAGCCAGAGACCGGCTTCCCGGAAAATCTCGTCATTTGGCCTCAGTGAACTGACGAGCATCCACAGCAGGGGGTAGAGCATGATGATGCCGAAGATGGTGAGCAGAACGTGTTTCAGCAGCCGGCGTCCAGCGCTTCCGTGCAGTTCCTCGTCGCTGCCCTTCTTCCGGCGGACCGGCGGGGTAGCGGGACCCTGCTTCCGCGTGGTTTCGCGGGGCGTATTGGTCTGGGGCGCGATTTTAGTCGTCATAGAACACCCACCATTTCGAGGCGATGAAGTTGATGAAGGTGAAGGCCGCGATGATGAGCAACAGCAGCCAGGCCATGGCCGAGGCGTAACCCATGTTGAAGTTGCCGAAGCCCTGTTGGTAGAGGTACAGCGTGAAGAACATCGTCGAGTCGGCGGGGCCGCCCGTGCCGCCCGAGACCACGAAGGCCTGGGTGAAGGACTGGAATGCTCCGATGATCTGCAGCACCAGGTTGAAGAAAATGATCGGTGTCAGCAGCGGCACCGTGATGGTCATGAACTGACGTACCTTGGACGCACCGTCCATGGCCGCAGCCTCGTAGTACATGGTCGGAATCTGGCGCAGTCCGGCGAGGAAAATAACCATCGGTGCGCCGAACGTCCACACGTTGAGCACCATCAGGGTTCCCAGTGCCGTGGACGGGTCGGCGATCCACCCCATGCCCTCGATGCCAACGAGGGCGAGGAGCTGGTTGATCAGGCCGGAGGTGCCGAAGATCTGCCGCCACAGCACTGCGATGGCAACAGAGCCGCCGAGCAGGGACGGCAGATAGTAGACCGAGCGGTAGAAGCTGAGTCCCCGCATGCCGCGGTCCAGGATCAGTGCGAGCGCCAGTGCTGCGATGAGCTGGAGGGGGACGGAGACGAAGACGTAGAGGAAGGTCACCCCGAGCGAGTTCTGAAGGCGGGTGTCCTCGAACATTCGAAGATAGTTGTCCAGTCCGGTCCATTCCGGCGGCTGGAGGAGGTTGTAGTCAGTGAAGGAGAGGTAAAGCGACGCCGCCATCGGCCCGATGGTAATGACCACCAGGCCTACCAACCATGGAGCGAGGAACAGATAGGAGACCCGCTCCTCTTTCTTTTCGGCTGCGGTCAGCTTTCGCTTACTTCCGCGCGGCTCTTTCTTCAGCCGCGACATCTCAGACAGGGCTGACATCGCCGGTCCTTTCCGCACT
>NZ_JAPSHV010000037.1 GCF_031179385.1 Arthrobacter sp. | reverse complement strand
ACCATGCGCGAAGGCCTGAACACGCTCCGTGTGGCTGAGGCAATGATCGACTCAGCCCGCGCCGGCCAAATGGTGGACATCCCGGCGTGAATCCGCGCATCGTTCTTGCCACCAGACTTTTTCCACCTGAAGTTGGAGCCGCCGCTTTTCGGCTGAAAGCGCTCGTGACTGCTCTGCAGAGTACAGGGGCGTCGGTGACGGTAATGACGACCGTGCCGCCCAATGGGGGCCGTTCGGAGCGTGGCATTTCACGTTGGCCGGTTCTCCGTGACCGCGGGGGGAATGTTCGCGGGTATGTTCAGTATCTGAGTTTCGACCTGCCACTGTTTTTCCGGTTGATCCTGAGCCGCGCAGATGTGATCGTCTCAGAGCCGCCACCCACCACCGGGCTGATCGTTGCTGTGTCCTCCTGGGTGAGGAGGCGGCCTTACGTCTATTATGCGGCGGACGTGTGGACCGATGCCGTGATCGCCATGGGCGCTTCGGCGCCTGTGGTTTCAGTTATGCGTTGGATCGAGGGCGTCGCCCTAAGGAACGCCTCGCATGTGCTTGCCATATCTGACGGGGTGGCGGATCAGCTACCGCAATTCGGTGTTTCGCCGGACAGGGTAATTGTTGTAGGCAACGGTATAGACACTGAGGTTTTCAGCCCGAACGGGCCGCGTGTACTGCCGGGACATCCCTATTTTGTTTACACGGGCACGATGTCGGAATGGCAAGGCGCCGAGGTCTTCATCGAGGCCCTCAAAATGCTTGAAGACGACACAGATGTTCGGTTGTACTTCCTCGGCCAGGGTGCGTCAGAAACAAAACTGCGCGAACTTGCTGAGGAGGTCGTGCCGGGCAGGGTGATCTTTGGCGGGGTGAAGTCCCCCGAGGAGACTGCTTCATGGATCCGCGGAGCCGCTGCTGCGCTCGTCAGCATCGTTCCGGGGAAGGGATACGACTTCGCTAAGCCCACGAAGATCTACGCTGCGGCGGCGTGCGGAACGCCTGTCATATACGCCGGCGCCGGGGAGTGCGCCACCATGGTTGCTGACAACCATCTTGGAGAAAGCGTCGACTACGAGCCGTCCCTGGTTGCGGAGGCAATGCGAAGATTTCTTGCCGGGCAAGACGGGAACTCAGAGTCGCGCATTGACTGGGTGCGGCGCAACGCATCGCTGCGCACGGCTGGTGAGCGGGCTGCCGCAGCCGTATTGGCTGCGCAACCTGCATAGGTTCAGGTACTTGCCGAAGAAGTTCGGCCTAGTGAATTCCGATACTGCCGAGAAGGGCAGCCGCCACCTGGTGTGCTGCCTGTCCCGATCCGTACGGAGCTGCGTTGGTCGCCGATGGCGTCGGCCGGGTGACCGCTGACTTCAGTTCGCTCAAGTCAGCCGACACGAGAACGTTCCAGCCAAGCTCGACCGTCTCAACCCACTCTGTCTCTGGCCGCACAGTTGTACAGGGAACGCGCAGCAGGAACGCTTCCTTTTGCAACCCGCCCGAATCGGTGACTACGCCCGCGGAGTGCTGGACGGCGTTGATTAGTTGCGGGTACGCAAGGGGACATATTGACTTAACCGCGCCCTGATTCAGCGCGATGCCATGACCTTCCGCTAGAGAGCGCAGGCGGGGATGGGCCAGAAGGAGGACAGGTTTGTCCAGACTCGCCAGCTGATCCACAATCTCACCCAGCCGGTCCGCGTCGTTTGTATTGTCTGGACGATGGATGGTGCTGACGTAGTACTGACCCGCAGCGAGGCCTTCGGGAAGCGGCTCGTGCTTTGCCTGCACAGCATCCCTGGTCCGGTACAGCACATCGGTCATAACGTCTCCGACCAGTACGCTGCGGCCAGCCAGACCTTCCGTTGCGAGGTGTTTCATTGCAACTTCGGTGGGTGCGAGGAGGAGATCGGCCGCGTGGTCGGTCAGCACCCGGTTATGCTCTTCCGGCATCCGTCGGTTGAACGAGCGCAGCCCCGCCTCCAGGTGCGCTACCGGAATGTGCATCTTGACTGCGGCTACGGCGGCCGCGAGCGTCGAATTAGTGTCGCCATAGACGAGCACCCAGTCTGGCCGGGTTTGCTCGAGTACCTCTTCAAGCCCTGCCAGCATGGCCCCTGTCTGCCGTCCGTGCGTTCCCGAGCCCACGGCCAGATTGAAGTCCGGTGCGGGGATACCAAGATCCTGGAAGAAGACATCTGACATCAATTCGTCATAGTGCTGTCCGGTGTGCGCTATGAGATGGTCGGCTTTGCCCCGGAGTGCGGAAGCGATCGGCGCCAACTTCACGAACTGAGGGCGCGCGCCTACAACGCTGAGAATTTGCATGGGTTCCACTCTAGTTCCTGATGCTCCGGCGCTCAGGTCGCCGAGATCAGGAGCTCCTTGACTACAGTCCGTTCTGCATCTTCATCGGTTTCCGAGCTGAGGGCACGGGCGCTCGCGTGTGCGTTCTGCTTGAAGGCGGCAATGGCTTCCCTGCTCAGTGAGCCGATAGCTCGCGCAAGGGCTTCCGGCGAGAAATCTTCTGCTATTGCACCGAGCTTGTACTGCTCAATGAGGCGCGATGTCTCTGGAGATGGGCTGAAAACGATCGCAAGCCTGGCCTGCACAAAGTCAAAGAACTTGTTGGGAAGCATGAGAGCGTGATTGCGGGTCTGCGGTGGAAGACTGAATATCCCGACGTCATACGCGTTAAGAACGTTGGGAAGATCATCCGGAGCCACCGGCGGCAGGAGCCGTACGTTGCCGTAATCTCTCGCCAAACCCTCCAGATGAGCCTTGTATTTCCCGCCGTCGCGCGCTGGAACCAGATAGAGGTCCAGCGTGTAGCCCCGTCCGAGCATTCCAACTGCTTGCATCATCCCTTCGAGGTTTCGCCCCGGTACAGCTGCTCCACTGTGAACCAGTCGGATGGTGCCAGGCAGCATCGGCGATGGCTCGACGTCGACGAGCCGGCGGGCGTTCCGAACTGTCACCGTCTGGATTCCGAACTGGGCACGATAGAGGGCGGCGATCGAATCGTTGACCACGGACACAGCTGTGACGTGGGGGAGGTGCCGAGCACATACCCAGGTCATGAAGGGTTTGATCAGGATCTTCCAGGACAGAACGTGCACCCGCTCTTCTGGCGCCCACTCGTGCATGTCGCCCCAGACTGGTGTGCCCTCTCCCGCTATTCGGCGGGCCAAGGGGAGTGCTCGAGCTTCATTTGCAACGACTAGATCCCAGTCGCCTTGGGCGAGGTTAAGAGCCCTCTTCACAGCTGGGGCTCGGAATTCGACCAGCCGATACAGACGCGCCGCCAAGAGGGCCACACCAAGGGGCGTTTGAGGTAGTGACGGCAGGTCGGACTCGATTTCGAGGTGATTCGAAGCACCTTCTGGTTTGGTTCCGTACCCTACGGTCGTCACGTCACCGAACTCCGCTAGAACCGCGATCTGCCGAAGCACCCGCGAGTCTGCGCGGATATCGGAAAAGGAGATGCAAAGGATCCTGGGACGCATGGCACCACTGTAGTTGGGCATACCACCCGTCGGCACGCCAATGTTGGGTCGGGTAACCTAGACCGGGCGGGGAAACCTGCCGCGCTGCTGCTCATCCATTACAGGAGACTTTGTGAACGTTGACCTTATCGTCGTAGGTTCCGGCTTTTTCGGCCTCACAGTGGCCGAGCGTGCTGCCGAGGAACTCGGCCTGAAGGTCGCAGTGTTGGACCGCCGCCATCACATCGGCGGCAACGCCTACAGCGAAAACGAGAAGCAAACGGGTATAGAGGTGCACCGCTACGGAGCGCACCTCTTTCATACTTCCAACGAACGCGTGTGGGAATACGTCAATCGCTTCACCGACTTCACGAGTTACCAGCACAAGGTGTACACGAGCCACAAAGGTGAGGTGTACCCGATGCCGATCAACCTTGGAACTATCAACCAGTTCTTCCGCGCTTCAATGGGTCCCAGTGAGGCGCGGGCGCTGATTCAGGAGCAGGCAGGGGAGCTCGCTGGGACAGATCCCGAGAATTTGAATGACAAGGGAATCCAGCTCATCGGCAGACCGCTCTATGAAGCGTTCATCAAGTACTACACGGGCAAGCAGTGGCAGACCGATCCCAAAGACCTTCCGGCAGAAATCATCTCGCGACTGCCTGTCCGTTACACCTATGACAATAGGTACTTCAACGACAAGTACGAGGGCCTTCCAATTGACGGTTACACCGCCTGGATTGAACGCATGGCTGCGCACCCCAACATCACTGTGGAATTGAACACTGACTTCTTCGATGATGGGCACCCGTATTCCCGAACGGCCACCCGCGGCCAGGTTCCAGTTGTATATACGGGCGCTGTTGACCGGTACTTCGATTACGTCGAGGGTGACCTGTCATGGAGGACCATCGACCTTGAGGAGGAGGTGCTCCCGATCGAGGACTTCCAGGGCTGCCCGGTGATGAATTATCCCGACGAAGACGTTCCCTACACTCGCATCCACGAGTTCAGGCACTTCCATCCGGAGCGGGATTACACAAAGGATGCGACAGTTATCATGCGTGAGTTTTCGCGGTTCGCCGAGAAGGGTGATGAACCGTACTACCCCATCAACACCGAAGCCGACCGCAGGAAGCTCCTGGCATATCGGGACCTTGCCAAAGGCGAGGACATGGTCCTGTTCGGCGGACGTTTGGGAACCTACAAGTACCTCGACATGCACATGGCCATCGGGTCCGCGCTGTCCATGTTCGATAACAAGATCAAGCCCCACTTCAACGGTGGCGCAACGCTCGAGAGTGGGGGAATCGACGCATGAGTACTCCTGCAGTTGTGAATGATCAGATGAGCAGCCCCGACCAGGAACAGACTTGGCGGACAGTCCACAGAGTTGTGTTTCCGGAGGGCGGCGACGTGGACACCATGCCGCTATATGCCGACTTCAACAGCCCGCGGCGGGTACGACCGGAGCCGGACGGACAGTCCTCGAAGGGAACGTCCGCGACCGCCCTGCCTGCCGAGACCCACCCTGATTACGTTCTCAACCGCCGTCAACTGGCACTTCCGCCGCGCGAACGGGTGTCGATGGGCACCTACTTCAATGCATTCCCGGCCAGCTACTGGCGCGCGCACACGGGCATCCGCACGGTTCGGCTGAGCGTCACTCTTGATGCCGATGCAACTATCGCCATCTACCGATCCACAGCTCGCGGAATCGTAAACAGGGTCAGTAGCCAGAAGGTCGGTGCGGCGGAAGGCCACTCGCTGACCGTCGACCTGCCGCTCGCCAACTTCGGCGACGGCGGCTGGTACTGGTTCGATCTTTCTGCACACGATGATCAGGTCACCCTTCAGGACGCTCACTGGAGTGTCCAAGCGCCTCAGCACGTTGGCACCGGCAAACTCACAATCGCGGTCACCACGTTCAATCGGCCGGACTACTGCGTTCGAAATTTGAAGACCATCGCTTCATCCGCTGAACTGATGGACGTCATTCACCGCGTCATCGTCACGGATCAGGGAACGCAGAAGGTAGCCGCAGAAGAAGGGTTCGCCGAAGCGGAAGCCAGCCTTGGTGGAAGGCTGGTCGTTGTGAACCAGCCGAACCTGGGCGGCTCGGGCGGTTTCGCCAGGGGCATGCTGGAAACCATCAACGACTCCGAGAGTAGCTACGTCATGCTGCTCGATGATGACGTCGAGATGGAAACAGAGGGAATTCTAAGGGCGGCGCAGTTCGCTGACTTCACGACGGAGCCCACCATCGTGGGCGGCCACATGTTCAACCTCTTTGAGCGCTCCGTTATGCACCACTTCGGCGAATCCGTGGATTGGTACCGCTTTCGCTACGGATCCTCGCCGAACACGGAAGAGGCTCACGACTTCGCAGCGAGCAATCTGCGTGACACCCCGTGGATGCACCGCCGGATCGACGTCGATTACAACGGGTGGTGGATGTGCCTCATTCCCAGCGAGATCATCAATAGCATTGGTCTGGCACTGCCTGTCTTCATCAAGTGGGACGACGTCGAGTACGGTATCCGTGCACAGGCGAACGGGTACCGGACTGTCACGCTGCCCGGCGCCGCCGTCTGGCACATGCCGTGGACCGAAAAAGACGACACGATCGACTGGCAGGCGTACTATCACCAGCGCAACCGGTGGCTCGCGACCCTCCTGTACTCGCCGTACAAGCGGGGCGGGCGGATGCCTCAGGAAAGTCTCGCTGTGGACGTCCGTCACCTTCTGTCCATGCAGTATTCGTCGGTAGAGCTGCGTTTGCAGGCACTCGAAGACATTTTGGAGGGTCCTGACCATCTGCACCGGTCACTCGGCTCGAAGCTAGGGGAAGTACGCGCGACGCGGGCGCAGTTCGACGATGCACGGGTCGCAGCCGACCCTGCATCCTTCCCCGCGGTGAAGCGCAGCAAGCCGCCACGAAAGGGCAAGGGACCGACGCAGGCCCGCAGCATTCCGGCGGCACTGGTCAAGGTGGCGAGCGGTGTTCTACACCAGGTCAAGCCCGTTCCGGGAGAGGCCAGGGAACATCCCGAAGAGCACATCGCGGCCATGGACGCTCGCTGGTGGAGGCTCTCGCAGCTGGACTCCGCGCTCGTGACTTCATCGGACGGGTCCGGGGTTTCCTGGCACAAACGCGACACCGGCAAGGCCCGGGAGCTGGCGCTCCGCAGCGCATCGCTTCACCGACGTCTGTTGGCGCAGTGGGACGAACTCGCCGAAGCCTACAAGGCCGCCCTGCCGCAATTCACGTCGCCCACGGTATGGGCTGAGACTTTCTACGCAGCCGGTGCGCACGGAAACAAGGCGGAATGACGGCAGTTTCAGGTGAGCCAGAGGGGCCTGCGCAGGCGGAGCTGAGGGTACCCGGGCGGGGAGCGGGTCTGCGCGATGTCGCACGCCATCGATTCCTCCTCAAACTCCTGGTCGACAAGGAGATCAAGGTCCGGTACCGCGGATCGGTGCTTGGGCTTCTCTGGTCCTATGTGAAACCTGGCGTCCAGTTCATTGTTTTCTATATAGCACTTGGCATCTTCCTTGGGCTCGAGCAGAGCGACAGGAACCCTGACGGGCTTCCGAACTACGCGATCTACCTGTTTTCGGGCATCGTGCTGATCAACTTCTTCTCGGAAGCCCTTGGCAATGCATCGCGGTCTATCGTAGGTAACAGCGGCCTGATCAAAAAGATCTATCTGCCGCGGGAGCTATTCCCGGTATCAGCAATATGGGTATCGGGTGTTCACTTCCTCCCGCAGATAGTCATTCTGGTAGTGGCGTGTCTGTTTACCGGTTGGTCTCCGTCCGTCCTGCAGTTGATCGTGGCCGTCGTGGGATTTCTTATCGCTGCTTTGATCGCTACCGGATTGGGCCTGATCTTCGGTGCCATCAACGTCTACTACCGCGACGCCGAGAATCTCGTTGACATGCTGCTGATGGTGGCCACGTGGGCATCGCCCGTCCTCTATTCCTGGGAAATGGTACGGCGGCAACTTGGCGACACAGCGTTGTCCATCTACATGCTCAATCCACTGACAGTTAGCGTAGAAACTTTCCACTACGCCTTCTGGTTGCCGACCACAGATCAGCAGTTTGAACTTCCACCGGGGTTTCTGCCGGTGTGGCTTCCGGTTGCCCTCGCTGTTGCATTATTTACGGTCATCCTCGGACAGTACCTTTTCAGGCGCCTTGAGGGCCGCTTCGCGCAGGAGTTATAGACATGGCGTTGGCGATTGAGATAGCAGGCATCCAGAAGCGGTTCGCCCTGCGGCATACGAGGTCTCTCAAGGAGACGGTGCTGTGGCTCCTGAAGGGAAGGAAGGGCGACCTGTCCAAAACCTTCCCCGCGCTAAATGACGTTTCCCTGACAGTGGAAGAGGGGGAAACGGTAGCCCTGCTGGGTTTCAATGGTTCCGGAAAATCCACCCTTCTCAAACACATCTCAGGTGTTATGCTGCCGGACACCGGCACGGTACGGACGCGGGGGCGGGTAGCGGGGCTCATTGAAGTGGGGGCCGGGTTCCACCCTGATCTGAGCGGGAGGGACAACGTCTTTCTTAACGGCGCCATCCTTGGAATGTCCGAGAAGGACATTCACCGACAATTTGATTCAATCGTCGACTTCGCTGAAATCGGCGAGTTCATCGATACAGAGGTCCGGTTCTACTCTTCCGGTATGTACCTGCGGTTGGCATTCTCGGTTGCTGTTCATACGGACCCTAATGTCTTCCTGATCGACGAAATCCTCGCGGTGGGGGACGAGCCGTTTCAGCGCAAGTGCATCAGCAAGATCAAGGAACTGGCGGAGGCCGGGAAGACACTGGTAGTAGTCAGCCACGATCTCGATCTGATCGCGCAGATCTGCAGGCGCGGCATCGTGCTGGAAAAAGGGCGCGTCGTCCACGACGCGCCCGTCGCTGAGGCCATCGCACACATCCGGAGACAGTAAATTCTCGGTTCTCGGCGCTAGCCGCAATTGGTCACTTGATAGAGTTTGGCATCGCCTTCTTCGTCCACCAGTTCATAGTTGGTAGCGCCATCGACTTCATCAAAGGCCGGGTAGGAGTGTGCCAGCGGACGATCCAGCAGGTAATAATCACCGAAGTCGAGGACATACTTGACTCCCAGTTCCTCAGCTACGGCACATGCCTCCGACGCAGCGCCAGCCGAGTCCAGCTCACGTGCAATGAGTGACAAATTCGTCGACAGTTTTCCCATGTGGTACTGGGTGACCTCGGTCCCGCTGAACGCATAGGCCAGAGCGCTTCCATTCCAGGGATTGACACCGACTACCGCATCGTCCGGAACAACCTCGTCTAGGCGCTCGAGCAGCTCGCGCTCGGCGGGCGAGAGAATAGTGGGATTGCCCGCGTATGTGTGGTTCAGATGGGTGGCGACGACCATCTGGTCGATTGGTCCGCGCTGACTATATAACGCGCCCAGGGCGACGAAAGCCAGGGTCAGCATTCCCGCAAGTATTACTGACGCCCTTCGGCGGGAGGATCCAGCATTGAGGACGCGCTGCACGAGACGACGCCCGCCGGTGAGGAGGTAGGCCGCTCCGAATGCCGCAACAACGATGGTCGGGATCGGCAGAAGGGAGGCCAGCCGCTGCGGATCCTGGTACCAGGATCCAGTTAATGCCATGCGGACAAAGCCACGAGGCTCGCTTGCCGCGATCACATAGAGCAGAACGGCGACCGCGAACACGCCGATCAACCAGAGCGGGGCTCTCCCTTTCAGGATGCCGACTATCCCGGCCGCGGTGGCGATGCCTAGAACCACGGCGGCATCGCGCCCGTGCGGTGCGCTGGTGAGCGCCTCACCGATCGCATCCCAACGGCTGTCATTGAATGGTAGCCAATTGTCATAGCCAGTGATGAGCAACGCCCGCCAAAGGGCAAGGAAAGCTGTTGCTGTCATGACCGCGACGACGCCGGGAACCACCAGTGACCGGGCGGCGCCGGTCCGGTATCTCGTCCGCGCCCAAGTCCACCATTTCCACACGAGGGGTGGCACGCTGAGGGCCAGCAACGCCGAAAAGCCGTTCGGTTGAGCGGTGAACAAACCTGACAGGCCGGCGGCAAGGGCTATGAAAGAGCCCATCGGACTGAACCCCAAGCCGCCGGGTGACTTCAGGACGGATACGACGACGGCAAGGACAGCCGGAAGGATCGAATAGGAGAGCAGATTCGGGTAGAGGGGACCGAAGTCGAGCAGACCCAGGGGGAACGCGGGAAATGCTGCCGCGAAGATGCCGGCAAAGAGGACCGCGAACGGCCGCGGGCCGACGATGACCCGGGTAAGCAGGACCGCGCTGAGGGGCCAGACCAGCGAGCAGATAACGATGTTGAGGGCATTGATCGCCACAGGGATCGACTGGCCGCTCAGCTGTGCAACGATCGAGGCGAAGCTGTGCCAGGCCGCAGGGTAAATGGCTATGCCGGCGTCGGGGTTGACCATGCGTCCGAGGGTGAGGCTCGATGCCTGGCCTTCCTCCAGGACATACCTCACCGCGTTCAGGTGATAGACGTTGTCGTAGCGTTGCGCAATATTGTCCGGGGCCCCGAGTGCCCGAGAAATGTTGTAAACGGAAGCCGCCCCGCCGATGGCCAGTCCGACGAGCCCAGCTGTCACCGAAAACCGGTCCAACCGCGGGGAAAAAGTGCGGGTAAACCGTGCATCGACCAGCCTGGTTACTCCGAAGGCGATAGCGCACAGCACGAGGCTCAGGAGCAGAAAGGTCAAAACCGACCACTCCAGCCCCAGGAAAGCTGCCACGATGCCTGTCACACCGGCAAGCGCCACCGAGAACATCGGCACCAGGCCCACCGCGAGGGGTCCACGTGCGCGCAGCGCTGCCGAAAACAGAAGTCCAGGTATCAAAAGTAAGGCGATCGCCGTAGCGATCGCCGGCAGGGCAGCCCACCAGGACATTTAGTACTCCTGCGGAATCTTAGAAGACGTGGTCGGCGCGAGCATCAGGGACAAAAACCCAAGCTGGCGAACCCATCGACACTATCACGATGGATTGACGCGCAAGGGCGACGGTTGAATCAGCAGGCGGTGATCTTGTACAGGGTGTGTGGTCCCTGCCTGTGTACAACTTCGAAGCCCTGGGCGGTGTCCGTGCCGTAGAAACCCGGCCAGTCGGCAAGGCCGTCGCTGGCGTGTGACATCCCCGGCTGATCCTCGTAGAAGTGGGTCGCCCCAAGCGTGCTGAGCGCGTGGCACACAGCCGGGTCGGAATGAATCCCGTTGAACGAGGTGCGCAGGTACTCCTTGGCTTCGTTGCCCGAGGTGGCTGAGCCAAGCTGGGTGTACACCACCCGGCTCTGCCCGAGCGTGTAGAAGTAGGTTTCGCCATTGAACGGATCCCCAATGACGACGGCGTCGTCAGGTAGAAGGCGAGACGCCTCCTCGATGAAATCCTGCTCTCCTACGGTGAGGACGCCCATACCGCTGGCGTCAACGCTATAGTTCCTCGCAGTCACAGCGATCCGCTCGGCAGCGCGGAAATTGTCGGACGCCACGTAGATCACGGCGATGAGCAGGAGGGCGGTAGCAGCGGCGGTGTAGCCGGAGGTGAGCCGATGTGCACGGGCGCTTCTGCCTTCCATTGCGCGCTGTACTACCCGGGCCGTGCCCCGCGCGAGCTGGTCCACGGCCCAGGCGGCCAGAAGGGCGCCTGTCATGGCAATCATCGGAGCGATCCGCTGTGTGTCCTTGTACCAGAAGCCTGTCAGCCACCGGGCAGGATTCTCGGGCCCCGCGGCAAGAATGTGAAGGAGCACGAAGAATATCCAGGCCACTGCCAGTGCGCGGTGGCCCCGAAGGATCAGGCAGGCAAGCGCGCCCACCGCTGCCAGGAGTCCAACGTAGAGGTTGAACCCGTCGATGTCCGGCGGCTGCAGCACGGGGAAGGTCGCCAGATCGAAGACCGCGAAGGGCACCGCTTCCGGAAGCTCTGCCCGGACGGATCGGTTGTAGCTCATCACAGACTCCAGCAGGCGGGACTGCCCCAGGACGGCTGTCGCTGTGATGAAGAGCCCAACTCCGGCAATCGCCGAGATAACGGCACTCTTCCGGTGGTGCCGAAAGGCCCTGCCGAGCCACGGGACACCATAGGCGACCACAAAAGGCCCCGCCGCCACCGCGACGGCCATCACCGCGCCCGGATGGGCAGCCGCGGCGCCCGCCAGGGTGAGGACGGCTACCAGCACAGTCGGGAGCACTCTTCGCTGCCAGAATTCCTGCGCGGCAAGACGTTCCCGGTGGGATGTGCGCAGCAGCCGCAGGGCGAGAATGAGTATGGCGAGAGCGGCAGGCACAAGGGCAGTGCCGAGGCCGTTGGGCCACTGTCCGCTGCGCATGAGCTGGGCGAAGGGAAAGCTGAGGTACGAGGCACCGAGGACTGGGGCAAGAAGCCAGATGCCGCGGCGTTCAGGGAAAATCACCGACGCCAGGTAGGCAAGCCCGGCCGGCCAGAGGAGCCCACCGATGACGAGCGTCAAGATGTTGGAGGCTGTAACAACGTCATCCGGTATCAGCGATACCACCACATGCCAGCCGACGGGGTAGTAGCTGCCGCCTGCAGCGAAAATAGGGGACACGCTCCAGGGAGTGGCTTGTCCGGACTCGCGTATCCACTGGACAGCGTTCATGTGGAAGATCGGGTCCCAGCCCTGTGACGCGGTGTCCACGCTTCCCATGCCCCTATGGAGCGCGACCACCGTCAACAATGATGAAGCGGCGACGGCGGCACCAAGAGCCGAAACGAACAGCCACCCGTAGTCGGGTACCGCTTTCCGTTCGAACCGGAACCGCCGTCCAACCGGCCAAAAGATACCGAAAGTGACCGCCGTGGCGAGTGCCGCCGTCGTGAGGTTCCACGGAATATCCAGCACTGCGAGCACGACGCCGGCGACGCTCAAGGGGACAAGCCCGACAGCGGGCGCAAGAACCAGGGCAGACGGCAGAGAGGTGCCAAGAGGCAGCAGGACTAGTAGACCAGGCACAACGAGAATTGCGGCGGCGATCAAACCCACAGGCACTAGTGCTGCCAGGTGAACGATTTCCTGCAGCATCAGGAGGCAGGGCTCATCGACGAAGCCGGCTGCCCAGCGACCTGCCCGCGGACCGTCCGAACCGGGTCAACGGACCGCGGAGCGCCGGCGCGGGGCTTTGCTGGCCGTAGAGCTCCCGCGCTTCGGACTCCTTGAGCACACTGAGCTCGTCAAGTCGCAGGGCAAGTGATCCGGCGCCTTCCGGGCTGTTGTTCGCATGACCGCCTCCCAGGCTCCACCGGCTCCCCAAATCAATGAGAGATTGGTGCTTTACGTCGTAATAGCCGGGCTTGACGGGTAGCGCGACGCCGTCCGCTCCTGCCGCTGCCGCCAGAAGATGAAAATGGAACCGCGTGGTGATCCATGTCTGCCGTCCGGACAGCGGTAGCCCTTGCTGCCAGATTTCCGCGAAGGACAGGAAGTTCTCAGCGGGAATGATTTCAGCGAGGCGATCGAACGCCACGCGGTCTGCTCCCGGAACCGCTTCCACGTAATGGATGGAACGTCCGGCAGCAACCATGGGCTCGAGGATGGCCCGCGCGGTGGCGATCGCGCTGTCCGCCAGGCCGGGATCGGCCGTGTCGCTCTGAATGCATACGAAAACGCCGTCGCGCTGGTTTCTCCCAAGTTCGCGCTTTATCCCAAGAAACGCATCGTCTGGAGTCTGAGCGAGCCCGTACGCGTCCGAACTCGCCGCATCCCGAGCGGTTGCATGCGCGAAATCGTCGAACAGGGTGCGATTGGCAGGTTCGTCAAAGAGACCCGGCATGAGCCCAAGACCGGTCCCGTATAGCGGGGCACCCGTCAGATTGTGTACGGCACGCATCCCGTAGATGAGGGCCGCGTGATGAGCCCACATGCCGTTGATGTAACCGCCGCCAATCAGATGGAGCGAGGCCGCCTCACGCAGCATCAGCAGACCCAGGTCGAAGGAAGGGGAACCGAGGTCGGTTACCAGCGACATCATCCGTTCCGTGAGTTCGGATGCCGGCAGATCCTGGTTCTCGGCCGCGCACCGCCACAGCGTATTCGTGATGTGCAGACGCGGATGAAGGCCGGCAAAGAGGATTTGCGCCGAACCGGGGTGCGGGCAATCGAGCCAGACATCGTCGTCGGGCCTTTCAGCTGCAAGGAATCGGAGCCAGGACGCCGTGATGAACTCGTCGCCGAAATTCGGGTGTCCCGACGGGCCGACAAGATAGAGGGGCTTGCGATTCATAGAAAGACCTTAGCGCAGCGCACGTACGCCGCTTGGTGTGCCGGCACGACGTCGCTGCTGGAAGAACCGCCGTCATCCGTAACCGCGGGAGCTTGCATGCGTTCGGCTAGGGCGGCCTTCGGAGGGAGGGGTGCCTGCTATGGGATACTTGCTGGGTGAGTCGCACCTGGATCGTCATTCCCCTCTACAACGAAGCCCCCGTAATTGGCGAGGTTGTCCGGGGACTGCTTCCGTACTTTCCCTATGTGGTTTGTGTCGACGACGGCAGCTCCGACACTTCGGCAGAGGCTGCCCGCGAGGCGGGGGCCGTCGTTGTTCAGCACCCGGTCAATCTGGGCCAGGGAGCCGCCCTACAGACCGGGTTCGAGTACGCGCTATCGGATCCGGAGATGACCAGCGTGGTCACTTTCGACGCGGACGGCCAGCACCGGGTCGAGGACGCGATGGCGATGGTCGCACGGCTCAACTCGGGCGAGGCGGAGGTTGTACTGGGTTCCAGGTTCCTGGATAACCGCACTAATATTGGGTGGTTGAAGCGCTTGGTCCTGCGGACCGCAGCATTTCAGACCCGCCTCACAACCGGGATGCCGCTGACTGACGCGCACAACGGGCTCCGGGCATTTTCACGCAGCGTCACGTCCAATATCCATCTGACGCAGAACCGGATGGCGCATGCGTCCGAGCTCGTGCAGTTGCTGGCCGTGCTGAAACCACGCTGGACCGAACATCCGGTCCAGATTATTTACACGGACTATTCGAAGTCCAAGGGACAGTCCCTCCTCAATTCGGTCAACATCATTGCTGACCTACTTTTTAGGTGATCTAACGTGCTATTCATCGTGCAAATCTTGCTGGTCCTTGCCGTCGCCATCGTCTCGCTGGTGTTGATCCGCGGCGGGTCAAATGCAAAGCACATGGCTGTTCGCAGGATCATGGTCCTGCTCTTCGCGCTGACCGCGGCACTCTCCATATTCTTCCCGTCATTGTTGACAGAGGCTGCTCACCTGCTCGGGATTGGTCGCGGCACCGACCTGGTCCTGTACGCCTTCATCGTCAGTTTCCTGGTCTACATGTCGACAACGCACCAACGCTTCCGGCATACGGAGGCGTCGATAACCAAGCTCGCGCGCCGTGTGGCGTTGGATGAAGCCGTTCGGCCATGGGAGAGCAAGAAGTCTTCCGACAGCCATATCGGACCGGCAGTCTAGGCCGCGTATCAATGGCTGCCTTCACAAGGATGGGGTGCGTGTGAAAGTCGCTGTCACCAAGGGGACGCTGCGCGTTCCCCCGACGTATTTCGCCCTGACTCATGCCGAGCTGATGGCCGGAAAGCACGAGTTCGAGATGTTTTGTCTGGTAGCAGACGTCCAGGCCGCAACACGAGTTCCGGTCCACGACTTCGTACCTCTGCGCCGGCATGGGTTTCGCAAGCGAGAAGTTATCATGCCTGCGTTCATTCCCGCGATGGTGCACGCGGTCACCAACTTCCAGCCCCATCTCATCCACCAGCATTTCGGTACCTGGGCTCTGCCGGCCACACGGGCGGCAAAAAGCTCACGTATTCCGCTGGTGACCACTCTTCATGGTGCCGACGTTTTCGCCTTCGGACGTCAGGCTTCGACCGCGATGGCCAGGTGGCATCATCGCAATATCAGTGCGGCCAACGAGCAAAGCGGCAAGCTCCTTGCCGTAAGTAATTTCCTTGCCGGAGAGGCTGTCGCCGCCGGATTGGATCGGCAAAAGCTCGAGGTGCACTATCAGGGTATCGACACCGATTACTTCACGCCGGATGACGCGGTTGATCGGGCTCAGACAGACGAAGAGCCTGTCCTGCTCTTCGTCGGTGGGTTGAGCGAACGGAAGGGAGTCAGGGACCTCCTTCGCGCATCTTCGTCCGTGCAACTACAAGTACCGCACCGATTGGTGATTGCAGGAGATGGTGAGCTCGGCGAGCATATCCGGCAGACAACTGCATCTGATCCTCGGGTCGAGCTCGTCGGTTCCCAGGACCGCGCAGCAGTTCGGAAGCTGTTGCGGGACGCAAAGGCACTCGCTGTCCCCAGCCGGACGCACAACGGATGGCGCGAGGCCGCGGGACTTGTTGCCCTGGAAGCTGCCGCATGTGGAACCCCCGTCATCGCCAACAATTGCGGGGGGTTGAGTGAAATGATCGTCGACGGCACAACCGGCGTGCTGGTTGAAGAAGGCAACACCGAAGCGCTAGCGGATGCGATCAAGCAGATGCTGGGGCTTTCACCCGATGAGTACCGTGCAATGTCCGCAGCCGCACGGAGGTTCACGGTCGAAGAACGAAGCCTGCACAAGAGTTGCGCTGAGCTGGCTGATCACTACGACGACGTCGTGTGAGCGAATCGTGTGGCAAAGACCTTCAGCGTTGAGGCAAGTCCGTAGTATGCGTCGACGGATGGATTGCGACGACTTGTAATCCAGGCTGTTCGCACTGCCGACAGGTCAACTGCAATGAGCACGTCGGCCGCATCGAGGACTGACAGTGCGCTCTTGTTTTCTCGCACGGCCCGCCAGAAAACTCGGGACTGGTCCAGCGGTCCCAGGGAGTTCAGCAACCGACCAGCGGGATAACGCTGGAGCACCCGCTGGAGCTTCCCGGCTCCGATGCGCGCAAGCAGACGATCCACCAGCGGGGCCCGCTGGGGCGTGCCTACGACTACGCCTTCCGGAATGTCCCGGGAGGGCAGCCAGCTAACGAGACGCACGGCTACATCGCGCTGAGAAACTCTCTCAAGTTCTTCCTCGAGAGACGCTTCACCCAATCCGGAGCGAAGCAACTGGTCGGGATCCGTCGGGGATCCGATGATGGCGACAACCTTAAGCGGGGCGTTCACGAGCCGCTGTCCTTTCCGATGAGCGAGCGCAGGTGCTGAATGCGAGGGAGGAGTTGTTTCTCTCTGGAGAGGTGAGCCGCCCACTTTTGGTTTTTCGCGTAATCATCTTCTGTCATCGACGCCGCGCGATCCGCCGTTTGAAGGAATACTTCGCAAGCACTTTCGGCGCTAACCTCGCTAAGGGCAAACCAATCCTGCCGTCCCTCGAGAACAGTGGTTGCAGCGGTCTCCGGATGGTGCAGTGATGCTATGGGGAGTCCGGTCGCAGCGTACTCAAACACCTTTCCACTGGTTACATACTTGCTTCGTCCGAGAATGAGCAACAAGGCATCAAATGTCTTGTAAACGGCGGCCACCTCCGTTTTGCTGACAGGACCTTCATAAGTGACACCAACATCCCGATACTCGTCGAGAAGCGAGAGAACTTTGGGATCAGGCTCGGAATAGTGCCCAAGACGTCCCCTGATGATGAGACGGGACGCTCTGACAAGCTCCGATTTTTCGCGGGCGAGCCTCCAGCCGTTCAGCGACTCACGCAGCGGCATCGGACCGTAGATCGTACCGAGGTAGCCAAATACAAGACCGCTATCGAATGGGTCGACGGAGGCAGGCTTCATGCCACGGAACTGATCAGCAAACTCCTCCTCGAAAGCGTTCGCGACAACGTGGTAATTGGATGCACGCGGAGCATACTCGCGCTCGTGCCAGTCGCGAATAGGGGCGTTGACGAACCATGCCTCCGCAGCATGGGCCAAAAGGCGCCGCTCAGCCCGTGCGGAGCGCGAGCGCACTGATCCGAGACGCTTGTCCTGGTACACATCCAAATGCCAGGTGTCCCGATAGTCCATGACGTATGGGACTCCGGCCTTCTTGTAAAGGTGCCAACCAGGAATGAAGTCAACGTTAGGATTCGCCGTACCAATGACGAGGTCCACAGGATGGTTCCGGTGCACCTCGTCCGTCGCACTCAGCAGTGCGCTCTTCCACCCTCCGTATACCGGTTCAGGGAAGGAGATACGGTCCTTCTGCGCGCGTAGGTAAGTCCACAGGAGATTCGATGCCACTCGGCCGCGGGACCACTTGGACAGATCCGGCTCACCACGGATCCAACTGAACGGCACCCGTACTACGTTCACCCTTGGATCGACGTTCTTCTCAAGCTCTGTGTCGGTGCCGGTCTGATACTCGAAGACCTCGCGACTTGCAGTGAGAACGGTGACATCCCATCCATGGCGAACGAATGCGTTTGCGGTGGCGAGCGCGCGATACACGCCTGCACCTCGAGAAGGGGGATACCCCCACGCGACATAAAGCAGATGGGGTCTTTTCTCAGCGGACATCCAGTTATCTCCCTCGGCTAGGCCGCTAGCAACTCTACATCGGGGCAGAACCACGGCACCAAACACCTCTGCTAGGTTCGGACTATGTTCTCTGGCACCCATGAGCCCCGCGCACTTCACCTCTACGACTGCGCCGACGTCGGCGCGACACTCGTTGAGTATGGCCGGGCCGCAGGTCGGCCATGGCGGTACCTGCCCGCACGGGATACGGCTGCTGATGGGCCCAACGTTTTGGGATCGCTCCGAAGGGCTTCCGGGATAGCAGGCTGGACTGCCCGGCGCTGGCTTGACAGCGCCAATTCTGACCTGCTGCACATTCACTTCGGCACCAGGCTGGACGTTGTTACGAAGCGGCCGCGCCGGCCCTTCGTCGTCCATTACCACGGCACTGATATTCGGACCTTCTACTATGACCCTTCGCAGCGGGAGAAGATTCAGTGGGGCGCGGACAACGCAGCTGCTGTGCTGTATTCCACGCCCGATTTGAAGCCGCACGCTGAGGCAGCGCGTGGTGACGCAATCTATCTCCCGAACCCGGTCAATCTGGCTGAAGTGCCCACGTGGAAACCGACAAGTGAACCTGTCGTAGCGTTCTCATCCCGATGGGAAAGCTCGAAGGGCGGAGAGCGGCAACTCGAGTTGCTGTCAGCGGTCCGTCGGGCAATGGGTCCTGAAGTGCGTATTCAGGGCCTTGATTGGGGCGATCGTGCCGCTGAAGCACGAGCTCGAGGAGCTGAGCTCGTCCCGAAGATGCCCAAGGACAGGTACCTGGAATGGCTCTCCCGCGCGCACTGTGTTGTCGGGCAAACCTCTGGAATTCTGGCGATGAGCGAGTTGCAAGCGATGGCGATCGGGGTTCCGCTGGCGGCTCCGGTCGACAGCGGATTTTACCCACCACCCATTCCCGTACTTGGCGGGGATACGCCCGAGGAAATCGCAGACAAAGTGTCTAGTGCTGTTTGTGACCCGGTTGCAATGTCGGAGAAGCTCCAGGCCCGGCGGTGGATCGAAGCACATCATTCTCCAGATGTTGCTGTGGAGCGCCTCGCTGCTATCTACCGCGAGCTAGCTTAATCCTGCTAGAGCAGCCTGGCGCGCGAAATCGGGAACCTGCGCAACGACCTCATGGAAGGACCCTTGGGCCTCGACACGCCCGTCCTTCATGAAGAAAACGATATCGGCGGTCCTGATCGTTGAAAGTCGGTGCGCCACCGTAATTACGGTGACTTCTCCGTGGAGTTCGTTGATCGCGGTGGTGACTGCCGCTTCTGTTGAGGTATCAAGTGCGCTGGTGGCTTCATCCATAACAAGGACGTTGGGATTGTTGTATAAAGCGCGAGCTATTCCCAGTCGTTGTCTCTGACCCCCCGAAAGTGAGAGTCCGCGCTCGGCCACCATAGCGTCGATTCCGTCAGGGCGGCTTCTAATCGTTTCCAAGAGCTGAGCACGCCGTAGAGCCGTCTCGACCTTTGCCCTATCAACATTGGAAGGATTCCACGTGAGCGCTACGTTCTGACCGACGGTTGCATCAAAGAGGGATACCTCCTGTGGGACATATCCGATCCGCTTCCGCCAGTCATCCAACACGAACTCCATGCGTGTACCCCCCACTTCGAGGTAACCGCTGCTGGGCTCAAGTAGTCCGAGCAGCAAGTCCACGATTGTTGACTTGCCCGCGCCGGATGAGCCCACAAAAGCGACGTGAGCACCAGCAGGAATCGTTATCGTCACATCGTCGAGAGCCGGGGAGTCTGAATTGGGGTAGGTGAAACTGACGTCCCGCAATTGGATATCCAATTTGCCGGAGCTGAGTTTTTGCTGCGGACGATCTCGTTTCCGAGCCGCGAGGAGCTCCTCTCCTGCACGAATGTCGCGCATGACGTTGTTGGCAAAAGAAGCGCTCGAATTCGCTTGTGATTGCACGGCCTGGAGTCGGGTCAGCGACGGCACGAGTCTGAAACCCGCCACGGCGAACAGCCCGACAGCGCTGACGGCACCTTCGGGGCCGCCAATCGCAAGTCCTACACCCCCAACGAGCGCGAAGCCGACGATAAGCGCTGTCTCGAGGACGTATCGCGGTACCTGACTAAGGAAGATCGACTGCGCACGAGCCTTCGAACTCCTGGTCCGCGTCTCGTTTACCCGTTCCTGCACATCGGGAGCGCGCCCAGCTAAAGTCAGTTCCTTAAGGGTGTTCATAGCTTCGGTGAGCATCATGACGGTCTTGCTTGACCAGAGTCGGTTGTCTCTGCCCGCTTGCACCGCCCGTGGCGAGATGATCCTTGCCAAAACAAGGGCGACGAGCCCGAGGTAGACAAGCGTAACCACCGCGATGACCGGTTCCGCCACGAAGAGGACGACGATGACCGCGATGAGCGTTCCGAACTCGCCGAAGAGAGTCATCGCGGGAATCAGCACGCCAGAGACGGTGATGCCAACGCCTACATCGACCATGCGAACGAGTTCACTCGAGTTCTTTTTCAGACGTTCGGACCAGGGAGAGGACAGGTAGGAAGCGAACAGCTGGTTTCCGATGGAAACTTCATGTTGCGCGAACCTTGCGGTGGCCAACCGTAGGAGAACAACCGCAAGAACACCTTTGAGAATGATGAGTACGCATACCGCGACCAGTATTGGGAGGACGAAGTTGGATACGTCACCCAGCACGGGGAGGACCACAGCACTGCCGCTGACAAGTGAAGGAAGCAGGAGCGCGATCGTGCCAAGAGCGACCATGTCTAGGACGGCCAGGCACGCACTTGCGAGCCCATACCCCAGCAGAAAGCGTCTGCTTCCCGCTGGGAGTGTTGCAAGAAGCGGCCGAAGAATCTTGAATAAGTTTTTCATTCCTGCTTCAGAATACTCGACCCATGCTTGCAGGTACGGTGCGCGAACTTGTGAACGCTAGGCTGGTTGCCATGAAACCCCGTCTGCTGATCCTTTGTTTTTCACCACTGAGACGAGATCCGCGTGTTCTCCGCCAGCTTGCGCTGTTGAGTGATTCATACGAGATTTCAACATGTGGCTTTGGGCCCGCGCCCGATGGCGTTCAGGAGCACTATGAGATCGCCGGAGATTCCATCGGATGGTGGCCATCTGAGGTGCGCATGGCGGGTGCCTTGCTGTTGGGACGACGATTCGAAGCTTTCTACCGGAATGAGCCCAGGGTTCGTGCCGCCTTGAATCTTGTACCGAAGGGGACCTTCGATGTCATCATCGTGAACGATCTCAATACGGTTCCTCTTGCCGCACTGCTCGAACCAGTTAAAGGCTTCCATGCTGACCTGCACGAGTGGGAACCTAGACTGCCGGGACGTGGATTCAACTGGACACTGATGGGATTGCCCTACCTCCGATGGCAGTTGCGGCAAGTGCATGGCGCCAAATCGGTCTCCACCGTATGCCAGGGCATAGCAGACCGCTATCGCAGTGACTATGGCATTGAGGCAAGCGTCGTTATGAACGCGTCCGAGTACGCTGATCTGCAACCGTCTGCGGTCCGCACTCCGCTCCGCCTCGTTCACAGCGGCGGGGCAAATCCCGCTAGGCGAATTGATTTGATGATTGATGCGATGCGGGGACTTGAGAACGCGACCCTGGACCTCATGCTCATGCCTACCGGCGAGGGAACTGTCGAGTCATTGAAGGCTCACGCCGAAGGAATAGAGAATGTTCGTTTCCGTGACCCTGTCCCCTTCAAGGATCTGGTCTCCACCTTGAGCGAGTACGATGCAGGGATATTTCTCCTCCCGCCGACGAACTTCAACTACGAAATGGCGCTTCCCAATAAATTGTTCGAGTATGTTCAAGCGCGCCTTGCCGTAGTGATCGGCCCGTCTCCAGAGATGGCAAGGGTCGTTCGTGAACATAATTTGGGAGTGGTCTCCGACGACTTCACCTCCGAGTCCCTCCGGGCGGCAATCCGATCGCTCTCCGCTGCCGACGTCGATAGGTTCAAAGCGAACAGCCACGCCGCGGCCCATTCCTTATCTGCTGACCAGGCTATTAGGCCTTGGGCCGACGCAGTGAATTCGATCCTCAATCTTGAAGGACAACGCGTCTAGCAGGGCCGCTGCTGGCAACGACAGACACTTCAAAGGCCGTCTTGGCGGGCATCCCCACGAACCTGTCGTTCAGCGTTACATTAGGCTCCATGACCAGCGAGGGAACCGATCCCAAGGTAGTTCACTTCTTCGATTGCGCCGACGTCGGAAAGACATTGGTGAAGTACGGTCGGGAGGCAGGACACCGTTGGCGGTACCGGCCATGGCTTCCTGAAAGCATGCGTCCGCTGGACCGAAAGCCGACGTTCCCCGTCCTGACGAGGGCTCAATGGAGTGTACGGAGAACCCTGGAAGCGGTTCAGTGCGACGTCATGCATATACATTTCGGGACCCGTACCGGCGCGGCCAACAGTCGCCCGTATATCCCGTTTGTTATGCACTGGCATGGAACGGATATCAGGAAGTTCTCCTACCAAGCGGCAAGCAAACCGGCAATCGAGTGGGGGGCGAGAAGGGCGGCGCACGTGGTTTATGCCACGCCTGACCTGCGTCCACACGCCCATCGGCTTCGCCCTGATGCGACATATCTGCCCATTCCGGTTGACTTCATGGAGCTCCCGATGTGGCGTCCGGAGGGCGGGCCCAAGGTGATTTTCTCGTCGCGGTGGGATGAGTCGAAGGGCGGCAGCGCCCAACTTGAGCTCCTGCGTGATTTGAGGGCGCAACTTGGTAAGGATGTCGTGTTTGAAGGCTTGGACTGGGGCGGCCGCGCCGAGGAAGCCAGGGCCTTGGGAGTTCGGTTGGTCCCACGTATGCCCAAAGCTCAGTTCCTCGAATGGCTCTCCCGGGCCCACTGTGTCGTCGGACAAACGTCAGGAATTCTTGCGACAAGCGAACTTGAGGCCGTAGCGATGGGTGCCCCGACCGTCATCGAGGTAGGGAACGACTACTATCCTGATAGTCCTTTCCCGACAAATGTCGGCCGGGACGGGCTTGTAGCGCGGGTTAGCGAAGTACTGGAAGACCCCCTTGCGGCTGCCCAAGCTTCAAATGCTGCTGCCTGGGTTCGTCAGCACCACGGTCCCGAGTCGCTGATACCCCAGTTGGCAGCGATCTACAGGTCCGCTGCCGGCCGTTGATTCGCCTGTTCTCGCCGGATCAATTGAACGGTGTGCCGGCGATGGTGTAGGCGCTCCATCCTGAGCCGACGGTAGCGGCCTCGCCGAAGCCGTTGGTGGTGAAGGGGTAGTAGGTAAGGTACCCGGCCGTGTTGCGACCTATGATGCCGCGGCTGGTTGTCCCGTTGAAACCGTCCACTGCATTGACGGCGTCGACTCCGCCCCAACCCCTTCCGACAGCGGTACGCGACCCCGACAGAATTGTTCCCGTTCCGCTGCCGGTGTAGCGCAGCAGGTTGTTGTTGGAATCGCGGGATAGCAGGTCCATGCGTCCGTCGAGGTTGTGGTCCGCCATGACAATAGGCATGCCGACGAAGCCGGACCCGATCTTCACGCCGCTGCCGAGTCGGTGCGTCGAGGTGTGGGGCCAGTAGTAGAGAGCTCCGTCGGAGCGTGCACCGACGATCGTGGTCCCTTGTCCCTTGACCCAGGGCCCGACTGCGAGACTGAAGTTCTGCCAGCCGGAGGAGCCGATCTGGACCGAAGGGCTGAACCCGCCGCTCGGCTTGCCCGGGTAGTAGCTAAGGCTTCCGTTGTTCCACTGGGTGAGGATGTCGATCGTGCCATCGGCGTTCCAGTCCACCGGGTTGATGGACTTGATGCCGGTCCATCCGGTCCCTATCTGGAACCGGGTGCCAAAGCCGC
>NZ_JAPSHV010000132.1 GCF_031179385.1 Arthrobacter sp. | reverse complement strand
GTCGCTTCCTACAGAACCCGGACGAGTTCGCGCTGGCCTTCGCCAAGGCCTGGTACAAGCTGCTGCACCGCGACATGGGCCCGGTTGGCCCACACATGCTCGGGCCCTGGGTCCCGGAGGCCCAGCTCTGGCAGGACCCGGTCCCGGCAGTGGACCACGAGCTGATCGACGAGCAGGACATCTCCTCGCTCAAGGCCCAGCTCCTGGACTCGGGCCTCTCCGTCTCACAGCTGGCCAGTACGGCATGGGCCGCGGCATCCACCTTCCGCAAGACGGACCGGCGCGGCGGCGCCAACGGGGCGCGGATCCGGTTGGAGCCCCAGCGCGGCTGGGAGGTCAACGAGCCTGAGCAGCTTTCGACGGCGTTGCAGGCGCTTGAGACGGTCCAGCAGCAGTTCAACGCCGCCCAGGCCGGGGGCAAGAAAGTCTCATTGGCGGACCTGATCGTCCTCGGCGGCTGCGCGGCAGTGGAAAAGGCTGCCCGGGACGCAGGCTTCGCCGTCACCGTGCCGTTCCGGCCCGGCCGCACCGATGCCGCCCAGGAGCAGACCGACGTCGACCAGTTCCAGTACCTGAAGCCGCGGGCAGACGGATTCCGGAACTACGTACGCCCCGGCGAGAAGCTCCAGCCGGAGACCCTCCTGCTGGACAAGGCGTACCTGCTGGACCTCTCCGCACCGGAGATGACGGCGCTCATCGGCGGTATGCGCGCCATCGGCACCAACGTCGGCGGCTCCAGCCACGGCGTCCTCACGGACAAGCCGGGTGTCCTGACCAACGACTTCTTCGCCAACCTGCTCTCCCCGGGCACCAAGTGGAAGGCGTCAGAGAACGAGGAGAACGTCTACGACATCACCGACGTCGCCACCGGCGAGCTGAAGTGGACCGCTACGCCGGTTGACCTTGTCTTTGGCTCCAACTCGCAGCTCCGGGCAATTGCCGAGGTCTACGCGAGCGACGACGCCGGGGAGAAGTTCGTCAACGACTTCGTGGCGGCCTGGGTGAAGGTCATGGAACTCGACCGCTTCGACCTGCGCTGATCGAGAGTCCGGGCCGGCTGCAGCTGTGGCCGGTCCGGACCCCCTCCCCCAGGCGCCGGAGAAGCAGGCTTCCGGGCAGCCACGCTTTGAACCAGGAGGAACCCCAGATCCCCGAGGTCCTTTGGGCCGCCCTAAAAGCCCGCCGCGTTGCACCCGCGGTTAATCAACGGGTCCTGAAAGGGCCGGCAGCCCCGGACTACATCGTCGCCAGCGCGGTGCCATGGCCTGAACCAAGGAGCCCATGAGAACCTGCTTAGCTTCGGGTTGGCTGGCTTTGGAAGATTCTTCCGCTCAGATCATCGCGGAGAATGTAGAACTGGCCTCCGTTGTCGTTGACTGTGCCGTCCAGCACATACAGGCCCCGCGCAGCATCTGGTCCTCCGGCTGCCCGGTCAAGGGCTTCGCGCAGATGCCGATCGAGATGCCCCTTCGGCCCAACTGCCTGGATTTCTTCGATTTCCTCTGTTGTCAGCCCTGCCAGTACTGCATCAATGTCAGCCATGAAGCACCCTCCCCAATTGTGCAGGCCTATGTTGGCCTGGGTCCACACGCTAGGGCACGAGTGGCCGTCGCGGCAAGGATAAGGCGGTCCCGGGCCGACAGCTTTAACTGAATGGCAGCCAGGTGCATTGAGCGGTTCTCGAAGGCTAGTTCGGCCAAGGCCGCCGCACCGCCATTCGATCGCCGGCTTAAACGACGAATACGTCCCAAAACGCAGCGACGACACCTGCCGGAATTACCATGCACACGAACCCAAAAGAACACGATCGAGCGCGCTACATACGGTTCTCATCCGAAACACTGTTCAGCAATTTGCTACTCCTCAATCTGGGCGGCGCAAGTGGCAGCTACGGGATTACAGGGTGTCGAGGTTTGACGGTCTCCCACCGGACAATGAAGCGTGGTGGCAGTCCCGATGCAGGCCTTAGCCTTTCTCGGTCTTGCCACCGTGTCGCCACAGGTACAGTATTGGACCACGACGTCGGCCGTAGTTTCCATGACTGGAGAAGGTATGACTGAGAACCAGCGTTCCTTTACCCTTACTGCCCTTATCTTTTTTGGTGTGCTTGTCGCCGTTGCGGGGGTAGCGATGCTCTTCTCGGGAGTAAGCGGCGGCACAACTGTGAGCGAAATTCCCAAGATCGTCGAAATCGTCTCATTGCGGGAGTGTATAGGCGACGCCTGCGGAGATTGCGGCCGTGCATAGGAAAGTGTGAGACCGCACGGATGTTCGTGACTCGGTGAAGTCGGGACCATTTGTCCATGTCCACCACCAAAGCCCGTGGCCAAGCAACGCCCCGCTTTAATGGGCAAAAACCCGCACGCGGTGCCCAGACCGCCGAACTGTTCCCGCTGGGCGGCAGCAGCGTTCCGAAAAGCCGAACCGTTGGATGCGTCAGGATCGGGCGGCCCGCGGCAGGAACGCGTTAGGTTCGGCCTTGATTTGCGTCAGTGCGGACTCGATGGCGCCTTTGACTACAACCTCGGCTCCGAATCTGCTCGCGATGAGTTCCGGTAGCGGTAAGCCTGTTTCGGTGGGCAGCAGGATGCGTGCGTGTTCGAGGACAGGTTCGATGGCCCGTGAGATGCCGCCTGCGATGACTACACGCTCGATGTCCAGGAGGCTGGACAGCACAACCGCAATCCGCGCCAGCCGGGCGCCCAGCCGGGCGATGATGTCCTCTGCAAACGGATCCCCCTCCCGGGCTGCCTGGAACACGTCCTCCGCTTTAATCTCCCCCTCGGGCATTTGCCGCAGCATGGTTTTTCCCTCATAGGAATGAATGCGCGAGCGTGCCCACTTCCGTGCAAGTGCTCCAAAGCCATCCGTACCCCCCTCGTCTGGCACGAACTTGCCGGCGGTAAGCGTGTCGAGGAATCGCATCTCCCCTGCGCCGCCTCGAGGTCCCCGAAGCAAGCGTCCGTCGACAATCAGGCCCGCACCGAATCTCTCACCGGTCAACAACGTTGCCTGGTTAGCTGATGGCTCGTGTGCGCGTTCGGCGACAGCAGCAAGGTTGGCGTCATTCTCCACGACGACCATGCCCTGAAGGTGCGAGGCAAAGCCGGAATTCATCAGTTGCCAGAATTTTCCTTCGGGAGACCTACCATTGGCGTCGATCGGCGCGGGAACGCCTACGACCGTGAGTAGGACGTCATCGAGGGTGCGCCCGACGTCGTGGAGGGTCAGACGGATCAGCTCTCGTGCACATGCGCCGCGGCCCGAGCGTCCCAACGCATGGGAGTCGATGCTCTGGCGCCGGGTGCCCAGCTCACGGCCACGCAGATCCGCGACGATGGTGGTGAAATAGCTTTCGCCGGCGTCCAGCCCAACTACAACACCGGCAGCCTCACGCAATTGGTAGCGGCGCGCGGGCCGGCCTTTGAGTGAGCGGCCCACGGCCTGACTGTCATCCACTTCCTCCAGCCATCCGGCGTCGACCAGACCGTCGCAAACGCCGAGCACCGTGGCGCGGGTTAGCCCAGTCACGGCCATGGCCTCGCCAGCTGTGAAGACTTGTTCCTGAAGAGCGAAGCGCAGCAGAGCATCGGAGTTGATCTGCCGCAGCAGCTGCGTTGAGCTCGCCGTGGTCTCGTTCATCCCTTGACGATATCGCCAATATCCCTCATCCTCGTATAGGACCTAAATATAAGATCCAAATAAATCCACGTAAGACCCTCGAGGAGCCGATGATGCCACCTTTGACGTCCGCCGGGACGCGAGTTTCCCGACGTACTTTCCTTGCCGCCGCCGGGGGCGCATTGACTGCTTTCGGCCTGGCTGGGTGCGCTCCGGGAGGTACACGCCCCACTGTCACGTTTCACCAGTCAAAACCGGAAGCTGTGCCGTACTTCCGCGATCTGGCGGCGAAGTTTACCGCGTCACAGGACCGCGTCCGTGTCCTGCACGATATGGCGACAAATCTTTCTGCCAGCTTTGTGCGCAGCAGTCCGCCGGATCTCGGTTGCCTCAACTACAACCTCGAGATGGCCAGGTTCATGGAGCGCGGGGCGCTCTCGGACCTTTCCGATCTCCCGGCAGCAACTGCCATCCGGGACGACGTTCTCGACCTCACGAACTGGTACCCCACCTACCCTGGCCGCACTAGCGTTATCCCCTACTCGGTCATGGCCGCCTCGGTTATCTACAACCGCCGCATCTTCGAGCAGAACGGCCTGGCCGTCCCGACAACCTGGGACGAACTGATCGAGGTATGCGAGGTGCTCAAAGCTGCAGGCATCACTCCGATCTACGGCACTTTCCGCGACCCCTGGACCATCGCGCAGGGCTTGTTCGACTACACGGTTGGCGGCATGGTCAACGTGCGCGACTTCTACAGGAAAATGCACGAGATTGGCGAGAACGTTGGACCAGATTCCGAAGTGTCATTCCAGAAAACGATGCTTGAGCCAGTCCAGCGCATGGTCCGGCTGACGACATACATCAACCCCGATGCATCCAGCCGCGGCTATGGGGACGGCAACACCGCCATGGCGCAGGGCCAGGCGGCAATGTATTTCCAGGGGCCGTGGGCCTTCGGAGAAATAGAAAAGGCCGGCACGGATGTCGATCTCGGCACCTTCCCGTTGCCGATGACCAGTGACCCCGCCGATTTGAAAGTTCGCGTCAACATCGACCTTTCGCTATGGGTTCCCGAAGTCGCCAATGCACAAGAGGGCGCCCGCGACTTTCTTCAATACCTCATGCAGCCGGAGATCCAGAACTCCTACAACGCCGAATTCCTGGGATTCGGCACCAGCAAAGACGCACCAGCGGTCACAGACCCCCGAATCGTTGAAATGCAGAAGTACTACGACGAAGGCCGCTTCTACATGGGCGCCTCACAGTTCATTCCGAACTCGATTCCCGCCGCCAACTACCTCCAATCGATCATCGGCGGCGCCGACGCCGAAAGCACCTTGCGCCGGATCGATGCCGACTGGGCGCGTCTGGCTTTCCGTGCCTGATCACCTTTCCGACCTAATGCACGAAACGAGGACCACCATGCCATCGATGACAAAGCCTTCCACTAGAGCGGTGGTGACGGCACCGGCAGCGACTCAAGCGACAAATGCGCGCAAAAGCCGCGTCGATCCGCTCTACTACTTTTTCCTCTTCCCCTCACTGGCGATTTTCACGCTCGCCGTCACGCTGCCGGCCGTACTCGGATTCGTCTACAGCTTCACGAACTCTGTGGGCTTCGGTGACTTCGACTTCATAGGCATCCGAAACTTCATTGCCGTCTTCCAGGATGAAGGAGTCCTCAGCGCCTACAGCTTTACGCTCGCCTTTGCGCTCGTGACCGTCATCGTCGTAAACGCAGTGGCCTTCCTTCTTGCACTGGGACTCACGTCCCGTGTCCGCTTCCGTGCTGCATTGCGCGCAGTATTCGTGATCCCCATGGTGATCTCGGGCATCGTCATCGCGTTCGTCTTCCAATACCTATTCTCAAACTCGCTGCCGCTGATAGGCCAAGGCCTGGGTATCGAACCGCTGGCGACGAGCATCCTCGCCAACCCCGATCTCGCGTGGCTGGCAATCGTCTTCGTCACGGCGTGGCAGTCGATTCCGAGTGCGATGCTGATTTACATCGCAGGGCTCCTCACGGTTCCCGCCGAAGTTTACGAAGCAAGCTCCATCGACGGGGCGAGGCCCTGGCACAACCTGCTGCACATCACCCTGCCGCTCGTGGCAGGGTACGCCGTGATCAATATGGTCCTCGGCTTCAAGAACTACCTCAACGCCTACGACATCATCGTCGGTCTCACCGACGGCGGCCCCGGGGTCGCCACACGCAGCGTCGCCATGTCGATTTTTCGCGGCTTCGAAGGCGGCGACTATGCGTACCAGATGGCCAATGCCGTGATCTTCTTCCTCATCAGCATCGTCATCGCACTCATCCAGCTTCGCTTCACCCGTGGCAAAGGAGGGATCGCAGCATGAGCAGCGCACCCAGCACCATCCCAGCAGAATCCGTGGCCGGCGGGAAGAAACAGCCGGTCCGCGCCGCCAAGGAGCGCAGCAACTGGCCGGCTACCGTCGTCCTGATCGTCTGCACGCTCAGCGTGCTCGTCCCGCTGTACGTCACCATGAGCATGGCGTTCAAAACCACCGGCCAGGCGGTGGATGGCAACGCCTTCTCGCTGCCAAGTCCCCTGACCTTCGACAGTTTCGTCCAGGCATGGACCCTCACGAACTTTCCCCGCGGCTTCGCGATCTCGGTGTTTGTTTCAGTGACCGCAGTGGCGGGGGAAATCATCCTGTCGGCCCTGGCAGCCTACGCGATCGTCCGCAATTGGGACCGCAAACTCTTCCGCTGGTCCTTCTTCTACCTGCTCGCGGCGATGTTCATCCCGTTCCCCGTGGTGGCGCTACCGCAGATCCAGCTCACCGGTTTCGTCGGGCTGGACAACCCGCTCGGCGTCGCGATCCTGCACATCGTCTTTGCCCTGGCGTTCAATACGATGCTGTTCACCGCGTTCCTGCGCTCCATCCCGCTGGAACTGGAGGAAAGCATGCGCATGGACGGCGCCGGCACGTGGCAGGTGTT
>NZ_JAPSHV010000131.1 GCF_031179385.1 Arthrobacter sp. | reverse complement strand
GGCAGGAGCTTCTCTGCCAATTCCGCGGGGGTGTCCTGGAGCCCGATCACAACGCTCCCCTCGGCGAGGGCGCCGGCGGCTCCCACCAGGCTTTCCCGTCGCCGGGTGGGCCCCTTCAACAGGGGGGCAGCACCGTCCGCGATTGATCCTGCAGTGGGGAACAGCCGGCTGTGCCCGGGACGCCCAAGCGTTGAAGGTTCACCCAGTTCGGCGAGGATGGTGAGAACCCCGGTGGCGGCCGCGACGGAAATCTGCTGGCCCACCATGGCTCGAATGAGGATCTCATGGGCGTCGACCGCACCAGGCAGGCGCATGCCCGGATACCTCTGGACGCGCGCCTGCAGCGAAGGGTCCGCGGAGAGGACATCGTCGATCGCCGTAGGGTCGGCATCAAGGTCGAACAACCTCCGGATGCGGGCCAGCAGCACGGGCAGGTCCTTCAGATGCTCCACTGTGACCGCAACGTTGAGGCCTCCGGGCGCGCGTCGGGCCTGGAACCAGCCCTCCCCGCCCGGCAGCCGGACCAGACGGGCGTAACTGGACGCGTCCGCTACCTCGATCCCTGCTACGGCGCGGGCCGCCAGGAAAGTGAAGATGCCGTCGTCGTACGGGGTCCGCGCGGGCAGTGTCAGGCTCAGGGAGGTCGCTGCGCCGGCAGCCGTGGAAGCATGCGACAGGAAGCGGCTGCGGTGCCGGAGCTGGGAGGGGGAGAGGTCATACACCTCCTGGATGGTCTCGTTGAATTGGCGGACGCTGTTGAAGCCCGCTGCGAATGCCACATCGGAAAGCGGCATGTCGGTGGCCGTAAGCAGCGTCCGCGCCGTCTGCGCACGGGAGGCTCGCGCCAGGGCGAGCGGTCCGGCGCCGAGCTCGGACTGAAGGATCCGACCGAGCTGCCGGGTTGAATACCCCAAACGGAGCGCAAGGCCCGGCACACCACTGCGGTCGATCTCGCCGTCGGAAATGAGCCGCATAGCCCGCGCGGCGGTGTCGGAGCGCAGGTTCCAGGCCGGGGTCCCCGGCACGGCTTCCGGCAGGCACCGTTTGCATGCGCGGTAGCCCGCCTCGTGCGCAGCCGCAGACGTCGGATAGAACGTGACGTTGGAGGGCTTGGGTGTGCGCGCCGGGCAGGATGGACGGCAGTAGATCTTTGTCGTTGCCACGGCGGTGACGAATTGCCCGTCGAACCGCGTGTCCCGCGACTCAATAGCGCGGTACTGCTGCCAGAAGTCCATGTCTCAATCCTCGCAGGCGGCATGGTGCGCTGCTAGCGGAAATCGGACACCGCCGTGCGGAGGACTCGGGACCGGCTTGATACGGTCTTTTGGTGGATCCAGCACTACAACGCGCCCGGTTGGCGCATCCGGCCATCGACGTGGCGCCGCTCCTGCTTGGCGCACACCTGACGTACGACGACGGCGCGGACCCGGTTACGGTGCGCCTTACCGAAGTGGAAGCGTATATGGGCGCTGAAGACCCGGGCTCGCACGCCTTTCGCGGACAGACGGCACGCAATGCCACGATGTTCGGAGAGGCCGGCCACCTGTACGTGTACTTCACCTACGGGATGCACTACTGCGCCAACGTCGTGTGCGGGGTTCCCGGCAACGCCACCGGTCTGCTGTTGCGCGCCGGAGAGGTTGTCAGCGGACTGGACACAGCGCGGCGCAGGCGCGGACACCCGCGTACGGATCGGGACCTCGCCCGCGGCCCGGCCCGGCTGGCGCAGGCACTCGGGATCGACCGCTCGCTCGACGGCAGCGACGTCTTCTCGGAGCGGCTCCGGCTCGAGCTTCCCGAGCATCCGGCTGACCCGTTGCGCTTGCAGACCGGACCCAGAGTCGGAGTGAGCGGTCCGGGCGGATCCACGGCCTACCCCTGGCGCTACTGGCTCGCGGGGGAACCCAGCGTGTCCGTGTACCGGCCCGCTGCCAAGCCCCGGGCAGCACGGAACACGGCGGTCGCCGCAAGCGCTCCAATCCACGGGGAAGCCCCAGCACAGTCAGGACAGGCATGACAGTACAGACCCTCAGGGACCTCATCCTCACGCACTGCGTCAGCGTTCCCGACTTCCCCAAGCCCGGGGTCACGTTCCGCGATCTGACACCCGTCTTCGCGGACGCAGAAGCATTCGCTGCGATCATTCCAGCCCTCCTCAAGCCTTTCGAGGGCAGGTTCGACCGGGTGGCGGGAGTGGAGGCGCGCGGTTTCATCCTCGCCGCTGCGGCCGCCTATGGCGCCGGAACAGGGGTGACCGCCGTACGCAAACCGGGAAAACTTCCCCGCCAGGTGCACAGCGAAAGCTATTCGCTTGAGTACGGGAACGCAGCGGTCGAAATCCACCGCGACGAGTTCCCTCCGGGGACCCGCGTGCTGGTGCTTGACGATGTCCTCGCCACCGGCGGAACGCTCGCCGCGGCGGTGCGCCTGTTGGAACGGGCAGGCGCCGAAGTGGTGGGAGCCGCCGTCGTGCTTGAGCTGGAAGGGCTTGGAGGCAGGGTGGCTGTCCCAACTCCTGTTCACGCCCTGGTAACCATTTAGCAGTGTAAAAGGCGGACGCTCATGGAAATTCGCACCCAGCGGGATAGAATTGACGGTCCGCCTTGGCGAGAGGGAACGCGCAATGCCTGAAATGTCCATAGCCCGGAACGAACTGGAACACGAGCGCCGCTACGTAGCCGGTCTGTACCAGCGGCTTGATGAGCTCCGCGCCGAGAAGCAGCGCCAGCTCGATCAGGTGCGCCGGACTATATCCGCTGGTTCACACCAGAACCGGTCCGAACGCGACGCCTTCGCGACCATGTATGAGGACCGGCTCGCGCAGTTGAATGCTGTCGATGACCGTCTCGTCTTTGGACGGCTGGACCTCGACACGGAGGAAGAGCGTTACATCGGTCGTATCGGCCTGTCCACCGAAGACCTGCAGCAGCTCATGGTCGACTGGCGGGCGCCCGAAGCCGGCACGTTCTACCAGGCCACCGCCTTCGAACGCATGGGTGTCCGCCGCCGCCGCCACCTCATCCTGTCCAAGCGGGACGTCGTGGCCATCGAGGACGACGTCCTTGACGCCTCCATGCTCACGGAAGACGATTCCCTCCAGGGCGAGGGCGCTCTGCTCGCCGCGCTGAATTCCAAGCGCACGGGCCAAATGTCCGACATTGTGGGCACTATCCAATCCGAGCAGGACCGCATCATCCGTGCGCCGCTGCCGGGCGTCGTCGTCGTGCAGGGTGGTCCCGGTACGGGCAAGACCGCAGTGGCGCTGCACCGGGCCGCGTATCTGCTCTACACCCACCGCGAGCGGTTGAAGTCGGCGGGCGTGCTGCTCGTCGGCCCCACCAGCGCATTCATGAGATACATCGAGCGCGTGTTGCCCTCACTGGGTGAAACCGGTGTTGTGATGGCCAGCATCGGGAGCCTGATGCCCGGCATCCGGGCGGTGCCGGAGCCCTCCGAGGAGGTTGCTGCGCTCAAGGGCCGGCTGGATATGGCAGAGGTCGTGAAGCAGGCGGTCGCCAACCGCCAGCGCATTCCGGCCGAGAACCGCAAACTCAACGTCGAGGGAACAACGCTCATCCTGACGCCGCGGCAGGTCCGGCGGGCCCGCGACCGCGCCCGGGCAACCGGAAAACAGCACAACGACGCCCGGACGACGTTCGTGAAGATCATGCTGCGCGAACTCACCGAGCAGTTGACCGAGCAGTTGGAGGAATCATCGGGTGCCGGCAATACGGCGGACCGCTCGTACCTCGCCGAGGATGTCCGGACATCCCGGGACGTGCGGATCGCGCTGAACCTCGCATGGATGCCGATGACGCCCGAGAAACTCCTGCGAGATCTCTTTTCGAAGCCTGCGCACCTTGAAGCGGCGGCGCCCCACCTGACTGACGCCGAACGGGAACTGCTGTACCGGCCGGAAGACTCCCCATGGACCGAGGCGGACGTGCCGCTGCTTGACGAGGCAGCGGAATTGCTGGGGGAGCTCGATGCCTCAGCCGGCCGGAGTGCCGCCGAGAAGGAACAAGAACGACGCCGGGACCTCGCCAACGCGGAGCGCGCGCTCGAAAATGTCAGCGCGACCCTGGAAGATGCCGGCGTCGATGGGATGCTGACCGCGGAAGCACTGGCCGAGCACAACACCGTGGCCGAAGCCCGCCTGACCGCCGCCGAGCGCGCATCCGGTGACCGCACCTGGGCCTACGGGCACGTTGTGGTTGATGAAGCGCAGGAGCTCTCGCCCATGCAGTGGCGGTTGCTTATGCGCAAATGCCCCCTCAAGTCCTTCACCATCGTGGGTGATATCGCACAGACCAGCTCAATCGCCGGTTCGCATTCCTGGCAACAGGCGCTCGAACCGTTCGTGGGGGAGCGCTGGCAGCTTGAGGAACTTACGGTCAACTACCGCACGCCTGCGCAGATCGCAGAGGCAGCCGTACGCATGGCCAATGCTGCCGGCCTGGTGGTGTCTGCTCCGAAGGCGGTCCGTGATGGCCGGTGGGACCCGGTGATCGATCGGGTGACCGAGTTGGAACCCGCACTCCTGTCCGCATTGCCTGAAGAACTGGACGCAATAGCCGGGGGGCTCCTAGCGGTCATCGCCCCGGCGAGAATCGTCGAGCAGGTCCGTTCCGCTGTCACCCGTATTCATGGGAACCGAGTAGGTCAGGGCGCGGGCGGACTGGGCCAGGACATCGTGGTTATCACCCCGCGGGACGCGAAGGGTCTTGAATTCGACGGCGTGATCGTTCTCGAGCCGGCCGAGATGCTCCGGCAGGAGGCCGTCCGAATTGGCGACCTATACGTGGCGATGACCCGTCCTACCCAGCGCCTTCGTCTCATCTCAACCGGCGAAATTCCCGACGGCATTGAGGGCTGATACTTTGAAGCGGTGCAACAACCTATCGAGGCGGCCCGTCCAGCCGTGAACCAGCAGCAGAATGACAGCACTTTCGACAACCTCTGGCAGGAACTGAAGTGGCGTGGACTGATTCACGTTTCCACTGACGAGACGGAGCTGGAGAAGGTTCTCGCCGGGGAGCCGATCACTTATTACTGCGGGTTCGATCCGACGGCTCCGAGCCTTCACCTCGGCAACCTTGTCCAACTGCTGACCATGCGTCGTCTGCAGCTTGCCGGCCACAGGCCAATCGGTCTGGTCGGAGGCTCCACCGGGCTCGTCGGGGATCCCCGGCCGTCGGCTGAGCGCACGATGAACACCAAGGAAACCGTTGCCGAGTGGGTTGGGTACCTGCAGGGCCAGGTCCAGCGGTTCCTGAGCTTCGAGGGTGACAACGCCGCTCGCATGGTCAACAACCTGGACTGGACGGCGCCCATGAGCGCCATCGACTTCCTTCGCGATGTCGGCAAGCACTTCCGGGTCGGCACCATGGTCAAGAAGGAAACAGTCGCCAAGCGACTCAACTCGGACGAGGGCATCAGCTACGCTGAGTTCAGCTACCAGGTGCTGCAGGGGATGGATTACCTTCATTTGTTCCGGGACCACCAGTGTGTACTGCAAACTGGTGGCTCCGACCAGTGGGGCAACCTGACCAGTGGCACGGAGCTCATCCGCAAGGTCGAGGGCAAGAGCGTCCACGCGATCGGAACGCCGCTCATCACCAACTCCGACGGCACCAAGTTCGGCAAGAGTGAAGGCAACGCAGTATGGCTGGATCCGAACATGACCACGCCGTACGCGATGTACCAGTTCTGGCTCAACACCTCCGACGCTGATGTGATCGACCGGCTGAAGGTGTTCACGTTCCGTAGCCGCGCCGAAATTGAGCACCTTGCTGAGTCGGTTGAGAGCCGGCCGCACCTGCGGGAGGCTCAGCGCGCACTGGCTTTCGACGTGACCTCGCTGGTTCACAGCGTTGAGGCAACGGAGAAGGTCATCGCCGCGTCCGCGGCTCTCTTCGGGCAGGGCGATCTTGCCGCACTCGATGAGATGACGCTACGTGCTGCAACAGCCGAGCTGCCGAGCGCGAAGGTCGGCAGCAATGGGCTCGGTATTATCGACCTTCTGGTGGCTAGCGGATTGGCGCCGAGTAACTCAGCGGCCCGCCGCACCGTTGCAGAAGGCGGCGCCTACGTGAACAACGAAAAGGTCTCGGATCCCGAGGCAACCGTCGGATCACAGCAACTGCTTCACGGGCGCTTTCTGCTCCTTCGTCGGGGCAAGCGGACCCTCGCGACCGTCGAGGTCGGCTAGTTTCAGACGCAGACAGGTCCGGCCCGGTGCGGATTTGCACCGGGCCGGAACGGCGTGTAAAGTTTTCTGAGTCGCCGCCGCTGAGCAGCGACAAACTCCCTCCTAAAACTCAAGTGGTTCGGGCGTGCGCCGAAGGCAGCGTCCAAAGCCAGGCGATTTGTGGTGGGTGAATTCGAATTGTTTTGAACGAATTCGGGCAAATAAGCCGATTTGACAGAAACAAAGAGAATGAAATAGATTTAGAAACACCGCAGCACGGAAATGCAAAACAAATTGCATAGTACGTGAATTGCTTCTGTTGTTTGAGAACTCAATAGTGTGCCATGTTTGTTGATACCGATTGTTTTTTGATTGGTTGATTTACTGGTCATTCACCTCCGTGGGTGGCTGGTTTTTTGGCTGGTTTCGAATTTTGTG
>NZ_JAPSHV010000036.1 GCF_031179385.1 Arthrobacter sp. | reverse complement strand
CCCGCCTCCATGAGACGAAGCTCCAGAAGATGGCCGATCGAGGCCTGCAGCTCTGCGGTTGGCCTCCAGGCGCTACCCATTCCCTCGATGAGATCGCCACGGTTACCGTGAACCGTCACCCCGAGGGGCCGCGTGTGGGGAACCGGCATCGGAAGCGAGTGGACCCACGTCACCAGCGGAACCTCGAGCGCGCTAATCAACTGCCCGACGGCGGCACAGAACCTTTCCCACTGCAGGTCCGGTTCCATCCCGCTCAGGAGGAGGAAACGCTCCCCCAGCCCATCCTCGAGGACCTGCAGTTCCAGCGCTGGAGGCTGGTAGTCCCTCAGATGGTCCTCTTCGAAGGTGATGCGCGGTCTGCGGCTGCGGTAATCGATGAGCTGATCCGTATCAAACACGGCCAGTACCTCATGGTCCAGCGAGCCCAGCAGTTCGTCGCGCACCTGGGCAACCACGTGGCCTGCATCGACAAAGCCGGTAAAACCCGCAATCAGCGGCAGCCCCCGAAGTGAAGGATCATCACTGATTGAGTCGCTCACGTTGTACAGACTCTGCGGGTCCAACATCGATTCCTCCTCAGCTCAATTCCGGACGACTGCAGCGCACCCGCGCGGGTCTTCCCCGCTGCGGCGAAGCCCCGGCAGTCAACCCTAGTTGATAGCCCATTCCTCGTCCGGATATGTAACGTCGTCGCGGCTTCACCCCATTCCCGCGCGCCCGCCCGTGGGATGCATGTCACAGGGTACGACTACGATCGGTAGCAACGGAGAACGCGTGACACAACCCGCACGCCCGTGCACCAACCCCAAGCTATTGGAAGCGAGGACGAACCTTCGTGAGCAACACCAGCGACATTCACCTGACCGCCGTCTCCCGGGACATCAAGAAGTCCGCATGCGAGGTCCTAGTGATCGGCACCGGCCAAAGCCCGGACGGCCCGGTACTCCTGGAGAATCCGCTCTCGGCCAAGTCGGCAAGGGCACTGACCGACACCCTTCCCTCCCTGGGAGTCACCGGTGCCGCCGACGAAGTTCGCCGCTTCCCGGGATTGCCGGAGACCGGAGCGGACGTCCTGGTGCTGGTTGGAACCGGACGCACGGCAGCCGGCGCTCCCCTGTCTGATGAACAGCTCCGCCGTGCAGCAGGTTCCGCCGCCCGGCAGTTGAACGGAGTGGAAAGCATCGCCATAGCACTCCCTGCCGCCACAGTCGACCAGGCTGCAGCAGTGGCCGAAGGCATCCTGCTCGGCAGGTACGCCTACACGGAGCACTACTCGGCATTCGGCGGCAGGGCACCCCGTCCGTCAGCCAAGACTCTTTCGCGGGTCACCATCCTGACGCCGGCTGCACAGGACCGCGGGCTTAAAGCGGCGTTCGACCGCGCGGAAGCAATCGGCCGAGGAGTTAACGTCACCCGCACCCTCGTCAACCAGCCCCCGAGCCACCTCTACCCGGAATCCTTCGCCCAGTTCGCCCGCGAACACGTCAAGGGACTGCCCGTGAAGGTGACGGTCCTGGACGAAAAGAAGCTTGAGAAGGACGGTTACGGCGGCATTCTCGGCGTCGGGAAGGGCTCGTCCCGTCCGCCACGGCTGGTCAAACTCGAATACACGCCTGCCAGGTCGAAGATCAACCTTGCGCTTGTGGGCAAGGGCATCACCTTCGACTCAGGCGGACTTTCCCTCAAGCCCGGCGCGGGGATGCAGACAATGAAGCTCGACATGGCGGGTGCCGCCGTCGTGCTTGCCGCGGTCACTGCGATCGCTCAGCTCGGCCTCCCGGTCAGCGTGAGCGGTTGGCTGTGCCTCGCGGAGAACATGCCGTCGGGAACCGCGCAGCGGCCCTCGGACGTGCTCACCACTTTCGGCGGCCGCACCGTCGAGGTACTGAATACCGACGCCGAGGGGCGGCTGGTGATGGCGGATGCACTGGCCGCAGCGAGTGCTGAGTACCCCGATGCGATCATCGATGTGGCCACCCTCACCGGCGCCCAGATGGTCGCGCTCGGCAAACGCGTGTCCGGAGTAATGGGCGACGACGGCGTCAGGGACGCAGTGAAAGCCGCGGCCGACCGCGTGGGCGAGCAGTTCTGGCCGATGCCTCTGCCGGAGGAGTTGCGTCCGAGCCTTGATTCGACGGTTGCTGACATTGCAAACGTCGGTGAGAAGTTCGGCGGCATGATGACCGCTGCTGTCTTCCTCCGGGAATTCGTCGGTGAAGTCGATGGGCAGAAGATTCCCTGGGCTCATCTCGACATCGCGGGTCCTGCATTCAATGAGGGCGGCGCCTACGGCTACACCCCCAAGGGGGCTACCGGTGTCGGAGTCCGCACCCTCCTGGCGTACGTCGAAGATGTCGTGGAGCGGGCACAGAAGCACGCTGCCTGAGTCGACCCGCGTAGAGGTGAGACTCGACACATAGGCGTGTGCTTCGCCCTTCACTAAGTGGCTGATGGTGTGATCTGGCGATAGGGTGAAGCCAGATCACACCAAGCATTCCGCCAGACATCAATCGACGCGCGTACTCAAGTGCGTCACCGATCACGCGAGGGAGCGTCCAAGTGGCCGATACGGCAACTGCGCAAGAATTCGACATCCTGGTACTGGGCGGAGGCAGCGGCGGTTACGCCGCCGCCCTTCGCGCCGTGCAGCTCGGCTTCACAGTCGGGCTCGTCGAGAAGGCCAAGCTCGGGGGCACGTGCCTTCACAATGGGTGCATCCCCACGAAGGCGCTTCTGCATTCGGCTGAAGTCGCCGACAGTGCGCGATCGGCCGAGAAGTACGGCATCAAGGCCACGTTCGAGTCGATCGACATGACCGCCGTGAATGCATACAAGGACGGCATCATCGCCGGCAAGTACAAGGGCCTGCAGGGGCTCATCAAGGCCAAGGGCATCACCGTCATCGAGGGTTCCGGCCGGTTGACCGGCCAGAACACCATCGAAGTGAACGGCACCACGTACACCGGCAAGAACATCGTTCTTGCAACCGGCTCGTACTCACGGTCGCTGCCCGGACTTGAAATCGGCGGCAAGGTCATCACCTCGGACCACGCACTCACCATGGACACGATCCCCTCCAGCGCCATCGTGCTTGGTGGCGGTGTGATCGGCTGTGAGTTCGCCTCCGTCTGGAAGTCCTTCGGCGTCGACGTCACCATCATTGAGGGCCTGCCATCCCTGGTTCCCAATGAGGACGCATCGATCGTCAAAAACCTCGAGCGTGCGTTCAAGAAGCGCGGCATCAAGTTCAACACCGGAACCTTCTTCGAGAAGGTCGAGCAGGATGACAACGGCGTCAAGGTCACCCTCGCGGATGGCAAGACCTTCGAAGCGGATCTCCTTCTTGTCGCTGTTGGCCGCGGCCCCGTCACTGCCGACCTCGGGTACGAAGAAGCCGGCCTTACCCTCGACCGCGGATTCGTGATCACCAATGAGCGTCTCCACACCGGCGTCGGAAACATCTACGCGGTCGGCGACATCGTTCCCGGACTCCAGCTTGCGCACCGCGGCTACCAGCAGGGAATCTTCGTTGCGGAAGAGATCGCCGGACTCAAGCCTGTCATCGTCGAAGATGTCAACATTCCCAAGGTCACCTACTGCGAGCCGGAAATCGCTTCAGTCGGCCTGACTGAAAAGGCCGCCAGGGACAAGCTGGGCGATGACCGCGTCGAAACCCAGGAATACAACCTTGCGGGTAACGGCAAGAGCTCAATTCTCGGTACCGGCGGCATCGTCAAGCTGGTTCGCGAGAAGGACGGCCCGGTGGTCGGCGTCCACATGATCGGCACCCGTATGGGTGAGCAGATCGGTGAGGCCCAGCTCATTGTGAACTGGGAAGCGTACCCGGAGGACGTAGCCCAACTGGTTCACGCACACCCGACCCAGAACGAGTCGCTGGGCGAAGCGCACCTTGCCCTGGCGGGCAAGCCGCTGCACGGCTGACGAACACTCGAGCGGTTGTTCGAAAACCGCACCAAGCTCCACACAAAGCATCACTGGCAACCTCAAACCGACCGGCTGATCCCGGTACCGGCGGTCGAAGGTAGAACGAACAAGGAGAACCGGACACCATGTCTGAATCCGTGAACTTGCCGGCCCTGGGCGAGAGCGTTACTGAGGGTACTGTTACCCGATGGCTCAAGCAGGTCGGCGACCGCGTTGAAGTCGACGAGCCGCTGCTCGAGGTATCGACGGACAAGGTCGACACAGAGATCCCATCCCCTATTGCGGGTGTCATCGAGGAGATCCTGGTCGCCGAGGACGAAACAGCCGAGGTAGGTGCTCCGCTCGTCAGGATCGGTGACGGCTCGGGCGGTTCGGACAGTTCGGAAGACGGCGGATCGGCAGAGCAGGCGCCGTCGGACGATGCTGCGACGCAGGATCAGCCGGGAGAAAGTGCAGCCCAGGACACTGACGCTGCAGCCCCCGCAGCCACCGCAGCGGAGCAGGCTACGGAGTCCGACGCCGGCACCAGCGGCGGACAGGGCACCGAAGTTACTCTGCCCGCTCTCGGCGAAAGCGTTACTGAAGGAACGGTTACGCGCTGGCTCAAGGCGGTCGGTGACGAGGTCGAAGTAGACGAGCCTCTCCTCGAGGTCTCCACCGACAAGGTAGACACAGAAATCCCTTCACCGGTCGCCGGAACGCTCCAGGAGATCCGGGTCAATGAGGACGAAACCGCGGAGGTCGGTTCTGTCCTCGCCGTTATCGGCTCAGGCAGTGCTGCTCCCGCTCAGGCGGAGCCTACGTCAGCCGAACCGGTAGCTGCGGCCCCGTCCACGGAGCGCGAGGAGCCGGCCGCTGAGCCGGCTGCTCAGAAGCAGGCGCAACCCGCACCTGCCGAAAGTGCCGAGCCCGCTCCTGCGCCGGCAGCGCCGAAGCCCACCGACGCGGCCGGGAAGGAAACGGCGGCCGGATCAGATTCTGTGTACGTCACTCCCCTGGTCCGCAAGCTCGCGAACCAGCATGGCGTTGACCTCGGCTCCATCAAGGGCACAGGTGTTGGTGGACGGATCCGCAAGCAGGACGTGCTTGAGGCTGCCGAGACCGCAAAGACACCGCAGCAGGAAGTTCCGAGTGCGGCCGCACCTGCGGCTGCTGCGCCCTCGGCTCCCGCTGCCGCCCCCGCGGCTTCGAAGCTGCGCGGTACGGTCGAGAAGGCTCCCCGCATCCGCCAGACGATCGCCCGCCGCATGCGGGAATCGCTCGAGGTTTCAGCGCAGCTGACACAGGTCATTGAAGTTGATATGACCCGCGTGGCGCGGCTCCGCGCGAAGGCGAAGGACACCTTCCAGGCGCAGAATGGCGCGAAGCTGACCTTCCTGCCCTTCATCGCCAAGGCAGTAACCGAAGCGTTGAAGCAGCACGCCAAGCTCAACGCCTCGTTCGACGAGGATGCGAAGGAAGTCACCTACCACGACGCCGAGCACCTCGCCATTGCGGTGGACACCGAGAAGGGCTTGCTCGTTCCCGTTATCAACGATGCCGGAAACCTCAACCTCGCAGGTCTGGCCAAGAAGATTGCCGACGTCGGTGCACGCACCCGCAACGGCCAGATCGGCCCAGATGAACTCTCGGGCGGAACCTTCACCATCACCAACATTGGCTCGGTCGGAGCGCTTTTCGACACTCCGATCATCAACCAGCCTCAGGTCGGCATCCTTGGTACCGGTGCAATCGTCAAGCGCCCCGTGGTGATCACCGATGCCGATGGTGAAGACACCATTGCCATCCGCTCGATGATGTACCTCTGCCTCACCTACGATCACCGTCTGGTGGATGGAGCTGACGCCGGTAGGTTCCTGCAGTCACTGAAGTCCCGTCTTGAAGATGGTGCATTCGAGGCTGACCTCGGGCTGTAATCCACCTCATGCAGAAGGCAGCGTTCCGGTTTCTCGGGGCGCTGCCTTCTGTCATCAGGTTCTAGAAAGACTTCCCCGTCGAATACGGGGAAACACCGGACGTCCCGTCCGGTGCACATGATTCAACCATCGAACAGGAGAACTCATGGCTACCGTACGCTCAGCACACACCGTCTGGACCGGTGACCTGCCCACGGGCTCAGGTCAGGTATCGCTCGACACGTCCGGCCTCGGAACCTACGACGTCACGTGGAAGGCCCGGGCGGAGCAGGCTGAAGGCAAGACCAGCCCTGAGGAGCTCATCGCTGCGGCACATTCTGCGTGCTTCTCCATGGCTTTCAGCCACGCGCTGGGCGGAGAGGGCAAGACACCTGATCGAGTCGAGACGAAGGCGGAGGTGGACTTCCAGCCGGGAGAGGGCATCACCGCGATTCGGCTTACTCTCAAGGCATCTGTTCCGGGCCTGAGCGAGGAAGACTTCCAGCGCCTTGCTGATGAAGCAAAGACCGGGTGCCCTGTCTCCCAGGCTCTTGCAGCGGTGAAGAACATCTCGCTGGACGCCACCCTCGAGTCCTGACCTGCGCTTCCCCAGCTCTACAAGACGCCCCGGTCACCGTCAGGTGATCGGGGCGTCTTGTCTCTTCATTCAACACCCGTCCCGGTCAACGACCGGGACAGGCGCCCATACTCTCAGCGGCGGGGTGGAAGGGGCGCCGGTGCCAGCCGGGGATGATCCCTCCGGGCTGGAGGCACGTCCGTGGGAAGCTCTTCCAGCATTTCGCGCAGAATTCCCACGGCGTGCTCGAGTTGCGGATCTTCCTGCGCGGCGTATGCGTGCGGTGGGAAGGGCACCTCGATATCAGGATCCACCCCGTAGTTCTCCACGTCCCACTCGACGCCGCCTGTCATCCAGAAGGCATAGCGCGGCTGGGTTACCCCGGTACCGTCCGCGAGGCTGAACCGACCGTCGATTCCCACCACGCCGCCCCAAGTCCGTGTTCCGATGACCGGCCCGATTCCGCGGAGCTTCGCTACCTGGGTGATGATGTCACCGTCAGATCCGGCGAATTCATCCGTCAGGATCACCACAGGACCGCGCGGTGCATGCGCAGGATATGTCCCAGGCTGTTCCCCTCTGGGAAGAGACCAGGCGGTCACTTTGCGTCCGATGAGCTCTGCGACCAGTTGGGACGTGTGACCACCCCGGTTGCGCCTTACATCGATGATCAGACCATCCCGTGCGGTCTCCCGGTCCAGGTCCCGATGGAGCTGGGCCCAGCCTCGGGCCACCATGTCCGGGATGTGGAGATAGCCGAACCGCTCGTCCGAGGCTTCGTGGACAATCGACCTGTTCGCATTGACCCAGTTCTGATAGCGGAGCCGTTCCTCGCTCCGAAGCGGCACAACCGCGACCCTGCGTACCTCGGAGTGATCGCCGTCGTCATCGTGACGGGCGACGGTAAGCTCGACCGGGCGCCCGCCGGCTCCGGTGAGCAGAACGGCCGGACCCAATTCGGGCGGAACGGGAACGCCGTCGACGGCTTGGATAATATCTCCGGGCTCCACGGCCACTCCGGGGGCCGCTAGCGGCGCTGCCGCCTGCGGGTCTGACGACTCGCCGGCGAAGATGCGGTCCACTCGCCAGCCCCGTTCAGACCTACTGAGCTCGGCGCCCAGGAAACCCTGCGCTCCGGCGCCCGGCTCACTGGCCAGGGCAGGCGTGACGTAGGCATGCGAGGTGCCGAGTTCCCCGTGAAGCTCCCACAGTAGGTCCACGAGGTCGTCGTGGGATCCGATACGGTCCAGCAGCGGCCGGTAGCGGTCCCGTACGCCCACCCAGTCCAGACCGCCCATGTCTTCGGCCCAGAAGAAATCGCGCTGGAGACGCCAGGCGTCCTCGAAGGCCTGGCGCCATACACTCGGAGGATCGAGGAGGACACGGATACGGTTTAGTTCAACCGTCACCCGCTCCGTCGAATCCGGATCGGCCGGGCCGGATGTGGGGACAGCGGTGACCGCGCCGGCCCGGATGACTACGGCCCGCTTGCCGTCGCCGCTGACCTCAAAAGAGTCCACTTCCTGCACCAGTGTGGCCGTCTCCCGCTTGAGCATGTCGAATCGCTCCAGCCGCTTCGCCGGCTCCTTGGTGTCGGTGGTGGCACGGCCGTCACCGGTAGTCCCCACGGTGTCCGCAGCCAGCCACAGCAGTGAGTTATCGGCAGTGCGCAGGCCCTCATACGAACCCTGCGGCACAGGCACCGGGATGATCCGCTCCCCGATCCGTTCCGCTGCAACGTCTACGGTCGTCTTGGCGCCGTCTTTCTCCTCAGCGGGCGCCGGACGGTCGTGCACTGCCGGCCCGAAAGGGGAGGCCGTGCCCGCAGCCAATGCAACCAGGAATGGCTTAGTCGAGGCCGGGAAGCTCAGGTCGAATCGGTGGGTGTCGTATACCGGGTCAAAGCTTCGGTCCGAGAGGAAGGCGAGAAAGCGGCCATCGGGAGTGAACGACGGCGCATGGTCGCGGAAGCGTCCGTCCGTCACGTCGAGGATCTCAGCGTCACGTGCTGCCCGTGCCAGCCGGATGCGCGTACGGGCGCCTTCTCCGGTGACAGGTTCTGCCCAGACCAGCCAGGCTGAATCAGGTGAGAAAGCGAGATCGTCGATCGCACCGTGAGGCGTCGTTGAGAGGGTGAAGAAGCCCTCGCTTCCCACCTCATGAATGAGAATCTGTCCCATCTCACCGGCGACCGCAATGACTTTGCCGTCCGGGCTTACCGCGAGATTGCTTGCCCTGAACGGTCCGCCGAAATCGACGCGGGACAGCGCCTCGCTGCCCGCAGAATCCTGCGCGACGACGATGGCCGCGTCCGGCGTTGCGGTCTCCGCGGTTTCAGCTGCCGACGCTGTCTCGCGCGGTGAGCTAGACCCGTCCGGGAGCGTCGCGGGCACCGGCGCGGGCAAGGAATGGTCCGCGGTTTCAGTTCCTGGAAGGGAGGGACCGCTTGCGACGGGCAGGTCGACGTCGAACACGTTGCGGATGTACAGCGCTTCCTCGCCGTCGTGGTCGGCAACATAGGCCACATGATCGTCACCAACCGGGCGGCCGAGGCGCGCCCGCACTCCTGCGGTGGCATCCACCACCCGCGATGGGCCATCGCGGTGTGTAAGCAGGTGAAGCGTACCGTGCGATTCGATGACGCTCGCCCGCCCATCTGTGACTGGTACGGCCGCGGCAAGGTGACGCGAAACGTTGAGCGGTTGGGGACGCCGCCCCGTGGAAGCCGAACCGAGAGTGATGTCGAGGGCGCGCGCTTCGCTATCGAGACCGTCGAGGAGCCAGAGTGTCCCGGCTGACTCGTAGACGACCCGACTTCCATCGGTGCTGGCATGCCGAGCATAAAATTCTTCGTGATCGGTGTGCCGCCGAAGATCCTCACCGTTCGCCGTCACTGAGTACAGGTTGCCGTAGCCCTCGTGATCTGACAGGAAGGCAAGGCGACCGCCGACCCACATCGGGTCGGCGAGGTTTCCGTCGAGATCGGGAAGGAAGCGGCTGAAATCACCGGATCCGTCCAGGTCGATCCAGAGCTTGCCTGCTGTCCCACCGCGGTAGCGCTTCCACCAGGCTTGCTCACGGGTCATGACGCTGCCGATGACAACTGGCCGCTCGTCTCCGACAGCTTCTCCGTGGACAATGGCGTCGAGCGGTCCGTACGGTACGACGGCGGCCGGGGATCCGTCCGTGGGGAGGGTGTACGCCCAGGTGTGCCGGGGGTCTTCGTGGCGGAAGGCGCTTGTCGCGATGATTCGGCCGTCAGACGTATACCCCTTGACGCGCGTGCTTTGGTGCCCCCAGTAGGTCAAGCGGCGGAAGTTTCCACCGTCAGTATCTGCTGCTACCACCTCAGGCGCGGCACCCTGGATTACCGTCCAGGCGATGGTGGAACCGTCGGGCGAGAACCTCGGATTACGGACCGGTTGCTGGAGTGCAGATATTCGCCATGCGCGGCCGCCGGACAACGGAGCAACCCAGATGTCGTTCTCTGCTGCGAACGTGAGGAGATCTCCGGACAGGTGCGGATAGCGCAGGTAATGAGAGGGAGCCATTGTCCGATCATAGCCACACAGGAGGACGCCTTTCAGACTGCGCCGGCCGTGTGTACGCTGTCGATTTTCCATACGTCCGCTTCCTTCATCAGGACGAAGACGAGCTCCTGCGGTGTCGAATCAGGTACTGTGCGCACTGCCGACCCGGACGTGTCAGTCTCGCTGTAGCCGGACATGACTACGGTCGCAGTAACCGCTGCAGCCCCCTCCGGGATTTCAAGGGCGTCCGTCAGAAAAGCTCCCTCAACCCGGATACTCAGCCCGCTGAACACAAGGCCCTGCTCCTGCAAACCCGCTACGAGGACGCGATCCGCGTCCATAGCCTCCGAAGCGCGGATATTCACGTGTGAGAGCAGGTCGGTATCGGCGGACGTCAAAGCCATCGCCCTCACTCCTGCCAGCGCCGGCAGGACTTTGGCCGGATCTGCGTCCGACAGCCGCGCCTGCATCTCAGCGGACAAGACGGAGGCCGGCGCGGGCGCGGCCGGAGCGGTCTCCGTCTCGGTGCCCTCTCCCTGCTGCGCCTTGGCTCCGGATTCTTCGACCCCTTGGCTCGAGGCGATCCCGACCGTGAGAGGTGCCGGATCCGGTTCGCTGGTGCCGGTGCTGATCCCACCGAGGAAGTGCTGACCGGCCATCATTGATCCGAGAAGCACAAGCACAGCGGCAGTTGTTTGGGGTACCGCTGACTTCCACTTAGGCTCCGGGCGATCGGGTTGCCTGCGTCGACGACCTCTCGGTTCGGCCAGCCGCGCTCGCTTCTTCCTCCGCGAGGTTGCCTTCCCGGGGCGTAAGCTTCCAAGCACTGCAGCAAGCCGGGGGCGAGGAGCAGTTGCCGGGATATCGGCAGGGCGCCGGGTGAGCAACTGCGGAAGCACGGAAGGGTGCACGGCGGCCACCAGGTCAAGCGGCCGAGGGACACCGGAACGCAGGACGGTTTCCGCGAATTCGGCAGCTGAGGGCCGGGCCGTCCACTCGGTCTCCAACCCAGATTCGAGTATCTGGAGCAGCTCGGAAGAAACCTCGGGCACCAGCAGGGAAAGTGGAACCCTATCCTTCGTCTGCCCGGGAGGATTGCCGGTGAGCGAGTACCAGCCAAGCGCCGCCAATGAGTACACATCGGCTGCGGCCGCGGGAGGCCCTATTTCTCCGCTGCGAGTCTCCGAAAACCCTGCGGTACCGGCGGCTCCTAAGTACTTCTCGCCGAGCAGGCGAGCTGCCCCTAGGTCACCGATCAGCGGCTTCCCTTCTGCGGTGAACAGCACATTCCCGGGCGACAGGTCTCCGTGATGAACCGACGACGAATGCAGGTGGGCCACGGCCTGCGCGATGGGAGCCAGGACGGTGATGCATTCCCCGGGGCTGAGGCGCCCACGTGCAGTCACCAGATTGAGAAGGGAGCCGCCCGCCGCGTAATCGGTCATCAACCCCGGCCCCTGGTCCGTGGAGACGACGGCATGCAGGCCAAGCAGGTGCGGATGTTCCAGCGAGCCCAGGACAGTGCTCTCCCTGCGCAACTGTGCCAGGAGTTCGTTGCTGGTGTTCCGGCCGTGTTCTCCCCCCGGTGCGTATGCGGGAAACACCTTGAGCGCTCTTGCCACTCCGGTCTGCCGCTCCTCGAGCAGCCAGACATTTGCATTTCCTCCCGTTCCGAGCAATCTTCCGGTACGGTAACCGTCCACGGCCGGGGGCGTATCCGGGCAGGCGTTGTTCCGGGAAACCACATCCTGGTCCGCCGCAGTCTGGCGAAGGAAATTGTCCATGGTCGCCATTCTTGGCTATTTCTTTCCGGCGTCCGTAAGTTATCCACAACCGGCCGGTACCCGCGAATGGGAGATCGTCACTGCCCGGGTCTACCCTTGAGGCATGACGCTGGAGTTCTCACGAATCGGATTCGACCCCCACTTCGTCGATTACCTCGAAGGATGGGACCGCCAGAAGGCACTGCACGAGTCAGTTGTTGCCGGGTCCTCGCCGAGTACCGTCCTGCTGCTGGAGCACGCGGCCGTGTACACCGCGGGCAAGCGAACCGAGGATCATGAGAAACCATTTGACGGTACGCCCGTGGTGCCCGTTGACCGTGGAGGGAAACTGACCTGGCACGGGCCAGGGCAATTGGTCGGTTATCCCATCCTCGCCCTTCCCGAACCAACCCGTGTGGCCGACTACGTCGGAATTTTGGAAGACGTTATCATCGCAGTCCTGCTGGATTATGGGATTTCGGGGGTACGAATCGAGGGGCGATCCGGCGTTTGGTTGCAGGCTGACGAACGGGGGCCGGCCAGGAAGATCGCTGCCATCGGCATCCGGATCAATCGGCGAGTCACCATGCACGGGTTCGCTATCAATTGCAGCAACGATCTGTCGCCGTTCGCCCAGATTGTTCCGTGCGGGATCACCGATGCTGGTGTAACGAGCATTTCCCAGGAACTTGGCCGCTCAGTTACACCCGCGGACATCGTTTCTCGTATCGAAGAAGAACTGAGTAAGAATGAGGGGTCTCTGGTCCTTGATGCCGAGGGCGCTCTCCCCGTACCCGAGACAGTGAAGGCCGGCAGCAACGACCGGCCGGAAGGAGTTCTACTGTGAGTCTGGCCCCCGAGGGACGACGACTGCTGCGCGTCGAGGCACGGAACGCCGCTGTTCCAGTGGAGCGCAAACCGGACTGGATCAAAGCCAAGGTGAACATCGGTCCCGAGTTCGTTGGGATGAAGAACCTGGTGAAAAAGGAGGGCCTGCACACCGTCTGTGAAGAAGCAGGATGCCCCAACATCTTCGAATGCTGGGAAGACAGGGAGGCCACCTTCCTCATCGGTGGTTCGGAATGCACGCGCCGGTGCGACTTCTGCCAGATCGACACCGGACGGCCCGCACCTCTAGACCGGAGCGAGCCGTTCAAGGTTGCGCAATCCGTCCAGTCCATGAACCTGCGGTACGCAACAGTAACCGGAGTGGCACGGGATGACCTCGAGGACGAGGGGGTATGGCTTTACGCTGAGACGATTCGCCAGATCCACTCGCTCAACCCAGGGACCGGCGTCGAGATTCTGATCCCGGATTTCTCGGGGAAGCCGGAACACATCATGGGGATCTGCGAAGCCAAACCCGAGGTCTTCGCGCACAACGTCGAAACTGTCCCACGCATTTTCAAGCGCATCCGGCCGGCGTTCCGATACGAGCGATCGCTGGACGTCATCACGCAGGGCCGCGATCAGGGCATGGTTACCAAGTCGAACCTGATCCTCGGAATGGGCGAGACCCGGGCGGAGATTTCAGAGGCCCTCCGGGATCTTCACGAAGCCGGCTGCGACTTGATCACCATCACGCAATACCTTCGCCCCAGTGAGCGGCACCTCCCGGTGGACCGTTGGGTCAAGCCGCAGGAATTCGTTGAGTTGCAGCAGGAGGCTGACGAGATCGGCTTCCTGGGCGTCATGAGTGGCCCGCTGGTCCGGTCTTCCTACCGCGCTGGCCGGCTGTGGGCCCGCGCCATGCGGAAGAAGGGTCTTGAGCTTCCTCCTGAGCTCGCACACATCGAGGATTCGGGCAGCACTCTGCAGGAAGCCTCCACCCTCATGGCGGGCTGATACACCTTCGCGGTTCACGCTTTTATCGGGCGCTCCGGCTTCGGCTGGGGCGCCCGATACGCGTTGGGCATCCCGTAGACTTAAGCCACTATGGCCAACAGCACTGACAACAGTTCCAACACTCCTTCTGACGCTGACGGATCGAGCGCACGGCGCCGCCTGTTTTCCCGCAAACCGAAGGCAGACAAGTCTTCGAAGAAGCCGGGAACAATGAAGCGCATCCGCGAAGTGTTCGCGATGACCCGCCGCAATGACCCAAACGTCGTTTGGATCATGCTTCTGGCGTTCCTGGCCGTAGTTGCGGTGGGGCTGCTGATCGGACTGCTGATCAACAACGTGGTGACGATGCTTATCATCGCCGTTCCGCTCGCATTCCTCGCTGCTCTCTTCATTCTGTCGCGGAGAGCCGAACGCGCAGCCTTCGCGCAGATCGAGGGGAAGCCCGGTGCAGCGGGAGCTGCACTCAGTGTGCTGCGCCGCGGCTGGATCCTGAAGGATGAACCGGTAGCGGTCAACGCCCGCACCCAGGACGCCGTATTCCGCGCGATTGGGCGGCCGGGAATAGTCCTTGTTGCCGAGGGGCCCGTGAACCGTGTGAAGCAGCTCGTCAACGCGGAACGGGTCAAGATGAACCGGATCGTGCCCGGAGTGCCGGTTCACGTCGTACACGCGGGTCAGGGCGAAGGCCAGGTTCCCCTGCAGCGCATTTCGAAGACACTTCAGAAGATGAAGAAGAACCTGACCCGCCAGGAAGTGTCCGCGGTTGACAAGCGACTAAGCGCTCTCGGTGCCCGCATGCCCATCCCCAAGGGCGTCGATCCGTTCAAGGCGCGCCCGGACCGCAAGGCGATGCGCGGCCGATGAGATAAAAGCTGGTGCGCTCGATGCGCACCGGCTTTTGTTGTATCCGGGCCGACCTGATTCATCTGGACTGGATCGAACAGCCTAAATATCGAACAGCCTAGATACGGACGAGCAGGGTTCCGACAGCGCGGTCATGCAAGCCGCGCTGATCCTCGTCGAAGACCACCGCGGGGATGACCAGGCAAATGAGCAGGGCGCGCACGATGGCGGCGCCGAGCCCGGCTGCCCTGCCCTCAACATGCTGGACCTGCATACCGAAAGCCCTGTGACCGACGCTGTATCCCAGCGTTCCCACCAAAAGCATCTGCTCGAGGGCGAAGATGCCGAGAGTGGCCAGACCGTCATAGTTGAAGAACGCGGCAGAGATCAGGCTGCAGAGCGCCCAATCGATAACCAGAGCTCCTAGTCTGCGCCCCGGACGCGCCACCGAACCGACGCCGTCCCTTGGCCTGCCCAGCCGCTGACCGGGCCAATGACCGTCTCCGCGGGAAGGCGGCCCTTCCAGCCATGAACTGATGTCTCTGCGGTCTACCACGGTTCAACTCTAACGTGCAGCCGAGACCCTCCCCACAGGAAACCCAGCCGGTGCGCCTCGGGGAATGACCGCCTCCGAGAAGCGGAAGCATTCGAGAGACCGATAGGGTGGGGTGTGAGCACGTGTGCGTGGCAACCGGCTTAAGTTACACGCCGGAAACATTTGCGACACCAGTGGGTAACTGCGCATTCATAGTGTGGAGGCTGTTGCGACCGCAGCAGGTAAAGCCTTGCGGCGTTTCCCCCGCGCTACCGGCCCCGGTCGCTCTCCCCGAAATATGCGTTAGGAGCATAACCCGATGTTCAAAAATGCGGACGAAGTCCTCAAGTACATCGCCGACGAAGATGTGAAGTTTGTCGACATCCGTTTCACCGATCTTCCGGGCGTGCAGCAGCACTTCAACGTCCCCGCGAAGTCCGTTGACGCTGACTTCTTTGTTCACGGCCAGCTGTTCGACGGTTCATCGATCCGCGGCTTCCAGGGTATTGCGGAATCCGACATGCAGCTGATTCCGGACGTCACCACCGCATTCATCGACCCCTTCCGGATCGAGAAGACTCTCGCACTGAACTTCTCCATCGTGAACCCCCGCACCGGCGATCCCTACCACCGGGACCCGCGCGGAGTTGCAGAACGCGCCGAAGCCTACCTGGCATCAACCGGTATCGCGGACACCGCCTTCTTTGCTCCGGAAGCCGAGTTCTACATCTTCGAGAACATCCAGTATGAATCCAGCCCCCAGGGCTCCTTCTACAAGGTCGATTCCATCGAGGCCCCGTGGAACACCGGCCGCGAGGAAGTTGGCGGAAACCTCGGCAACAAGACCCCGTTCAAGGGCGGCTACTTCCCCGTTGCACCGGTAGACAAGCAGGCCGACCTTCGTGACGCAATGTGTGTCGAGCTGGACGCGGTCGGCCTTGAGGTTGAGCGTTCGCACCACGAGGTCGGCGGTGCCGGACAGGCAGAGATCAACTACAAGTTCACCACCATGGTGCACGCGGCTGACGATCTGCAGAAGTTCAAGTACATCATCAAGAACGTTGCCAACGCCTGGGGGAAGTCTGCGACTTTCATGCCCAAGCCCATCTTCGGCGACAACGGTTCCGGCATGCACTGCCACCAGTCGCTATGGAGCAACGGCGAGCCGCTGTTCTACGACGAGCGCGGCTACGCAGGGCTCTCGGATCTTGCCCGCTGGTACATTGGCGGACTTCTCAAGCACGCTTCGGCGGTGCTCGCGTTCACCAACCCCACGGTCAACTCCTACCGTCGCCTGGTGAAGGGTTTCGAGGCACCGGTGAACATGGTGTACTCACAGGGCAACCGCTCCGCAGGTATCCGCATCCCGATCACGGGCTCCAACCCCAAAGCCAAGCGCATCGAATTCCGCGCTCCGGACCCGTCGTCGAACCCCTACCTGGCATTCGCTGCCCAGCTGATGGCCGGCCTTGACGGAATCAAGAACCGGATCGAGCCCGCTGACCCGATCGACAAGGACCTTTACGAGCTTCCCGCTGAGGAAGCAAAGGACATCCAGAAGGCTCCGGGGTCCCTCGAAGAAGCACTCCTCGCCCTGGAAGCCGACAATGAGTTCCTTCAGGCCGGCGGTGTCTTCACGCAGGACCTGATCGATACCTGGATCGCTTTCAAGCGTGAGGTGGAGATCGCGCCCCTCGCCGCACGTCCGAACCCTTACGAGTTCGAGCTGTACTACGGCGTCTAGCCGATGAAGGAAGGGCCGCACTTCGGTGCGGCCCTTCCTTCATTTAAGGCCGCACCATCCGGGAAGCAAGCGCCGAACGTTCGAGGGACGCTAGTCCCCGTAGCCGTAGAAGTACCGTTCGAAAATCGCTCGGCTTCGGCGGGTCAGGCGAAGGTAATCCTCTTCCAGCTGCGTGCCCTGGCCCGCGCCGTAGCCGCACCAGCGCGCCACCGCTTCAAGGTCGCGGCGCGACGACGGCACGACGTCCGACTGCTTGCCACCCCACACTGTGTTCGCCGCCCGGATTCGCGAGACAAGCCGCCAGCTCGCTCGCAGCGTGGCGACGTCGTCGGCTGGCAGGAGACCGTGCTCCTCCACCGCGTCCATTGCTTCGAGTGTCGACGTGGTCCGCAGGGCGGGTATCTCGCGCGCATGCTGCAACTGCAGGAGTTGAACAAGCCACTCGACGTCGCTCAGGCCTCCGCGTCCCAGTTTGAGGTGACGGGACGGGTCAGCACCGCGGGGCAGCCGTTCTGACTCCATACGCGCCTTGAGGCGCCTGATCTCGCGCAGGTCAGTTTCCGTGACGTTGCGTTCATATCGCAGCGGATCGATCAGCTGTAGAAATTCCCCAGCGAGCTTGTCATTCCCTGCCATCGGAAGTGCCCGCAGCAGAGCCTGTGATTCCCAGACGAGTGACCAGCGCCGGTAGTACTCGCGGAACGACTCCAGTGAGCGCACCATCGGCCCCTGCTTGCCTTCAGGCCGGAGATCAGCGTCGACCTCAAGGACACGTTCCGCCAGAATAGGCGGCGTACACGGCTGTTGCAGGAGTTGCCGCAGCTGACCGACAATCCGCTCAGCCTGGGTCTGAGCAGCCGCCGGATCGGCTCCTTCGCGGGGACGGTGCACATACATGACATCGGCGTCGGACCCGTAGGTGATCTCCCGCCCGCCCTGGCGCCCCATGGCAATAACGACGACGTCGGTCAGCGCCTGCTCGCCCGCGTAGACTTCCGCTTCCGCAACGTTGAGCGCGCCGAGCACGGCCGCTCGATCCGCGTCGGCGAGTGCCGGCCCGACGTCCTCCTGCCTGAGCAGCCCGGAACTGTCGGCGATAGCAATACGAAGGATCTCACGACGCCGGATGAGGCGGATAAGGCGTATTGCCTCCTTCGGTGCGGGATGCCGGGACATCTTCGACTGGATTTCCTGCCACTGGACTTCGAAGGGCAGCGGCAGCAACTCCTTGTCGGAACCCAGCCATTTCGTCGACTCAGGAGAGACCTCCAGCAGGTCGGTGATGAACCGGCTGGAGGATAGGACGTGGCATAAGCGCTCGGCCGCTGCCTTGGAGTCCCGGAGCATCCCCAGGTACCAGTGGGTCTCCCCCAGCGACTCGCTGAGGCGCCGGAAGCCTAGGAGCCCGGCGTCGGGGTCAACGCCGTCAGCCAGCCAGTCCAGCAGGACCGGCAGAAGCTGCCGCTGCAGCGCGGACCGACGGCTGATCCCGGTGGTGAGTGCCTCGATATGCCGCAGGGCTCCGCGCGGGTCAACGTAACCCAGGGCGGCGAGCCGGGCCCGTGCTGCCTCGGGAGTGAGGCGAACCTCGTCCGCGCTGAGGTTGGCCGCGGCGTTGAGCAGCGGCCGGTAGAAGATCGATTCGTGCAGCCGCCGCACCTGGCGCTTGGTTTGCTGCCACTGCTCGGTGAGGGAAGCCGCCGTCGGGCGCGTGACCAGCAGCGAGCTCCCGGAGGATTTGGCGAGTGCCTTCAGGCTCGCTTCGTCTTCAGGCATGAGGTGGGTCCGTCGCATTTGAACAAGCTGGATACGGTGCTCCAGCACGCGCAGGAACCGGTAGGACCGATCAAACTCCTCAGCATCACGGCGACCAATATAGCCGGCTGTCTTCAGCGCTGCGATGGCCGAGGTGGTGGCTCGGGTTCGCAGGGTGTCATCGACTTTCCCATGGACAAGCTGCAGCAGCTGCACAGTGAATTCAACGTCGCGGAGGCCGCCGGCGCCCAGCTTGAGCTGCCGGTTGACTTCATGGGACGGGATGTTCTCCGTGACCCGTCGTCTCATCGCCTGGACCGACTCAACGAACCCCTCTCGCTCCGAGGAAGTCCAGACCAGGGCGGAGACTGCCCCTGCATACCGGGCTCCGAGGTCGGCATCTCCGGCGATCGGCCGGGCCTTCAGGAGGGCCTGAAATTCCCAGGTCTGTGCCCAGCGGGCGTAGTAGGACAGATGGGAATCCAGCGTGCGTACGAGCGGCCCGTCCTTGCCCTCGGGACGCAGGTTGGCGTCAACCTCCCACAAGCCCGGCTCTCGGCCCGATGACATGACGGCCCGGGAAATCCCGGCTGCGAGGGCCGTGCCAATCCGGACCGCCGTATCTTCACCGAGTCCCTCTGCCTCGATGACGTAGATGACATCCACATCCGAAATGTAGTTCAGTTCACCGGCTCCGCACTTGCCCATCCCGATCACCGCCAATCGCACGGCGGCGATCTCATCGGCAGGAAAGGTGCCCTCGAGCTCCTTCCGGGCGACGGCAAGAGCCGCTTCCAGCGCCGCAGCGGCAAGGTCGGCAAGCTCCTGCCCGACGGAGGGAAGGAAGTCGGTCGGCGAAGCGGCACTGAGATCACGGATCGCCAGTTCGGTAAGGTGCCGACGGTAGCGCGTGCGCAGCGCGCGGTACGCTTCCTCTCCGGTTACCGCGGCAACCGGGTTCGGCTGTCCGGCATCCGCGCCAACGGATTGCAGGAGGGACGTCCGCAGCAGCCCCGCGTCCACTCTTCCGGGCTCAGCGGTAGTCCGAACCTTCACGACGTCGGAATGCTCCGGGTGACGCATGAGAAACTCCGCCAGGGCTTCCGAGGCTCCAAGCAGGCGGAACAGCGCTTCAGGGTCACCGTCGTCGTCCTGTACCAGAGAACCGATCTCCGGCTGCACCGCGAGCAGCCGAACCAGCGACTGAAGGGCAAGGTCGGGGTTCGCCGCGTGGCTGAGCCCGGCGAACAGTCTGTCCTCGGGGATGTCACGAAGCTCGGCGGCAGCAAGAAACCGGCTGCTCTTGTCGAGATCCGTGAATCCCCTGCTGATCAGTTCCCTATTGAGGCTCATGTGCCGGCTCCTGCGGGACTAGAGGATCCCGAGATTGCGCCTGAGCTCGTAGGGGGTCACCTGGATCCGGTAATCATGCCACTCGGCACGCTTGTTACGAAGGAAGTTCTCATAGACCTGCTCCCCCAGGATCTCAGCAACCAGTTCCGAATCCTCCATGGCGCGGACAGCGTCGTGCAGGCTGGCCGGCAGCGGATCGTGGCCCATCGCGCGTCGCTCTGCCGCCGTCAGGCTCCAGACGTCGTCCTCGGCTCCCGGTGGCAGGTCGTAGCCTTCCTCGATGCCCTTCAAGCCGGCACCGAGCAGTACCGAGTAGGCAAGGTAGGGGTTGGTGGCTGAGTCGATACCGCGGTACTCGATGCGTGCGGACTGGCCCTTGTTCGGCTTGTACAGCGGAACCCGCACCAGCGCGGACCGGTTGTTGTGGCCCCAGGACAAATAGCTGGGAGCTTCCCCGCCGCCCCACAGCCGTTTGTAGGAATTCACGAACTGGTTGGTAACCGCCGTGAACTCCGGTGCGTGTCGCAGGATGCCCGCGATGAACTGTCGTGCGGTCTTCGAAAGCTGGAATTCTGCCCCTGCTTCGAAGAACGCATTGGTATCTCCCTCGAACAGGGAGAAGTGCGTGTGCATTCCGGAGCCGGGGTGGTCCGAGAACGGCTTGGGCATGAAGGTGGCGTAACTGTTCTGCGTCAGCGCTACCTCCTTGATCACGGTGCGGAACGTCATGATGTTGTCGGCGGTCTGCAGCGCATCGGCGTATCGCAGGTCAATTTCGTTCTGTCCCGGACCGGCTTCGTGATGGCTGAACTCCACCGAGATGCCCACCGATTCAAGCATCGCGACGGCCGTACGCCGGAAGTCCTGTGCAACTCCGCCAGGAACGTGGTCGAAGTAGCCGGCCTGGTCCACGGGAACGGGCTGTCCGTCCGGACCGAGTTCGTCTGACTTGAGCAGGTAGAACTCGATCTCGGGATGTGTGTAGCAGGTGAAACCCATGTCCGCTGCCTTGGCCAGCGTCCTCTTGAGCACTCCGCGCGGATCGGCCGACGACGGTTGTCCATCGGGCGTCAGGATGTCGCAGAACATGCGCGACGTCTGCTCCTTGTCTCCTCTCCACGGCAGGATCTGGAACGTGGATGGATCGGGCTGCGCAAGCATGTCCGATTCGAAGACCCTGGCCAGGCCTTCAATCGAGGACCCGTCGAAGCCCAGGCCTTCCTCGAACGCACCTTCCACCTCCGCCGGCGCCAGTGCCACCGACTTCAGCGAACCGACGACATCGGTGAACCACAGCCGAACGAACCGGACGTCACGTTCCTCAATGGTGCGTAGGACGAACTCCTGCTGACGATCCATTCCAACCTCTTTCCCACTACACAGAGTTATCCACTCGTCCGTCGGCCGCTACGATCTTGCGCATCACAACCGGAGCACCTGCTCCCGAGTCCGCTGTTCACTTTACTGACAATCCGGCTGGGCGCGCCGAATTCCGGTGTCCATCCGCACCGCGCACCAGTATGTAGGGCCTGTGTTACGCCGGGGTTACCCGTGAAGTAGGCTCGTGGTCATGAATTCCGCGGAAACTCCACCCCCCTACGGAACCGGAGCGCAGCCCGGCGGCACACCGGCGGCCACGCCGATCGCGCGGATTCGGACGCATCATCTGCAGTCCGCGAAGAACGAGGGGCGAAAATTCGCCATGCTCACAGCCTACGACCAGTACGCTGCCGAAATCTTCGACACAGCCGGCATTGAGGTGCTGCTGATCGGGGACTCAGCCGCGAATAACGTTCTCGGGCACGCCACGACGCTGCCCATCACCCTTGATGAGATGATCCTGTTTTCCCGAGCGGTCACGCGGGGCGCCAAGCGCGCGCTCGTCGTCGCAGACCTGCCTTTCGGCAGCTATGAAGTCTCCCCAGCCCAGGGGGTCGAGTCCTCTGTCCGCCTGATGAAGGAAGGACTTGTGCATGCCGTGAAGATGGAGGGCGGTGCCCATCACGCGGAGACGGTTCGCGCCATCGTTCGTGCAGGCATTCCTGTCATGGCACACGTCGGCTTCACGCCCCAGAGCGAGCACGCCCTCGGCGGCTACCGCGTACAGGGCAAGGCCGACGCCGGCCGTCAGGTCATCGACGACGCCGTAGCCCTCGCAGAGGCGGGTGCCTTCTGTGTCCTGATGGAAATGGTGCCGGCCGATGTAGCGGCTGAAGTGGATCGAACGGTCAGCGTGCCGACCATCGGCATCGGCGCGGGTTCTGCAACCACCGGGCAGGTGCTGGTGTGGCAGGACATGGCGGGTCTGCGCTCGGGCAGGCAGGCGAAGTTCGTCAAGCAGTTTGCAGATGTCCGCTCAGTACTGGCGGACGCAGCTCGTGCATACGGGGACCAGGTCCGGGACGGGAGCTTCCCCGGCCCGGAGCACAGCTTCTAGGAACGGTCACAGGGTGAACACTCCCGGCTCCCGACATCGCAGGGCTACTCCTCGTCCTGCGCCTCCCACGCACGGTTGCGCTCCTGAACCTTTTCCAGTGCTCGTTCCGCTTCTGCCCGGGTGTTGTACGGACCAATGAGTTGGCTCCAGTCAGACTGGGCATCCTCTTCAACCTCATGGGTCCGGACGTTGTACCAGTACTGCACCATTGCGATTTCCTTAGTCTCATCAGTCTTACTTTGACTTTCGGTTCCGGTGGTTCCACACCGATAGGATCAAGGGTATGCCCCACCATTCCTCCACCGCACCCGTCGGCACGCTCACGCAGGGCACCCTCAGCCCGCCCCGGAATGTACCGGCATCCATACCTCGTCCGGAGTATGTGGGCCGTCCGGGCCCGGCCAAGTTCGAAGGATCCGAGGTCAAGTCGGCTGAAACGATCGAGCGGATCCGACGAGCCGGCATGATCGCTGCGCAGGCCATCCAGGAAGTGGGTCGCCACATCAAGCCCGGGGTCACCACTGACGAGCTCGACGCCGTCGGGCACGAGTTCCTGGTCAAGCACAACGCCTATCCGTCGACGCTCGGTTACCGCGGCTTCCCGAAGTCACTGTGCTCCTCGCTGAATGAGGTCATTTGTCACGGTATCCCCGACTCGACCGTGCTGCGTGACGGTGACATCATCAACATCGATATCACCGCCTACATTGACGGTGTACACGGCGACACCAACTACACCTTCCTCGTCGGAGACGTCGACGAGGAATCCCGACTCCTCGTTGAGCGGACCCAGGAAGCACTGAACCGCGCCATCAAGGTGGTTGCACCCGGGCGCGAAATAAACGTCATCGGCCGTGCCATTGAGTCATACGCCAAAAGGTTCGGCTACGGTGTTGTGAGGGACTTCACAGGTCACGGGGTCGGCGAGGCCTTCCACACCGGGCTCATCATTCCCCACTACGATGCCGCTCCTGCCTACAACCGGGTCATCGAGCCGGGAATGGTGTTCACGATCGAACCCATGCTTACCCTCGGAACCATCGAGTGGGACATGTGGTCTGATGACTGGACGGTTGTCACCAAGGACCGGAAACGCACGGCCCAGTTCGAGCACACGCTCGTGGTGACCCAGACCGGCGCCGAGGTGCTGACGGTCCCCTAGCAAGACCCAGTTCCACACCCAGCGCTCCTCAGAAGGGGCGCCGGCCGATCATACCCGAACGAATCCCTGGAGAATTATGGGCAAGAACAGCATCAAGTTGAAGGACGGCAGGAAGCTGCCCTCGACCGTCATCGGTATTGATATCGGTGGAACCGGAATCAAGGGCGGCATCGTGGATCTCGCCGCCGGAGCTATCGTGGGCGATCGGTTCCGCGTGGAGACACCGCAGCCGGCGACTCCGGAGGCAGTCGCCGTCGTCGTAGCCGACATCGTCGCTGAGCTGTCCACCCGCGAGGGCGCGCCCTCGGAGAAGCTGCCCATCGGCGTCACGTTCCCTGCCATCATTCAGCACGGTGTTGCGCGCTCAGCAGCAAACGTCGATGAGAGCTGGATCGACACCGACGTAGACGCACTTTTCACCAAAGTGCTGGGCCGGGACGTCCATGTCATCAACGACGCTGATGCCGCCGGTCTAGCAGAGGTGCAATACGGAGCGG
>NZ_JAPSHV010000130.1 GCF_031179385.1 Arthrobacter sp. | reverse complement strand
CAGCAGCCTTCGTCCCACCAGCCGTACGGGCAGCAGCCCTCATCGGACCAGCCGTACGGGCAGGCGCCGGTCGGCTACGGGCAGGGTTCGCCCTACGGCACACCGGGAGGGTACGGCGGGGGTTACGGCCAGCCCGCTGAGAACCCCGGCAAGACGCTCGGCATCGTGGGCCTGATCTGTGCCATCATCTGGCCCATCTCGATCGTCGGTCTGATCATCTCGATCATCGCCATGGTGAAGTCGCGGAAAGCGGGAATGGGTAACGGCTTTGCCCTCGCAGGCATCATCATCGGCGCTATCGGCGTGATCACGGGCATCATCGCGATCGTCGGCCTCATCGCGCTGATACCTTTCTCGCAAGAGGTCGTCGAATTCTGCCAGACCGCGGGCCCCGGTGTTCAGGAGTTCCAAGGCCAGGAGATTGACTGCAGTCAGCTGGTTCCGTAAGCGGGAAGAGATAGCAGGCTGGCCTACACAGCAGAGCGTCCGCGGATCGGGGTATTAGCCCTGAACCGCGGACGCTCTCCTCATTTTGAGGAACTGTGCCTGCGATGCTCAGCTGCCCTCCTGCGCTCCTCCGCTGATGATGTCAAGCGTCTTGGTGTCGGCGGTCAGCATGATCGCAGCTTCGTCGCGACGGTGCCGCAGTACGGAGTCCAGGTAGGACTGCACGGCTTCAGCGAGCGGAACGTTCCGGTCCTGCTTCTCTGACATATACCACCGGTGCTCAAGCACCTCATGAACCACCTCAGCGGGCTCGAGCTTCCCGCCCAGCTCACGGGGGACAGCCCGGACGATGGGCTCAAAGACCTGCGCCACCCACTGGTGGGCGCTGATCTCCTCATCCAGGCCGGGGCTGTTGTCTGCCCGATAGGCATCCATGTCATTGAGCAGGCGCCTGGCCTGGTTCTCCTGGGCGTCGATCCCGGTGAGACGGATGAGGCGGCGGCTATGGTGGCCGGCGTCGACCACTTTGGGTTGAAGCTGAATCTGCGACGTCTCGGAAACGGTCTTGATGGCGTATTCTTCGACGTCGAAGCCGAGTTCATTCAGGCGGCGGATTCTCGCGTTGACGCGCCATCGCTCGCCCAGTTCAAAGGACTCCTTGTCCGTCAGCTCGGCCCAAAGCCTTCGGTAGCTGTCCATGATGAGTTCGCTGGTGGCCAGGGGGTCCACCTTCTCCTCGATGAGGCCGCCCTCGGCGAGGTCCATGAGCTCGCCCGCGATGTTGACCCGGGCGATCTCGAGGTCGTACTCACGTTGCCCGGTGGAGAGCTCAGGGTAGAGCTCCCCGGTCTCCGCGTCCACCAGGTAGGCGGCGAAAGCACCGGCGTCGCGCCTGAAGAGTGTGTTGGACAGCGAGACGTCGCCCCAGTAGAAACCGATGAGGTGAAGGCGCACGAGTAGAAGCGCCTGGGCGTCAATGAGGCGCGTCAGAGTGTCCTTCCGCAGCATCTGGGAAAACAGTGCGCGGTAGGGCATGGAGAACTTCAGGTGACGGGTAACGAGAACCGGGTTGAGGTCCTCGCCGTCGGCCGTCTGACGGCCCGAGATGACGGCGACGGGCTCGACGCAGGGAACATCGAGTCGCTGCAGTTTGCGCAGCATGTGGTATTCGTGCCGGGCGATGTGCTCGCTGGTTTCCTTCACGGCAATGACGGAACCACCCAAATGGGCGAAACGGACGATGTGCCGGGAGATGCCGCGCGGAAGCGCGGCCAGATACTCCGCGGGCCATTCCTCCAGTGCAAGGTGCCACGGCAGGTCCAGCAGCTCGGGATCGGTTGCGGCCGCGGTGATGTTGAGCGATCCCAGTGATCCCTCACCAAGGGCGTTCCTCGAGCGGGGCAGTTTGCCGGGCTGATCGTAATCCGTCGGCTCGTGATGCCAGTTGGCTTGGTTCGAATCAGTCATATGTTCCGTCTGTCCTAACAACAACGATGGCCCCCGTCGGTTGAGTTTACCGTCAACCAACAGGGGCCACCGCGGGATGTGTACTAACCGCTCAGTGGGTCAGGATGTTACACATGGTCCGCCAGGCGGAGTCCATCCTTGGTGTCGAAGAGGTGCACGTGGCCCTTCTCGGGGCGCACGTAGACGGTATCGCCCTTCATCGGAGGACGGCGTCCGTCGACTCGTGCCACGATGTCGTGGTCCCGGCCGTTGAGGGTGGTGTGGCCGTAGAGGTACGCGTCTGCGCCGAGTTCCTCAACGACGTCGACCTCAACCTGCAGGCCTTCACCGGCGGGAGCGAGGGCGAGGTCTTCGGGACGGACACCCAGCGTGACGGTGCTGCCGTGTGCGTTGCCCAGCACATCGCGGGGAACCGGGTAGGTGGTGTCACCGAACTGTACGCCGGCCTCCGTGGTGGGAAGCTCGAGCAGGTTCATGGCGGGGGAGCCGATGAAGCCGGCTACGAACACGTTCTTTGGGCGCTCGTAGAGGTTGCGGGGGGTATCGACCTGCTGGAGGATGCCGTCCTTCAGAACAGCCACGCGATCGCCCATGGTCATGGCCTCGACCTGGTCGTGCGTCACGTACACGGTGGTGACTCCGAGGCGCCGGGTCAGCGAGGCAATCTGCGTACGAGTCTGAACGCGCAGCTTGGCGTCGAGGTTCGACAGCGGCTCATCCATGAGGAAGACCTGGGGGTTACGGACGATGGCGCGACCCATGGCAACACGCTGGCGCTGACCGCCGGAAAGAGCCTTCGGCTTGCGGTCCAGGTAGTCCTCGAGATCGAGCAGCTTGGCGGCTTCACGGACGCGCTGAGCACGTTCCTCCTTGGAAACGCCCGCGATCTTCAGGGCGAAGCCCATGTTGTCGGCAACGGACATGTGCGGGTACAGCGCGTAGTTCTGAAAAACCATCGCGATGTCGCGGTCTTTCGGGGGAACGTCGGTGACGTCGCGGTCACCGATCAGGATGCGTCCGGAGTTGACGTCTTCCAGGCCGGCCAGCATGCGGAGGGAGGTGGACTTTCCGCAACCGGAGGGTCCGACGAGAACGAGGAATTCGCCGTCTGCGATCTCGATGTTGAGCTTGTCTACGGCGGGCTTCTCGGTGCCCGGGTACAGGCGAGTAGCCTGGTCAAACGTTACCGTTGCCATGTTTTTCTTATCCTTTTCACGGGCAGGTACGTGCCCGACGATCCGTTGTGAATGGAAAATATTCAGTTGAAGCGATTCACAGCGACGGAGGCCGAGTGGGACCCACCGTGAACTGCGTCACAAGATAAGAGTATGCACGAAGTCAGGCGGAGACGCCAGCAGTACGAAGTGTTACAAGTTCCTGAAGCACCTGAACGAGCTGCTCGGGTGAAGTGATGCGGTACTCCGCAGCGGTATCGCCGTCGCCTACCTTGATGCCGACATCAGGCGCAGTGAGAGTCTTCAATGCATGCTCATCGGTGACATCATCACCCGCGAAGATTACCGCTGTTGCGGCGGTCAGCTCGCGCAGGGACTGTAGCCCCCGACCCTTGTCCGCCTGCACGACGGAGAGTTCAAGGACGTTCTTCCCGTTGCTCAGATGCACACCATCCACGGCTGACAGGGCGGTGCGCGCCGCCGTCGTCGCTGACTCTGCTGTCTCGACGTCAGCGGTCCTGGTGTGCAGAACGACGCCGGCCGGCTTCAGCTCGAGCAGCGTGCCCGGGTGTATGTCAACTACCTTCTGCACAGCGTCCGTGGCCCGACGGAGAATCTCCGCCTGTGACGCGGTCAGTTCAAGCGGAGCGCCATCCGGGCCGGTCCATGTCTCCGCTCCGTGGCTTCCGATCAGCAGGGTTTCCGGTTCAGGAGAGGCGACCGAGCGCAGACTCTCCAGCGCGCGCCCGGAGATGAGCGCCGTCGTCGTGCGTGGAAGTTGCGCCAGTTCACGCAGCGCTGCCGCTGACCCCGGCAGCGCGCGTGCGTCCTCTGCGCGGTCAACGAGCGGTGACATGGTGCCGTCGAAGTCGAGGGCGACCAGAAGGGTGTCTGTGGCGGCTGCCGTAGCCAGCGCGGAGAGCAGTTCAGGACTGAGTGACTCAGACAAGGAGTTCCTCCCGGGCACCGTTCTGCAGTTCGGAAAGGAACGCTTTGGACCAGCGCTCGACGTCGTTCTGAAGCACCTGCCGGCGCATGACCCGCATCCGTCGGCCGGCCTCGGTGGGAGTCATCTCGAGCGCCGAAAGGATGGCGCTCTTCAGTCCGTCGATGTCGTGCGGATTGACGAGGATGGCCTGGCGCAGGGTGTCCGCTGCCCCGGCGAACTCGCTCAGCACCAGCGCGCCGCGGTTGCCGGTACGCGCAGCGACATACTCCTTCGCGACCAGGTTCATTCCATCCCGCAGCGCAGTCACGAGCATGACGTCCGCTGCGAGATACAGCGCGACCATCTCCTCCACGGGGTAGCTGTGGTGGAGATAGCGGATAGCGGTGTTCGCGATGGTGTCGTAGGTGCCGTTGATGCGGCCGACGGCGCCTTCCACCTCTTCCCGCAGCAGCCGGTACTGCTCCACACGTTCCCGGCTGGGGCTCGCGACCTGAATGAGCGCAGCGTCCTCAACCTTGACGAGCCCGTCGGCAAGGAGCTCCTCGTACGCCTTCAGGCGGTGGCCAATGCCCTTGGTGTAGTCGAGGCGGTCAACGCCGAGCAGGATGTGCTTGGGATTCCCAAGCTCACGCCGGATCTCCTTCGAGCGTTCGATGATGTCCGGGCGGTTCGCCAGGTCGACGATGCGCTGGACATCGATGGAGATGGGGAACGCCTCTGCCCGCGACACGTAGTCGGGTGAACCGTCGACGCCCCTCACCTGAACCTGTTGCTGGCGGACTGCCAAACCCAGGAAGCGGCGTACGCAGCGCAGGAAGTTGCTGGCGTCACTCGGCCGCTGGAATCCGATCAGGTCCGCGCCGAGCAGGCCCTCGATGACCTGGCGGCGCCACGGGAGTTGCGCGTAAATCTCGAGCGGAGGGAACGGAATGTGGTTGAAGAAACCGATCTTCAGATCCGGCCGCGCCTCCCGGAGCATCTTGGGAACGAGCTGGAGCTGGTAGTCCTGCACCCACACTGTTGCGCCCTCGGCAGCGATCGACGCGGTCTCCGCAGCGAATCGCTCGTTGACCTTGCGGTACGAGTCCCACCAGTGCCGGTGAAACTCAGGCGGCGCGATGACGTCGTGATAGAGCGGCCAAAGCGTTGCGTTGGAGAAGCCCTCGTAGTAGAACTCGACCTCGTCCGCGCTCAGGGGCACGGGAACGAGCCGGATGTCGCTGTGGTCGAAGGATTCAAGGGTTTCATCTGCCGCGCCATGCCAGCCCACCCATGCGCCGTCTGCCTTCTCCATCACGGGAGCGAGCGCGGTCACCAGACCGCCGGGTGACCGCCGCCAGGTGCCGTTTCCGTCGTCGTCGTTCACGCGGTCAACCGGAAGCCGGTTGGACACAACAATGAATTCGAACTCACCGTACGTGGTGTCACCTGGTTGCATACTGTCTCCCCTGACGATGGTAGGCCTACTGATGACTTTAGCCGGTCGGGAAGGGGAGCTGCGCGGCTGCGGAGAGGGCGGGGGAGTCACCTAAAATGGTGTGAAGACGCAACCGATGTGGAACAACGAGGACTGATGACGCCCAGCACACCCAGACCCAGCAAGGCCCAACGGAAGTCGGAGGCGCGCGAGCAGGCGCGGTTGGTGATGGAGGACCGGCAGCGACGGGAGAAGCGCGCGTCGTTCCTCATCAAGTGGGGTGTTGTTGCGGCGGTAGTGGCGATCCTCGTCATCGTCGGCCTCATCGTCGCTGGGAACATCCGCACTCAGGTGCCCGACGCCGGTGCCGCTCCCGCGCACGGAAACGAACACGGCGGCATCGTGCTTACGTCCACAACGGAACTTGCGCCCGCCACGGTGGACTCGGTCGACGTCGCCTCCCTGCCCGAGGAAGCACCGAACCCCGCGGATCTGCCGCCGGGCGTTGCTGCGTCCGGCGCGGATGAACCCGTGCAGGTTGTCGCCTACGTCGACGTCAACTGCGTGCACTGCGCCAACTTTGAGCGGACGCATGCGGAGCAGATCCAGACGTGGCTGGATGAAGGTGCCATCACCTTCGAGTACCGGAACGTCGCATACCTGGACCCCAATTCACAGACCAACTATTCGTCCCGCGGTGCCGCCGCGCTCGCCTGTGTCGCAGACACTGCGCCTCAGGCCTACTGGGACTTCTCAGCCGCTCTGTTCGGCAACTTCGAAAACGGGGAATTGTCCGACGTCGAACTTGCCGACATGGCCGCGACCGCAACTGCCGGCGACATCTCCGCCTGCCTCGAGGAGGACACCTTCCGGCCATGGGTGAAGTTTGGAACGCAGGCAGCCGAGACTTACGGCATCACTGGTACGCCCACAGTGTTCGTGGACGGCGAGGAAGTCCCGGACGCGGTGAGCGACTTCGCCACGGTCGCGCAGGAGAAGATCGCGGCGAAGAGCTAGCTGATTTCCTGCCGACCGCGGCGCTGGGCTAATCTTGTGTAGCGCTGTTGAAACCGAAACGACGACGACGGCGCGGGCTGGCTCAGCCAGCATGCCTCCTTAGCTCAGTTGGCCAGAGCACCTGTCTTGTAAACAGGGGGTCGCCGGTTCGAATCCGGCAGGGGGCTCC
>NZ_JAPSHV010000129.1 GCF_031179385.1 Arthrobacter sp. | reverse complement strand
ACCGAAGCCGCCCGCAGAACGAAGCCTTCGCAGGGTCCTGGGAGTTCCCGGACTGGTCGTCTTCGGACTCGCCTACATGGTTCCCCTGACAATCTTTACGACGTACGGGCTGGTGACCACCATGACGGAGGGTCATCTGCCGGCGGCCTACGTTGTCACCCTTGCGGCCATGATTTTCACGGCACTGAGTTATGCCTTTTTGGTGCGGGTGATCCCCTCCGCCGGTTCTGCCTACAGTTTCACCCAGCGCATCTTTGGCTCCCACGTCGGTTTCGTGACGGGGTGGACGCTGATGCTCGACTACCTGCTTCTGCCGCTGATCAATTACCTGCTGATCGGGCTGTACCTGAATGCCCAGTTCCCCGCCGTCCCGATGTGGGTTTTCACCCTCAGCGCGATTGCCCTGGTGACCGTGCTGAACCTGGTGGGAATATCAGTGGTGAAGAGCGCCAATCTGGTCCTCGTGGGCATGCAGGCCGTTTTTGTGGTTGTCTTCGTCATCCTGACGCTCAGCAATATCTCAACGGGACAGTCACTCTTGGCTCCGTTCTTCTCGGCGGACATGCAGCTGGGACTGGTTCTCAGCGGGGCAGCCATCCTTTGCCTCTCTTTCCTCGGATTCGACGCGGTGTCCACCATGTCCGAGGAGGCCAAGGACCCGCGGCGGACCGTTCCGCGCGCCGTGCTCCTCACCACGCTCATTGGCGGTTCGATGTTCATCCTCGTCGCCTGGGTGGCGCATCTGGCGTTCCCCAACTGGCAGGACTTCACAGACCCCGACGCGGCCGCCGTACAAATCATGAACAGTCTCGGCGGGAACCTGATGGCCGCCTTCTTCCTCGCCGCCTACATAGCCGGCAGCGTCGGTTCTGCCCTGGCATCGCAGGCGAGCGTGTCACGCATCCTGTACGCCATGGGCCGCGATGCGGTGATCCCGCGCTCCATCTTCGGCGTGCTGCACCGCAGGTTCGGCACACCGGTGGGCGCAATCGTCGTCGTATCGGTGGTGTCCTTGCTTGCGCTGGTCCTGGACCTGGCAACCGTCGCCTCGGTCATCAGTTTCGGCGCCCTGTTCGCCTTTTCGCTGGTGAACCTCGGCGCCGTGAAGCACTTCATCCTCGATGAGCGCAGGACCCAGGGACGGGACCTGCTGAAGTACGGCGTCGTGCCGTCCATCGGATTCCTGCTGACCGTCTGGCTATGGTTCAGCCTCTCCCCCGCCGCATTCAGCGTTGGACTCGTCTGGCTTTTGATTGGAGTGGTGTATCTCGTGGTGCTGACCAGAGGATTCCGCCGTCCGCCGCCGCAGGTAGATCTGGACGAGACCACCGTGGACGGCGCACCAACCGCTTAGTCCCGGAGGCGACTCCGGCGATGCCGGGTACTGCGCACCCATGTTTTCCCATGCTTTGCTTCCTACGCTGTGCCCTATGTCGAAGAGCAAGCGCCTCCCCCTGGTGGATCCGAGGATTCTGCACAGGTTGGAGGAGGAGTTCGAGGATCCCGGCCCCGCCCACTCCTTCGTGCGGGACTTCGTATCCTTCTGGGACGAAAGGTACGCGCGTCTCTCTGAAGCAGTGAGGCTACGCGATGCAGACGCATCCTTGGACGCCGTGCTCAGTGTCAGGATCGCCTCCTCGATGATCGGCGCCTCACGGTTGGCAGACCTTGCAGCGGAATTGGAGTCGACCCTCAAGAGGGGAAACCCGGAAGCGGTTGCCGAGGCGCTCCCGCAGCTCAGGGATTGCGGCACGGCAACGGTCAAAAAGCTGACGACGACGTACATCAACGCGGACTGGTGAGACTGCGGCTGTAAGCCGGACAGAATGTAGGTATGCGCACCTCCCCTGTCCCAGCGCCCGCGCTCATGATTGCCGCAGTGCTGTCCGTCCAGTTCGGTGCGGCATTTGCCCAGACCCAGTTCGACGCCGTGGGCCCCACCGGGGCCGCGCTCCTCCGGCTGATCTTCGGAGCCTTGATCCTGCTGGTTGCCGTGCGCCCGAAGGTCCGCGGATGGAAGCGCGAGCAATGGGCAGCCGCCGCGGTGCTCGGAATTGCGCTGGCAGGGATGAACACCCTCATCTACCTGGCCATCGGCGAGATCCCGATCGGCGTCGCAGTAACGCTTGAATTCACCGGACCGCTCCTGCTCGCCCTCGTGCAGACCCGACGCCTCGCCGACGCTGCCTGGGCGCTGCTGGCGTTCGCCGGTGTCGCGCTGTTGGGGCTCGACGACGGCTCCGACCTCTCGCTCGCCGGCATCCTTTTCGCGCTCGGAGCGGGTGCGTTCTGGGTGGTCTACATCGTCTTCAGCGCGCGAGTGGGACGCCTGGTGCCTGGAGTGGAAGGACTGGCCGTCTCCATGGCGATCGGGGCGGTCATCGCACTACCCCTCGGAGCGTCGGCTGCGGCGGGCGGGGCCTTGGCCTCACCGCTGGTGCTGCCGGTGTTCGTGGTCGTGGCAGTGCTGTCCAGCGCCCTCCCCTACGGGTTGGAGATGCTCGCCCTGCGCCGGCTGTCCACGCGAGTGTTCGGCGTCCTCTCCGCTTTGGGCCCGGCCGTCGCTGCCCTCGCGGGGCTGCTGGTGCTCGGTCAGGCACTGGGTCTCCGGGAGATCCTTGCCCTTCTCCTGGTTACGGCTGCCTCAGTGGGAGTAACCGTCGGCGTACGACGCCGGCCCTCACCGGGCGCAGGCGCCCCGCCTCCAGCCGCCCCCTGACGCTCCGGCCGTCGCCAGTAGACTGGCCCGGTGCCGGCGGCAGCGCAGGCACCGGCGAGGAGGCAACGATGATTCTTCAGCAGGTACGTCCATGGGGCGGAAACTTGTCCGACGTCGAACTGCAGGAGGGGCGCATTGCCGCCGTAAGACCTGCTGCCGCAGTTCCGGATGGCCCAGCTGCCGACGTCGTCGACGGCAGGGGGCGCCTGCTTCTTCCGTCCTTCGCCGATGTCCACGTACACCTCGATTCGACCCGCCTCGGGCTGCCCTTCCGTCCGCACACAGGGCGCCCCGGAGTGTGGGGCATGATGATGAATGACCGCGAGAACTGGCGTGATGCAGAGGCGCCGATCGCCGACCGGACCGCCTTCACGCTCGGCACGATGATCGAATACGGAACCACCCGCGTCCGCAGTTACGCACAGATCGATGCTGACTGCCGGCTTGATCGCTTCGACGCCGTAGTCGCCGCCCGGGAAACACACAGCGCGCGGGCCGACGTCGAGATCATTGCCTTTCCGCAGGCAGGGCTCCTGCTGGAGGACGGCGTCGTGCCTCTCATGGAGGAAGCGCTGAAACAGGGTGCCGACGTGATGGGCGGCATCGATCCATGCCAGCTTGACCGGGATCCGGTACGGCACCTGGACATCGTCTTCGGTCTTGCTGAGAAGTACCAGGTGCCGATCGATATCCACCTGCATGAGCCGGGGGAACTCGGTGTGTACAGCGCGGATCTCATCCTTGAACGCACCCGCGCCACCGGCATGCAGGGCAAGGTCACCATCTCCCACGGCTATTCGCTGGGCAGTGTCTCCGAAAGCACAACGCGCCGTTTGATTGAGGAGTTCGCCGCTGCCGACATCGCCATGGCAACCGTTGCTCCCTCTATACGCGAGCCTCTGCCGCTCCGGCAGCTCACCGAAGCCGGAGTGCGCGTGGGGCTGGGTGAAGATGGCCAGCGCGACTACTGGTCGCCGTACGGCAACGGCGACATGCTTGACCGCACCTGGCAGCTCGCGTTCACCAACGGCTACCGGGCAGATGAGCTCATCGAGCATTGCTTCGCGGTCGCCAGTATCGGCGGCGCTTGCGTCCTGGATCCCTCTGCTGTCCGGTTGACCGGCATCAGCGACCGCCCGGGCCTGGATATCGGCGATCCGGCGGAACTTCTGCTCCTCGGGGGCGAGACCGTCACCTCCGCAATCATGGACAGACCGGCGGACCGCACGGTGATCCACCGTGGAAGGATCGTTGCTGACCAGTTGGAGTTGGTACCACTCCCCTAGCCGGCAGCGACCTGCCGTGGTTCAGCCAGCACACCGGCAAACACTGCCTCGGCCGCGCCCACGAGCAGGAGCTCGGCGCCGAGGGCAGCGCGCGCCAGCCGAACTTCGGCGCCCAGCCCGCTGATCGGCGCGGTAGCGACGGCGGCACTCAGCCGATCCCCGTCAGCGGCAAACAGTGCACCAAGGAACCCGCCCAGCACGATCACCTCCGGATTGAAGACGTTCACCAGGTTGCTCAGTGCGACCGCGAGAACGTCGGCCTGCCGACGGATCTCGCGCAGTACGGGAAAGGACGGGCCGGAGAGAAGGGCGTCCTCAAGCTGTTCGGCATCCGCATGGTCGAGACCTGCAACGTGCAGCAGCCGCTCCAGGTTGACCTCGGTCTCGAGGCAACCACGCCGCCCGCAGTGGCACGCTTCCCCACCCGGTTGGACCACCATGTGCCCGAATTCACCGGCATATCCCGAGGAACCACTGAGCGGTCGGCCGCCCACCATTGCTCCACCACCGATCCCTGAGGCGCTGCCATTGAGGTACAGAGCATCCTGGTATCCGGCGGCCGCACCGAAGATGCTTTCGGCGAGGGTGCCGAGCGTTGCATCGTTCGCCGCCATGGCCGGCGTAGCGAGCGCTTCCCTAAACGGCCCGACGACGTCGACGTCCTTCCAGCCGAGGTGCGGCGCCAGACGAACGACACCCTTGTCTGCGTTGACCAACCCGGGAACGGCGAGCCCCACTCCGAGTATGTGCCGGGTACCCTCCAACTCGACCGCCAGGCCTTCGACGACGGCCCTGGTGATGTTCACGGCCTCATCGAGCGATGGGACCGAAGAGGTGGCGTAACGGATGCGGCGGTGCACTTTGCCGCCCAGCCCCACGACGCCGACAGTCACAGCGTCGACGTCAGGGTTCACCGCAAGCGCTACCACCCGCTCATTCGCGTGCACAAGCGGGCTCGGGCGACCGACACGTGCTGCTCCGGCGTCGGTCTCGTAAACCAGCCCGAGGTCCGCGAGTTCGCCGACAAGGGCGCCCATCGTGGAACGTGTCAGGTTGCACCGCTGAACGAGCGCGGCCCGGGTCAACGGGCCCGAGCGGTGTACGGCAGTGAGCACAGCCGAGAGGTTGCGACGCCGCACGTCTTCGGTGCCGCCGCGCTCAGCCATTGCCACTCCCCGTTGTTTGTGCTGGACGTAAACATAGCATCACTGCCGGGCCTTCCAGGCTCTCAACCTCTTGACCGCGGGCTCTGCATCCCTATATGTTTTAGTCACGAACTTATCCCTTCGAACTCAGTGCGGAGTATTTCCATGACACCTCAGCCCACCCCGGCAGACCGCTTCACCTTCGGCCTCTGGACCGTCGGATGGACCGGCACCGACCCGTTCGGAACCGACACCCGGGCACCGCTCGACCCCGTCGAGGCTGTCCACCGTCTGGCAGAGCTTGGTGCGTACGGCATCACCTTCCATGACAACGACCTCGTGCCTTTCGGCTCGACGGATCAGCAGCGCCAGAGCATCCACGCGAGTTTCCGTTCCGCCCTGGAAGAAACCGGGCTGAAGGTCCCCATGGTCACCACCAATCTGTTCAGCCACCCGGTCTTCAAGGACGGCGGCTTCACCAGCAATGACCGCTCGATCCGTCGCTTCGCACTGCGCAAGGTCCTGACGAACATCGACCTCGCTGCCGAACTCGGCGCTGAAACCTTCGTCATGTGGGGCGGCCGGGAAGGCGCAGAGTACGACGGTTCCAAGGACTTCGCCGCCGCCTTCGATCGCATGAAGGAAGGCGTTGACACTGCCGCCGCCTACATCAAGGAAAAGGGCTACGGACTCCGCCTCGCGCTCGAACCCAAGCCGAATGAACCGCGCGGCGACATTTTCCTGCCCACCGTCGGCCATGCCCTGGCTTTCATCGCCGAACTGGAACACGGCGACATTGTGGGTCTGAACCCCGAAACCGGTCACGAGCAGATGGCCGGGCTGAACTTCACGCACGGTATCGCGCAGGCGCTCTGGGCAGGGAAACTGTTCCACATCGACCTCAACGGCCAGAAGGGCATCAAGTACGACCAGGACCTGGTGTTCGGCCACGGCGACCTCTCCAGTGCGTTCTTCACGGTGGACCTCCTCGAAAACGGCTTCCCCAACGGCGGACCGCGTTACGAAGGACCGCGGCACTTCGACTACAAGCCGTCCAGGACTGACGGTTACGACGGCGTCTGGGAATCCGCGCGGTCCAACATGGCCATGTACCTCCTGCTCAAGGAACGTGCACTCGCATTCCGTGCCGACCCCGAGGTGCAGGAAGCGCTGCAGACGTCCGGCGTCGTCGAACTGGGTGAAAGCACGCTCGCTGCAGGCGAGACGACTGCGGACCTGCTCGCTGACCGCACAGCGTTTGAGGACTTCGACGCGGACAAGGCGTCGGAACGCTCATTCGCCTTCATCCGCCTGAACCAGCTCGCCATGGAGCACCTCCTCGGCGCGCGCGCCTGAGGACGCCGGACGAGGAAGACCCGGAACAAAGATCAGAGCAGGGAGCAAGGGAACACCAATGGTGCTGGTAGCCGGAGTCGACAGCTCCACGCAGTCGTGCAAGGTGGTCATTCGGGATGCCGAGACCGGAGATCTGGT
>NZ_JAPSHV010000128.1 GCF_031179385.1 Arthrobacter sp. | reverse complement strand
TGGTCACCGGCACCGAGCAGGACGCCGACCGTTTCATGCTGCGGACCCTTCGTTCAGGAACCGAAGCGGCACGTCAGGCAGCAGCATCGGCGGATGTCGCCGTCGTCGTCGTTGGAAATGATCCGCACTTGGGCGGGCGCGAAACCCTGGACCGCACCACACTGGACCTGCCGCAGAGTGAGCAGGAGCTGATTCGCGTGGTGCGCGAGGCGAACCCCCGGACCGTGCTGCTGATCGTTTCGTCCTATCCCTACGCGCTCGGTGAGCTTGCGGACACACCGGCAGTTGTCTGGTCCTCGCATGGCGGGCAGGAGCTCGGGCGTGGTGTTGCGGACGTGTTGAGCGGAGACCGTGAGCCCTCCGGACGGCTGCCGCAGACGTGGTGGGCGCGGGACGCGGACCTCGCGGACATCCTCGACTACGACATCATCAGCTCACGATCGACCTACCACTACAGCACGGCCGAACCGCTCTATCCGGTGGGGCACGGGCTGGGTTACGCACCTGTGGAGTATGAGTCGGCGGAGCTGGTGGACGGCTCCCTGGAGGTCACCGTGCGGAACGCCGGGGACAGGCAGGTTCACGAGCTGGTGCAGGTGTACGCCACTTCAGAGCGGTCGGGTTACCCGCGACGGCGGCTCGTCGCTCATTCCCGGGTGTCCTTGCAGGCGGGAGAGCGGTCGGTCGTCGTGCTTTCCGTGGACGAACAAAAGCTCGCGACCTATAGCCTTACCGCGGAGCGAATGGTGGTGGAACCCGGGTCCTATGACCTGTTGATCGGACGTTCCGCTGAGGACCTGCCGTTGGCCGTCTCCCTGGAGGTGGACGGCGTGGGCAGCCCACTCCGCAAGCGCGGGACATGGACCCGGGCCGAACTGTTCGACGAATCGGCCAACGCCCTGCTGGTTCCCGAGACTCCGCTACGGGGAACCGCAGTGACCGTCGCCGACCCGGCCCTCCTGCGCGGCACGCTGACCTACCGCGGCTGGGACGGGTCAGCGCCGTCGTCGGTCTCGGTTCGCGTGGTGCGCAGCGGAGGTGGCGTGCTGCGGATTCAGGTGCCCGGGCCCGCGGGTACCTGGCGGGAAGTGGGAGCCGCCGATGTTGTGGCGGGGTACTCCGGTGATGTGGAAGTTCCGCTCACGTGCCGTTCCGGCGCAACGCTTTCGGTGGTTCGGCTAGTGCTTGAGGGGCCAGTCACGGTCGCGGAGCTGCTCGTTCCCTGAGGCCTTACCTGTCCTCAGAGGGCCCGTCGCGGCGTTCCCCGTTGGGTCCGTCGGTGTTTGATTCGTCAGTGCTGGATCCGCCAGTGCTGGATCGGTCAGCACGTTGCCGGAAGAACCGGCGGGCGGGCCCTGCCCAGGAGAGGATCAGGAGGATGGTGAAGAGGTGATTGGCGAGCCCGCCAAGCATCTGGAACGGCACGATCTGCACGAGTGCGGTGACCACCAGGACGCCCAGAAGCACTGTCTTGATGGTTTTGAGCGCCTGCGCGCTCAACGGTCGCGGCCACTCGATGACCGCTGTGACTTCGTCATGCTGGTGCGCGTTTTTCATTGGATCCCCTCTCCTCCTTAAGGCTATCGCGCAGAAGTGGCCGTTGGGCACGGGTTTGCTCGTTCGAATCGGTCGCTTCTGACGCGGAGGGCCACTTCTGGGACGCGCACCGAGCCGGTAAGGGGCGGATTGTGCACATAGCGCGACGTGCGCCTGATCGACGCCGGTGTTGAGCGCACCCTTGAGTCATGGCAGAACCTCCCTGGTTATCAGGCAACGCCCTATGGCTCACGCGCGTGCTCAAGGAACGAGGCTTGTCCACGGCCCAAGTAAGAGAACTGGTTGCCGTCGGGTCACTCGTGCGGCTCCGGAGGGGTTGCTATATCCATCATTCCCGCTGGCACGGCTTGTCGGCCGGAGAGCGCGGGATCCAGATGATCTACGCACACCGACTTGTGACGGCCGCCGCGGCCGTCGCAGAGAGAACCTATAGCCACACGTCAGCGGCGCGACTGCACGGTCTGCACCTGTGGAACGCCGATTCCCTCATCCATGTGACCCAGCAGGCAGCGCTGTCATCCGCGAGTCGCGCGCCTGACGTTCGGGTGCATCAGGCGCGGCTCTCCGAGGGGGAGGTCGTCGAGATCCGTGGCGTACGGACGACTTCGCTTGAGCGCACAGTTGTCGACTGCTCACGGATCCTTCCGCATAAGTCGGCGCTGGTTCTGGTGGAGCATGGGCTGCAGCTCGGTGCGGATCGGGCCGTGATGGAGAAAGCCGTCCGCGAACGTCCCGGTCACAAAGGGATACACCGCGCCAGGAAGGTGCTGGCGGTTGCCAGTTCACTATCCGAATCCCCTGGGGAGACGCTCGCGCTCCATGCCATGACGGTCATGCGGGTGCCGATGCCGGAGCAGCAACTGGCTGTTCACACCCGCCACGGGGAGTACCGGCTCGACTTCGGGTGGCGCGAGCGGAAAGTCGCTCTCGAATTCGACGGCAAGGTGAAGTACTTCGACTACCGCCCGACCGAGCAGGCAATCTTCGAGGAACGACGCCGGGAGAAGGCGCTGATGGAGGATGGGTGGACGGTCCTTCGGATCGAGTGGAAGGACCTTTTTGACGAGGTGAAGCTCAAGGAACGGATCCTTCGTGCCTTCGCCCGGGCCGCTCGAACCGCCGCCGCCTGATCGGGTGCCGAGCCGCACGTCCCAAATGTGGCCCTAAGGGTCAGCCTTGGCGTTCCGAAGGGGTGGAGGTGACGCTAAGGGCCAATTCTGTCCGCCGGGGTGCTCTGGGACGGTTGACGCGTCTCGCGGTTTAGCCCTACTCTTTCATTAGACAGAAAGTTACTTCCGCATTACGGAATGACCGTTTGGCCAAGCACCCGAGGATCAACGATGACCTACACAGTGAACTGCTCCATCCTTCTCACCGAGCTGCCTCTGCTCGAGCGCCCGGCTGCCGCGAAGAAAGCAGGCTTTGACGCTGTCGAGTTCTGGTGGCCCTTCAGCACCTCCACCCCGTCTGCTTCGGAGGTTGCAGCCTTCGAGAACGCCATCACTGACGCCGGCGTGCAGCTCACCGGCCTCAACTTCAACGCCGGCGATATGCCGGGCGGTGACCGTGGCCTGGTGTCCTGGCCCGAACGGCAGGCGGACTTCCGAGCGAACGTCCCCGTCGTCGTCGGAATCGGTGAACGGCTGGGCTGCAGGGCCTTCAACGCGCTGTACGGTAACCGCGTCGCGGGCGTCAGCCCCGAGGAGCAGGACGCTGTTGCCATCGAGAACCTCGCGTTTGCGGCGGATGCTGTTTCACGGATCGGCGGCACCGTCCTCCTGGAACCCGTCAGCGGTGCAGACAGGTATCCGCTGCTGACCGCGCAGGATGCACTCGATGTCATCGAAAAGGTCACAGCGAAAACGGGCAAGAGCAACATCAAGCTCCTTGCCGACTTCTACCATCTCTCGGTCAACGGCGACGATGTCGGCCAGGTCATCGAGAACCACGCCAAAGACTTCGGCCACATCCAGATCGCCGATGCACCCGGCCGTGGAGCTCCCGGAAGCGGCGACCTGCCGCTGGGGGAGTGGATCGCCCGCAGCCGCGAACTCGGCTACGACGGCCACATCGGACTCGAGTACAAGGAACCGGCGGACGCCGCCTTCAACTGGGCCATCCGCGACCACGCCGCCCGCTCATAACGCTGCCCGCTCATAACAAGGAATGACCATGAAAAACGTAACAGTCATCGGACTCGGCATCATGGGCCTGCCCATGGCCATCAACCTCGTCAAGGCCGGCTACACCGTCACCGGGTTCAACCGCAGCTCGGACAAGATGGACAAGCTCGTCGCCGAAGGCGGGTCAGCAGCAGCCAGCATTGCCGAGGCAGTCAAGCACGCCGACGTCGTCATCACCATGGTGCCCGACTCACCGGACGTCGAGGGCGTCGTAACAGGCGACGACGGCGTCTTCGCCAACGCGAAGCAGGGCGCCCTCTGGGTCGACGCCAGCAGTATCCGACCCGACGTTGCCGTGGAATTAGCCAAGCAGGCGCGTGTTGCCGGGCTCCGCCCGCTGGACGCACCGGTTTCGGGCGGTGAGCAGGGTGCCATCGACGCCGTCCTGTCCATCATGGTGGGCGGCGAGAAGGAAGACTTCGAAGCCGCACAGGACGTGCTTGCCGCAGTCGGCAAGACGATCGTCCATGTCGGCCCGTCCGGCTCAGGCCAGACCGTGAAGGCTGCAAACCAGCTCATCGTCGCCGTCAACATCGGCGTTCTGTCCGAAGCGATCGTTTTCCTCGAGGCCTACGGCGTGGACACCGACGCCGCCCTCAAGGTCCTTGGCGGCGGCCTCGCCGGCTCCAAGGTACTCGACCAGAAGGGCCAGAAGATGCTCGACCGCAACTTCGACCCCGGCTTCCGGCTCGCCCTGCACCACAAGGACCTCGGCATTGTCACCTCAGCCGCCCGTGAAGCCGGCGTCGCCACCCCACTGGGTGCCGTCGTCGCGCAGCTGGTTGCCTCGCTCGTCAACACGGGCGACGGCGGCCTGGACCACTCCGGCCTCTTCAAGCTGATCAACCAGCTCTCCGGCAAATAAAACCCAAACTTCCGTGCAGCTTAGGCGAGCCGACGACGTCGCAAGTCGCCTGAGCTGCGCAAAACTTCCCTCAGTAGGAGCACACCATGCCCAAAATGCGCGCTGTCGACGCAGCCGTTGCGATCCTGGAGAAGGAGGGCGCCACCACGGCGTTCGGCCTGCCCGGCGCGGCGATCAACCCCTTCTATTCCGCGATGCGAGCCCACGGCGGCATCCACCATGTCCTCGCCCGCCACGTTGAGGGCGCCTCCCACATGGCCGAGGGATTCACTCGTGCCAAGGCCGGCAACATCGGGATCTGCATCGGCACCTCCGGCCCCGCCGGAACCGACATGATCACAGGCCTCTACTCGGCGTGGGCGGACTCCATCCCGATTCTCTGCATCACCGGCCAGGCTCCCGTGGCGAAGCTGCACAAGGAAGATTTCCAGGCCGTCGATATCTCCTCGATCGCCAAGCCGGTCACCAAAATGGCCATGACTGTCCTGGAAGCTGCGCAGGTTCCGGGCGCGTTCCAGAAGGCGTTCTACGAGATGCGTTCCGGCCGTCCCGGGCCGGTGCTGATCGACCTGCCGATCGACGTCCAGCAGACCGAGATCGAGTTCGATCCTGATACCTACGAACCCCTCCAGGTCCACAAGCCCGCAGCCACGCGCAAGCAGCTTGAGAAGGCGCTGGACATGCTGACCGCCGCTGAACGCCCGCTGATCGTGGCAGGCGGCGGCATCATCAACGCCAACGCCTCCGCGCAGCTTGTGGAACTCGCCGAGCTGCTCAACATCCCGGTGATCCCCACGCTGATGGGCTGGGGTTCCATCCCCGACGACCATGAGCTGATGGCCGGCATGGTCGGCCTGCAGACCTCGCACCGGTATGGCAACGCCACCATGCTCGAGTCTGACTTCGTGATCGGCATCGGCAACCGTTGGGCCAACCGCCACACCGGTGCCCTCGACGTGTACACCAAGGGCCGGAAGTTCGTGCACATCGACATCGAGCCCACGCAGATCGGGCGCGTCTTCGCGCCGGACTTCGGGATCGTGTCCGACGCCGGTGCCGCCCTCAGCGGGCTGGTTGAGATCGCGCGTGAACGCAAGGAGCAGCAGGGGCTGCCGGACTGGAACGCCTGGGTCAAGAACTGCGCACAGCGGAAGTCCACGATGCAGCGCAAGACCAACTTCACCAACGTGCCGGTCAAGCCGCAGCGGGTGTACCAGGAGATGAATCAGGCGTTCGGCCGGGACACCCGGTACGTGTCGACCATCGGGCTGTCCCAGATTGCCGGTGCACAGTTCCTGCACGTCTACGAGGCCCGCAACTGGATCAACTGTGGCCAGGCCGGACCGCTGGGCTGGACCGCGCCGGCCGCCCTCGGTGTGGCGCAGGCAAGCCCGGGGGAAACCGTCGTCGCGCTGTCCGGTGACTACGACTTCCAGTTCATGATCGAAGAACTGGCCGTGGGTGCGCAGTTCCAGCTGCCGTACATCCACGTGGTCGTGAACAACTCGTACCTCGGCCTCATCCGCCAGGCGCAGCGCGGGTTCGAGATGGATTACCACGTGTCGCTCGCATTCGAGAACGTGAATGCGCCCGAGCTCGACGGCTACGGCGTTGACCACGTCAAGGTCGCCGAGGGCCTGGGCTGCAAGGCGATCCGTGTCCGGGAAGCCGATGACCTGCAGGCCGCCTTCGAAAAGGCCCGTGCGCTCATGCAGGAGTACCGCGTGCCGGTGATTGTGGAGGTCATCCTGGAACGGGTCACCAACATCGCCATGGGCGCCGCGGGCATCGACGCGATCAACGAGTTCGAGGACCTCGCCGAATCCGCCGACGACGCCCCCACGGCCATCTCCCTGTTGGTGTAATAGCCACATGCGGATCGTCATCGCGCCGGACAAGTTCAAGGGGTCGCTGACCGCCCCCGAGGTCGCCGCTCACCTGCGGGCAGGGCTGCTTTCGGCAGACCCGGAGCTCGCCGTCGAGGTGGTTCCGATGGCCGACGGCGGCGAAGGAACACTTGATGCTGCCCTCGCCGCCGGGTACAGCC
>NZ_JAPSHV010000035.1 GCF_031179385.1 Arthrobacter sp. | reverse complement strand
GGCTCCGTCACCGACCATGTATACGCCGAGGTCGATCCTTCAGTGCGCTCCGCAGCGCAGCAGTCGGTGGCAGCGCAGCTTCATTACCTGCGCTCCGAGCGCTAGCACGCGTTCACCGGCTGCGCTTCGCTACCGACGCCCGCTCTACGAACCGTGCCTCAAGTGTGTGCATGGTCCGCGAGGGAGACGCTCCTTCTATCTCGCTCAGCAGGGTCTCAGCCGCCCGCGCACCCAGGTCCAGCATCGGTTGCGCGATCATCGTGAGCGGAGGCTCCATCACTGCTGCCCAGGAGCTGTCATCGAAACCAATGAGAGATACGTCCGCGGGGTAGCTGAACCCGCTCTCCCTGACGGCACGGAGAGAGCCGGTAAGAGCGTCATTCTCCGTGCAGAAGAGAGCAGTCACGCGATCATCAAGTGCCAACATTCGGGAGACGGCAACTGTTGCGTTCTGTTCAGTCTTGGGTCCCGTCATGACGAGGTCGGCGTCGAAAGGCAGACCGGCGTCGTCGAGTGCGTCCAGGTATCCGCGGAGCCGCTCCCCATCCGTCCAGAGGCTACGCGCTGCCGCAGCGGTGAGAGCCCGCCGGGTGGTGGCCGGCTTCTTCATCGGTGGCCCCCAGATGAATCCGATACGTCGGTGGCCATGCTCGATCAAGTGGTTCACCGCCCGTCGGCTCGCCTCCCGGTTGTCGATCACCACCGAGTCGAGCGCAAGGTGCTCCACGGCGCGGTCGACCAGGACCACCGGTATCCCCCGGGTCATCGCGTCCTGAATATGGGCGACATCGTCCCGTTCGACCGCCGCAGACGCGATGATCATGCCATCGACGCGCTTGTCGATGAGCACCCCTACAGCGGCCTTCTCTTCCTCGAGATCCTCGTGCGTGCTCAACACAATGGTGTCGAAGCCCCGTTGTCGTGAAAAATCGCTGATCCCCCTGGTGACGCCGGCGAAAAACGGATTACCGATATCCGCGACAATGAGCCCCAGGGTGTGGCTCACTCCAGTCGACATGCTGCGGGCGAGCGCGTTGGCCCGATAACCCAGCTTCTCGGCGGCGCTCAGGACGCGTTCCCTCAACTCCGGGCTGACATAGCCATATCCGCCGAGCGTACGGGCGGCCGAAGCTCGGCCCACTCCTGCCTCCGCGGCGACTTCGGAGATGGTTGGCGGGGCGACGCTGCGATCACGTTCAGCCGCCATTCAGATCGTCATTCTGTTTTGAATTCGGCGCATCCCGGTCAGCATGTCACATCGTAACCGCGATGCCGGAATCGGCAACACCTCGACCGAAAGCTCCCTCCACCAGGCACTGCCGTGCGGCAAATGCGGCGCCCGCGTTCAGCGCGTTTCGAATCTCCGACTCACCGGGCGGTGCCGAGCGGCTCCATCCACCCGCTACAAGAGTTACGGCAAATGCCGTAAGGAATGCGTCCCCACAACCCATGGTGTCAATCGGTTGTTCGGTCGCCGGGATGGGCACCGCCGGGGCACTGATGTAGTCCTGCCCGTTATATGCAACGGCTCCGGAGGATCCGCGGGTGCCAAGAGCCATGCCCGCGCCTCGTTCCACCAACGCGGAAAGAAGCTGCTCGGTATCAGTGTCCGTGAGACCCGAACACGAGATGAGGGCGAGATCAACGGAGGGGCAGACCCGCCTCAGGTACCCGGTGCTGCGAAACTCATCTTCACTCGAGAAGTCATAGCTGACCAGGGGTCCGGAAGGGCGGATCTTTCCGAGCTCGGTCTCGGAACGGGAATAGACACTCGAATGCACCAGGTCGAACCCTGCGACATAGCCCAGCAGGTCCTCGTCGAGTTCAAGAGGGTCTGACACGGTCACACCGCCTCCGTTCCACCCTCCGAACACCCGCTCTCCCTGCACGATGCTGATGGACGAGACTCCGCTAGGGCCGTCTCTGGTCACGGAACGACGGGTGTCCACCCCTTCAGCCTCGATTGCGTCCCGAAGGAAGCGTCCGTGTTCATCGGATCCGAACACTCCCAAATAGGACGACTGTGCTCCCAATTGGCGGGCGAATACGGCGAAGTTGACGCAGTTGCCACCGGGGTAGATCATCCCTCGGTCAAGGTACCGATCAACGATGTTGTCCCCGAACCCCAGAACCCTCACGGAGCCTCCCGTCCGATGTTGTAGATGCTTCATAGCCGCCCTTAGGTAGCTGGGCGCCTGCTCCCCAGAACAGACGCCCAACCTGGAAATGGATCAGTATTCGACAACGCGGTAGTAACGCCTGAGGTCCAAAGAGTGATTGCGTACCCGCTCGAGGTGTTTGCTGATACGACCGGTGACGGTGTCGAGGACGGCTGGTGCGAGAAGTCCGCGGAATTCCTCGCTGATGCCTTCCAACGGATAGTCCTTGGTATCAAGGACGGTGACGTCATCCGAAACCCGCTTGGCGAACTTTTCGACGCGCTCGGTCAGGGCGCGCGTCTCATCCTCACCCTGGAAAATGATGACGCTGGTGTCCTTCTCCAGCAGTTCGAGCGACCCGTGGAAGAACTCGGCGCTATGCACACGGGTGGTGCGCAGCCACTGCATTTCCTCAAGGATGCACATGGAGTAGAGGTACGTGAAGCCCCACAGGTTCCCACCCCCCACGAGGAAGTGATAGTCGGTGTCGGCATGAGCATCGGCGAAGGCGGCTGCGATGGGTTCCGCCTGGCGAGCCACGTCGACAAGCACACCGTCCAGCCCTGCCATTTCATCAGCGAATTTCTCGTAACCCGCGAACTCTCCGCGTTCAGACAGCAGCCGCGTCATGAAGAGCAGCATTTGCATGTCGAACGGCCAGGTCTTCGGCTCAGAGATAAGTGCAGCATCCACTGCCTGGGCAATAGGAGAATCCGCGTAACCGGTGAACGCGACGGTGTAGACGCCGCGCTGCTTGCAGTACTCGATAGCGCGCAGGCTGTCGTCGGTCGTTCCGGACACGGAAGTGAACACGGCCACGGAGTTCTCCCCCAGGGTCGCATCTCCGGAAACGATCAGCTCGGCCGCTATGGCGGCCTTTACCGGCAGGGTTGAATGCCGGCGGGCGAGGTGCTCGTAGGGCCACATGGCAGCGTAGGTTCCGCCTGCCCCGATCAGGAAGACGTTGCTGACCCCCTTCGCGGTGATGGTACTGACCAACTCCTCGATGTTCGGGCGGAGGGACACTGCACTGGCGATCTGTTTGCGGAATGCTGACTCGTCAAAACCGAGCATCATTTTCCTTTCGGAGGGAGGTGTAGGCGATAGGAGAACCGTTCGTATCGAAAGAACCTGATACCGGTATCAGCCATGACCGATGCTGGCACATCCAGCTGGGGGCCGTCAAGGACTTTCGTGAGGAGACCGCCGATACCGCTTGTTTCCAGTGTGTTACAACGGCGGCATCGTCCTGAAACCACGGCTCCCAAATGGCTAGAGGACCAGGCATTCAAATATTTTTCGGAAAGGTCTGGTACCGGTACCAGATGCTCTGTATAGTCGTCGAAATCACGCAGTACCTGTTCTCACATCCAACGGCGGGTTTGATGGCTCACATACGTGGCTATGACGGTCCCGCTCGTCCAACATGAAGGACCACCATGCAGAAACGAGATTCCCTGGCGGCCATCGCGCTGGTTATGGCGTCGGCGCTCGGACTCAGCGGATGCGCAAACCAGTCGAGCACCGCTGTCGCCAATGTAGGAGCCGAACCGGAGTTCTCCGGCACACTGAGCATTCTCACGAAGTTCGCCGGCGACCCGCTGCAGCCCTACTTCGAAGACCTTGCCGCTGAGTACACGGAACTCCATCCGGAGGTCGAAGTTGAACTCATTCAGGAAACCGATCAGAGCATCAAGGACAAGACGAAGACACTGACAGCATCCGGAGCACTGCCGGACATCTACTTCAGCTGGACAGGCGACTGGGCGGAGAACTTCGTCACCGGCGGGCTTGCAGCTGACCTCACCGGCGTCATAGGTCCGGACACCGAATGGGGAAAGACCTTCGGAGAGGCTTCGCTCGACGCGTTCAAGTACAACGACAAGTACTTCGGGGTACCGCTCTACAACAACGGCAAGTTCATGGGATACAACAAAGCTGCGTTCGAGGAGGCCGGGATCGAGGTTCCGACGTCGTTCGATGAGCTCATCGAGAGCTGCGGCCCTCTTCGGGAGGCGGGTTTTGAACCCATAGCGTTCGGAAACAAGGACGGTTGGCCTGGGCTGCATTATCTCCAGCAGCTCTTCGCCTACAACGTGCCGGCTGAGGTGCTGCAGGCGGACTTCAATCCGGAGAGCGCAAAGCTGGACCACGAGGGATACGTCGCTTCGCTCGAACAGTTCAAGACCCTGGTTGATGAGTGCACCGACAGTGGTGACGGCACCAACGGGGTTCTGTACACCACGGCCCAGGAGGCGCTCGCAAGCGGATCGGCCGCGATGTACTACCAGGAGATCCTGGAGTTCGACACTGTCACAGCGGAGGGCAACGAGCTCACTGGCGAGAACTTCGGAATCTTCAAGCTTCCGGTCCCCGCAGGAGCCGAGGGTGACCCGGATGCCATTGAAGGCGCACCCGAGGGATACCTCATCAACGCCAAGTCCCCCCGCGCAGCACTGGCGGTGGATTTCATGAAGTTCGTGACGACAGCGGAGAGCGCCAAAACTCTCTCGTCACCGCCCTACGGACAGCCAAGCACCGTTCTCGGGGCCGTCACGCCGGAGACTTCGAGTGTCGCCGTCAATGAGGGCATCACCCAGGTCAACGACGCGAGCCAGATCGTCGTCTGGCTCGATACGGTGACCGTTCCGGAGGTCGCCGATGCCTGGCTTGCCGGCGGAGAGGCGATTATCAGCGGTAGCTCGACACCCGAAGAGGTGCTCGAGAGCGTGCGCAACGCTTCCAACTCGGCGAAGTAAGCCATGCTGACCGTGGAGGGCACCCGCGCAAAGCGGGTGCCCCGGCCCCACTCCCCGATCCGCGAAAGCTCATCGACGCGCCCGTCCGGGATCAAGCGCATTCTGGGTTTCGCTTGGGTGCTTCCGGCCCTGGTGCTCCTGGCCGTGTTCGTCTACCTGCCGCTGGTACAGAACCTTGGGTTCAGCTTCCTCGAATGGGATATCTACAGCGGTAGCCAGACCTTCGTCGGCGCGGAGAACTACATCAAGCTTTCCAGTGACCCGATCTTCTGGTCAGCGCTCGGCAACAACGCTTTGTATGCGGGTGTCTCCATCGTCTTCCAGGTATGCGGGGCACTCGCGTTGGCTGCACTGATCGAAAGTGTGCGCAGGGAGCGCTGGAGGCGGGCACTGCGAGCGGTCTACTTCATCCCGTCCGCTATCTCCCTCACGGTTGCAGGCCTCCTTTTCTACTTCATCTACGAGCCCAACCTCGGCTTGCTGAACTACGTACTGAGCGGGGTAGGCCTGGATGCGCTGACCCAGCCCTGGCTCGGCCAGGAGAGCACCGCCATGATGGCGGTGATTGCGATGAGCCAGTGGCAGGGATTCGGGTACTCGACCCTCCTCTTCGCGGTCGCAATCCAACGCATTCCTTCGGAGCTCTACGAGGCCGCCTCCATCGACGGAATTGGGGTGATCCGCAGATTCTTCACGGTGACCGTGCCCCTGGTCCGTGAGATGACCGGCCTGATGACCATCGTCACGATCTCCGGGGCCTTTCAGGTCTTCAACGAGGTGATGGTGATGACCAGTGGCGGGCCCAACAACTCCACCCAGGTGCTCGCCACCTGGCTGTACCGCAGCGGTTTCGTCCGCAACGATTTCGGTTACGCGGCCGCGATCGCCATGGTGATCTTCCTTGTCACCCTCATCATCGCTCTCGCGCAGCTCTGGATTACACACAGGAGAAGAGTGGAATGGTGACTCGATTCTCGTTCCTCGGCACCATCGCGAAGGTCTTCATGTGGACCTTCCTCCTCGGCCTGGCGGTGGTGGTGATTTATCCGCTGCTGTGGATGGTACTCAATGGTTTCAAAGAGAACGCCGAGCTCTTCGGCAACCCCTTTGCGCTCCCCGTGACCTGGGACTGGCAGAACTACGCGAATGCCTGGAACAGGGGCGTCAGCAATTACCTGATGACCAGCGTTCTTGTGACCGTAACCTCCACCATCGCCACGGTGTTCATCAGCGCATGGGCCGCCTACGGACTGACGCGCGTCAACATCCCTTTCAACAGGGCTATCGTGACGGCGATCCTCGGTGGGCTCATGCTCGCCCCCGCCGTCGCCCTCGTTCCGCTGGTGAAGATGTTTCAGGGCCTGGGGCTTTACAACACTTTCTGGGCGCTTCTCATTCTCTACACAGCTTTTCGCATCCCTTTCACGACCTTCCTGATCCGGGCGTACATGATTGATCTGCCGAGGGAGATTGACGAGGCCGCGAAGGTGGACGGCGCCACACAGTGGACAACTTTCTGGCGGGTCATTCTGCCCATGTGCAAGCCGATCATCGTCTCGACGGTCATCCTTCACGTCTTGTTCGCATGGAACGAGTACCTCTTCGCGATGGTCTTCACAAGCGGGACGGGCGTCCAAACCCTCCCTGTGGGCCTGACCAGCCTGATGAGCAAGCACGGAACCGACTACCCGGTGGTCTTCGCAGGGATGGTGATCGCCGCGGTGCCCGTGGTGCTCCTGTTCTTCCTGGGGCAGCGCTACTTCGTGAAGGGGCTGGCTGATGGCATCGGAAAGTAAGTTCCCGGGAGGTCTCTCGTGAGCCTTTCGACGAATCAGATCACCGGGTCGAACTTTTCCTATCAACACCTGCCGTTCGAGACTTTTCTCGATGACATGGTGGCCCTCGACAGGGAACGGCTCGAGTTATGGGGCATCGCCCCTCAGTTCCACATCCCGCAACTCACCGCTGCTGATCTGTTGGCCGTCCGCCGACAGCTCCAAGAACGGCAGCTGCAGATCCACTGCATCACCGCGGAACAGGTTATGTACCCGGTCAACATCGCGTCTTCCATCGCCTGGTTGCGAGAGCAGAGTGTTGCCCTGTTCCGTCGCGCGGCGCAGGTGTGCGCCGAACTACAGGCTCCGCTGCTGTTTCTGACCCCCGGCCGGGGCTTCGAGAACGAAAGCGTGGGTGCTGCGTGGCAGCGATCCGTCGACGCGGTGGGAGAGATCACCGCCTATGCCGGCAGTCTTGGCGTTGATTGTGTTCTGGAGCCCTTGCAGCGGGTGGAGTCGAACCTGGTCAACGATTCCCCGGCACTTCGCCGGATGATTGACGACGTCGGCGCCTCACATCTCGGTGCCGTGCTGGACACGGTTGCCATGGCGGCAGCCGGCGAAACAGTCGCCGACTATCACGAGCATCTGGGAGCCCTCATCCGGCATGTGCACCTCGTTGATGGACGCCCGACAGGGCACCTCGCATGGGGGGACGGTGAGCTGCCGCTGGGAAGCTACGTCGCGGCCCTTGACGATTACGGGTACACGGGCCACTTCACCTTTGAGCACTTCGGTGACGGCACCTACGCATTCAATCCCCGTGCGGCGCTCGAACAATCCCTCGACGCGTTCAGCGAGGCGATCGCGGGCAGTGACGCACTAGCGTGAGTTGATCCAGAAAGCTACGCCGGACGGGTCTGTTGCACTGCAGACCCGTCCGTAGGGCGAGTCCTGCGGTTCGGACGTCACCGTTCCACCGGCTTCAGGAATGCGAGCCGCGACGGCGTCCGTGTTCTCCACGCCGAAATACACTCCCCAGGCGGAAGGTGCGCCTTCCCGCAGCAGGTTGGCGGCATCCATGATGCCCGCCTGTTGATCGCCCTCCACCAGGCCTGTCGTGTAGCGGAAGTCCTCCGTGTCGCTTTCCACCTGCGGTTCCCAGCCGAGTACGCGCGGGTAGAAGTCGACGCACAGGCGGTACTGCCGAGTCATCAACTCGTGCCAGACAGCGGCACCCGGCTCACCGTGCAGTTCAAAGCCGGGCAGTTTCTTTCCCTGCCAAAGCCCGAAGGTCGCTCCGGACGGATCGGCAAGATGGGCGACGCTCCCCTGGTCTGAAACCTCGAACGGCTTAATCAGGATCTCTGCTCCCGCCAGTGCTGCCTTCTCAGTCAGGTCCCGCACGTTCCCGGCGGCGAAGTAGGTGATCCATCCGTCCGGGGAACCTGACTCGTTCGAGTTGGCGATGAGGCCTGCAACCGCCTTACCCTTCCTGAGGAACTTGGTGTAGTGCCCATAGTCGGGTCCCAGGTCCTCGACATCCCAGCCGAACAACCCGCTATAGAAGCGCGCAGACTGCGCCGGATCGGAACTGGCGAGGTCGATCCAGCAAGGCATTCCGTCACGGAAGGTTTCTCGGCTGGGCATGGCTCCTCCTCCTTGCAAGTCGGTCGAAGCGAGCGTATCGCCCGGCTACGGCGCACACAATGAAAGACAATTAGCCTATGGCTACTCTCCTGCCTCGCGATCCGGCCGTCGTCGCTCCCGGCGCTGTGCATATTCCGGGCTGGTTGAACCTGGATCGCCAACGCGAGCTCGTGACGGCGTGCCGAGACTGGGCATCCGGTCCGGTGCCGATGCGGCACACACGCATGCCCAACGGCTCCCAGATGTCGGTGCAAACGGTGTGCCTCGGTTGGCACTGGATGCCCTACCGCTATAGCAGGACAGCCGACGACGTCGACGGCGGCCCGGTCGCGGACTTCCCTTCCTGGTTGGCTGAGTTGGGGCGGGACGCCGTCGGGGCTGCGTATGGTGCGCGCGACGAGAGCTACAACCCGGACGCGGCGCTCATCAACTTCTACGACGCCTCAGCGAAGATGGGCATGCACCAGGACAAGGAGGAGAAGTCCCTTGCACCGGTTGTGTCGCTGAGCATCGGCGACAGCTGCCTCTTCCGGTTCGGGAACACGGAGAACCGGAACAAGCCGTGGACCGACGTTCGGCTCGAGTCCGGCGACCTGTTTGTGTTCGGCGGCGAGTCCCGTCTGGCGTACCACGGGGTCATGAAGACCTACCCGGGGACATCGGACCCTGCGCTGGGCTTGGAGGGGCGGCTCAACATCACGCTGCGGGTGACCGGGCTCTGAATCCTATCCGGCCAGAATCGCCGATTTGGTGCAGAATCGTCGGATGTGCACAACTATCCTGCACCAAACCGGCGATTTTGCAAGGTCGAGTCAGGTCAGGAGTCCCCGCAGGTAGGCGGCCTGCCCGGCATGCTGCATGCAGTCCTCGATGACGCTGACCAGACGTACCCGTAGCGTGACCGGCGGATCCCACGATGTGTCGATGATCCGGTTCAGGTCCGTCTCGCTCAGGTTTTCGACGAACTCCAGCGTTCGGGCGTGCACTGCGCGGTGATACTCGATGAGCAGCTCGGCCTCCTGGACACGCACCCTGTCCACGTCCGCGGATCCGTGACCGTACCCGGTGTCCTCCCGCGGCAGGTCGAGGGTGAACTTCTCGGCCCAACCGTCGGCAAGCCACAGCTCGTTACGATCGGCGGCATCTGCAAGATGGTTGTCCTGTACCCGGGTGAGGTGCCAGATCAGCCAGGCGATGCTGTTCCCGGAAGAGCCGGAACCATCAGAAAGACGCGGCCGGTAGGCGAGCTGGCCGGCGTCGAGCCCGTCCGTCGCCTGCGACACCGCGTCTGGAATTCGTGAAAAGGCCTCAACCAACACGTCGCTTCCACTCATGCGCCCAGCCTAACGACTCCGCGTCCACGCAGAAACGCCGGAAAGGTGCAGAATCGCCGGGTTGATCCGACGATCCTGCACCTTTCCGGCGCGTTTGTGTCTGCAGGCCTAGAGGTAGGGCTCCACGAGGGACTCGTAGCGGGCCTTCACCGTGGCCAGTACGTCGGCAGCCGGCGAATTCCAAATCTCCTGGTTGAAGATCTCGACCTCGATAGGTCCCGCGTAGCCGGTCGCGGCAACCCAGCGGGTGATGGTCTCGAAATCGATGTACCCGTCACCCATGTAGCCGCGGGAGAGCAGCGCGTCCGCCGCGATGGGCAGGTTCCAGTCGCATACCTGATAGGACGCGATGCGCCCCTCGGCACCCGCACGCTGGATCGAGGACTCGAGCGCAGGATCCCACCACACGTGGAAGGTATCGACGACGACGCCCACGGTCTCCGCCGGGAACGGTGCCGCAAGGTCGAGCGCCTGACCCAGTGTCGAGAGCACCGCGCGATCCGCCGCGTACATCGGGTGCAGGGGCTCCAACACCAGGCGCACGTTGTGCTCCTGAGCCACCGGCACCAGTTCGGCGATGCGGTCAGCGACCCGCTGACGGGCAGCGGCGACGTCCTTCGCGCCCGGAGTTGAAGGGTCGACGGCGGCACCACCGATGAGCGCGCCGGCGGCCGGCAGTCCGCCGACCACCATGATCAGCTCCCGGGTACCCAGCGTCGCCGCTTCGACGATTGCCTGGGTGTTGTCGGCCAGCGCAGCTGCCTGCCCGGCCTCGTCCGCAGCGGTGAGGAACCCTCCGCGGCACAGGCTCGAGACCTGCAGTCCGGCTTCGGACACGAGCCGCACGGCCTTGTCCAGACCGACCTCGGCCACCCGGTCGCGCCAGACACCGATGTGCGAGAGCCCGGCATCCGAAGAGAGGGCAACCGCTTCGGCAAGCGTGATGTTCTTGGTGGTCGCTGTGTTCAGCGAGAGACGGCTCATGCACCCACTCCGTAGCTCGCCAGAAGCCATTCGAAGCGGTGTGCGGCGGTCTCCGGGTCACGCAGCAGCCCGGCCTGGTCCGCAAGGCGGAAAGTCTCGGCGAGATGCAGCGCCGAGCGTCCGGAATGCAGGCCGCCGACCATTTGGAAGCCCGGCTGGTGGCCGTTGACCCAGGACAGGAACGCCACACCGGTCTTGTAGTAGAACGTCGGCGAGCTGAAGATGTGCTTGCCGAGTTCCCGGGTGGAGTCGAGGATTGCGCGCCCGCGGTCCGCGTCGCCGTCGTCGTACGCCTGAAGGGCTGCCGAAGCGGCAGGGTAGATCGCCGCGAAGATGCCAAGCAGGGCATCCGAGTAGTGCGTGCCGTCGCCGTGGATGAGTTCGGGGTAGTTGAAGTCATCGCCGGTGTAGAGCCGCACGCCCTCTGGAAGTGCTGCCCGCAGCGCGGTCTCGTGTGCGGCGTCGAGCAGTGACACCTTGACGCCGTCCACCTTCTCAGGCTGCGCGCGGATGAGGTCCAGGAAGATGCTGGTTGCGGCATCCACGTCGCTGTTGCCCCAATAACCGCTCAGCGCCGGGTCGAACATGGTGCCGAGCCAGTGCAGGATCACGGGCTCATCAGCCTCGGCGAGCAGGATTCCGTAGACGTACTGGTAGTCGGCCGGGCTCTGCGCAACCGCTGCGAGTGCGCGGGAAGCCATGAGGATGACCTTCGCACCGGCGTCGGACACCACCTTGATCTGTTCCCGGTAGGCCTCGACGACGGCGTTCAGCCCAGCCCTGCCGGACGGCAGGCTCGCGAGGTCCAGCTGATCCGTGCCGGCACCGCAGGCGAGCAGGTCGCGGACGGTCTTGCCGCGGGTCGCGTCAGCACCCGAGCCGACGACGGCGGCAGCCTCCGCGCCGGAGCGACGGATCAGTTCCTGCGTGGCAGCCCAGTCCAGGCCCATGCCGCGCTGCGCGGTGTCCATGGCATCCGCGACACCGAGCCCGTAGGACCACAGCTCCCGGCGGTAGGCCAGCGTGGTGTCCCAGTCGAGGACCGCAGGCGCGCCGGGGGTGTTGTCAGCGGTGACCTCGGGGATGACGTGGGCGGCTGCGTAGGCATGACGCGCGGTCAGCGGCGCGGTCGGCTTCGCCCACGTGGTCGCCGGAGCGAGTTCGTAGCGCTCAAGCCCGGTCGAGGATGGAAGGTAGAGCGAGGTCATAGCGTGATCTCCGGGATGTCGAGAGTGCGGCGCTCGGCGGAGGACTGCAGTCCGAGTTCGGCAAGCTGGACGCCGCGGGCTGCGGAGAGGAGACCGAAGCGGTGGTCGCGGCCGGCAGAAACGTCGCGGAGGAACTCTTCCCACTGCAGCTTGAAGCCGTTGTCGAGTTCGGCGTTCGCGGGTACTTCCTGCCACTGGTCGCGGAAGGACTCGGTGACGGGCAGGTCAGGGTTCCAGACCGGCTTGGGGGTGTGGGCTCGCTGCTGGGCAACGCACTTGTTGAGGCCCGCGACGGCGGAGCCGTGGGTACCGTCGATCTGGAACTCAACGAGCTCGTCACGGTAGACGCGCACAGCCCAGGAGGAGTTGATCTGCGCGAGCACCTGATCGCCGGCGGGGGTCTCCAGTTCGAAGATGCCGTAGGCGGCGTCGTCGGCCGTTGCCTTGTATTCCTTGCCCTGCTCATCCCAGCGGGTGGGGATGTGGGTGACAGTGTTGGCGTTGACGGTCTTGACCTTGCCGATGATTCCCTCAAGGACGTAGTTCCAGTGGCAGAACATGTCGGTGGTCATGCCGCCGCCGTCTTCCTTGCGGTAGTTCCAGGAGGGGCGCTGTGCGGGCTGGTGGTCTCCCTCGAAGACCCAGTAACCGAACTCGCCGCGCAGGGAAAGGATGCGGCCGAAGAAGCCTTCATCGACCAGGCGGCGCAGCTTCACCAGGCCCGGCAGGTAGAGCTTGTCGTGGACAACTCCGGCGGTGATGCCGGCTTCCTGGGCGATGCGCGCCAACTCAACCGCCTCGTCGAGGGTCTCCGCCGTGGGCTTCTCGGTGTAGATGTGCTTGCCGGCTGCAATGGCCTTCTTGAGGGTTGCAGGGCGCAGCGAAGTCATGGAGGCATCGAAGACGACGTCAACGGTGGGATCGGCGATGATCCCGTCCAGGTCGGTGGTCCAGTGCTCGACTTTGTGCTGCTGGGCCAGGTCGCGGATCTTCGCTTCGTTGCGTCCTACGAGGATGGGCTCTACCTGAACCTTCGATCCGTCAGCGAGGGTGACTCCACCCTGCTCACGGATGGGAAGGATGGAGCGCACCAGGTGCTGCCGGTACCCCATCCGACCGGTGATGCCATTCATCGCAATGCGGATGGTCTTGGTCTCAGTCACGTTGTACTCCCAGAGGGCTAAGAATGTTGGTGGAAAGCGCTTTCCAATATAGAGTGGTGATCGAGACCACGTCAACCCCCTTCTTCCACTGAGTGCACCTCATGACGCCGCGAGGCGTTCAGCGGCACGTCGACTGCACTCAATAGGCGGAACCCCTCACATCAAGGAGCCAGGTGGCAGCTGTAACCCTGTCCGGCGTAGCCCGCCACGCCGGAGTTTCCCTGGCCACGGCGTCACGGGTCCTGAACGGCTCGTCACGCCGCCCGGCGGAGGACATTGCCGAACGGGTTCGCGCAGCCGCGATTGAGCTCGGCTACGTTCCCAACGCGCAGGCGCAGGCCCTGGCCCGCTCCTCCACAGGCCTGGTCGGCCTGGTGGTCCACGACATTTCCGACCCGTACTTCTCCTCGATCGCCCGCGGGGTCCAGCACGCTGCCCGGAACTACCGGCGCCAGGTGCTGCTCGCCAGCACCGACCCCTCGGAAAGCGCCGAGCACGACGCCGTCAGCGCCTTTGCTTCCCACCGCACCGACGCAATCATCCTGGCCGGTTCGCGACGCGCACACAGTGATCCGGACCTCGAACAGGAGCTTGCCCGCTACCAGCAGAACGGCGGGCGGGTGGTCACCATCGGCGGTCAGCCCGGATCCGGACTCACAGTACCGGTGGGGAATACCGACGGCGCCGCCGCTCTGGTGTCCCGGCTGGTCGCCCTCGGCAACACCCGGTTCGCCATTCTGGCCGGTCCCGGTGAGCTGAACACCGCCCGGGATCGCGTTGCGGGTTTTACTGGGGCGCTGACTGCTGCGGGGCTGGAACCGGTCGCAGTCGTCCGGAGCGGCTTCGACCGTGAGGGCGGCTTCGAAGCCGCCCAGCGCTGCTGGGAGGAGCTCCGGGGTGAGCGGGGGGTGTGCCTGCTCGCGGTCAACGACGTCATGGCGATCGGTGCCATCGCGGGATTACGTGCACTCGGTGTCTCCGTACCGGCGGATGCACTCGTCACGGGCTTCGACGACATTCCCACGCTTCGCGACTACTCCCCCGCCCTCACCACGGTCCATCTGCCGCTCGAGCGGTTGGGTGAAGAGGCCGCGAACCTTGCCCTGAACCCGGATCAGGAGCTTCCTGCTCCCGTCCTGGGCGAAGTTGTTATCCGTGAATCGGCAGGAGCTGGATCGGCATCATGAGGATTTTGGTTGCACCCGACAAGTTCAAGGGAACGCTGACGGGGGCCGAAGCAGCTGAGGCGATGGCCGCCGGCGTCCGCCGCGTCCTACCGGAGGCTGACATCACCTTGCAGCCCATCGCGGATGGCGGGGAAGGGACGCTGGAGGCCGTGCTGGCGGCGGGTGGAGTCCGGCACGAAACGACCGTCCGCGGACCTCTTGAGGACTCGGTGACTGCACCCTGGGCGCTCACCGGTTCTGTTGCGGTCATTGAGACGGCGAGAGCCAGCGGACTGGAGTTCGTCATGCCAACCCCCGGGACAGCGGGCTCAGCCCACTGCTACGGCAGTGGCGAACTCTTGAGCGCTGCACTTGACGCCGGCGCCACCGAGGTGGTGCTCGGGGTGGGAGGCTCCGCCATGTCCGACGGCGGGTCCGGGGCCCTGCGCGCGCTCGGCGCGAGAATCCTCGATGCCGAGGGCGTGGAGCTTCCGCTGGGTGGACTCGCCCTGTCGCGGGCGGCCGTGCTTGACCTGTCCGGCCTGGACCCGCGGCTTCAGGACGTTCAACTGCGCATCGCGGTCGACGTGCAAAACCCGCTGTGCGGACCCGATGGCGCCGCCCACATCTTCGGCGCGCAAAAGGGCGCCGACGCGGACCTTCGCGAGGCCCTTGACGCCTCGCTCGCTCATTGGGCCAGGCTCCTTTTGGACACCACGGGCGTAGACGTTCAGCAGCCCGGCGCAGGGGCCGCGGGCGGTTTTCCCTCGGCCTTCCTTGCCTGCGCTAACGCATCGCTTGAGCCCGGCTTCGACCTCGTCGCCGACCTGACCGGACTGAATTCCAAGTTGGCGGCGACAGATCTTGTACTCACGGGAGAGGGTTCGCTTGACGCGCAATCCCAGTTCGGCAAAGCACCTCTTGGCCTGGCCAACCGCGCGCATTCCCGTGGTCTTCCGGTCCTTGCGGTCGCAGGCCGGATCACGCTGTCGGCCCCGGAACTAGCGGCAAACGGCGTTGTACATGCGCGCAGCCTCGCCGATACTGCACCCTCGTTGACAGCCGCAATGAACGACGCCGGACGCTTCACTGCCGACGCGTCGGAATGGGTTCTCAGGGCCCTCCTTTCGAACCAGTCCGGGTTGACAGGCACCTTGCCCGGGTAGCACGGTTGATTCCATACCAATCATAAGTAAGCTGATGATTAGATGGATAAACGGTTCGACAGGGAAGGTGAAAGCGCATGCCCGATCTTTCAGCCTGGTCGACAGGCCGGCTCCTCACAACAGCGGCGCGGCTGGTTGAGCAATCATGGAATCAGCGCCTCGCGGAGCTGGACGTCACGCACGCCGGGTTCACAGCCCTGGCCGTTCTGGCGTCCTACGGTCCGTTACGACAGGCACAGCTTGCTGAGCTGGTGCACGTACAGGCGCAGACCATTGGGAAAACCCTTAACCGGCTAGAGGCCAGGGGTCACATCGAGCGCACCAGGGGAGACGACGACCGGCGCAGTCAGACGGTCCGAATCACAGAGAAGGGCCGGGCGACGCTCGAGAAGGGCCGCGACATCGAGCGCACGCTGGTGTCGGATGAAGCGTTATTGTCTCCGGAACTGCGCTCGCACCTGCGGGCAGCCATTGAGGAACTTGCAGAGCCCCAGCGCCAGGTCCGCGGCCGCACCGGCCTGCACGCCGTTGACGATTAGTAGCCGGGGCTAGAAGCCGGCCTCCGCATAGAACCCCTCGATGTGGCGGGCAACGATCTCAGCGGCGCGGGCACCGTCGTCGTTCTGGATAGCGGTGTGGATGTCGCGATGCTCGGCCCGCAGGCGTGCAGAGGTTGCCTCCCAGTCGGGGAGGGTGCGCGTGAGCTTTAACGTGTACCCCTCTATGGACTCTCTCAGCGATGACATCATCGCGCCGATCAGTACGTTGCCTGCCGCTTCAGCGACGGCGACATGGAAGAGGGCGTCCAGCCGCAGGAATTCCTTCTCATCCTTCGCGGAGGAGTCCATTGCATCCAGGAGGGCTGCAGCCTCACTCATTGCTGAACTTGCCGGATCGGCATGGGCGGCAGCCCAGGTCTCGAGAAGCAACCGTGTCTCGACGATGTCATTGACCGGAAGATGCGACGTCGCCATGTGCAAACGAAGCGCGGACCCAAGGGCAGCTCCGGGGTTGGCTGTGATCACCGTGCCCGAACCTGGGCCGGAACCGACACCGGCCCGCACTATGCCCATCGCCTCAAGGACACGGATTCCCTCTCGCGCGGACGCCCGTGAGATGCCCAGCTGCTCCGCCACCGTTCGTTCACCCGGGAGTCGATCACCGACCGCCAGCCTGCCGGCGGCGAGCTGATTCTCGAGCCAGGACTGAACAAGCTGATGGGTGCGCATGCGGCAAGTTTAGCTTGCATGGTCAGACCACACCGCGCTACTGTGGTCGGACCACATCTCGACCTGAAGGTTTCTCATGTCCAATACGCCTGAGGCGCTCAAGCGCCGGATCCCCAAAGTTGCTGATCTTGCCCCGCTGATGCAGTTCAAGAAGCCTGAGTTCAGCCAGAGCGCCAGGTTGAGCCGCGCAAACACCATCGGAGACCTGCGGGCCATCGCAAAGCGCCGCACACCCACCGCGCCCTTCGACTACACGGATGGAGCAGCTGAAGCAGAGATCACGCTTCGACGGGCACGCGAAGCGTTCCTGGACATCGAGTTCCGCCCCGGCATCCTGCGGAACGTTGAGAAGGTCGACACCTCGGTGACTGTTCTCGGCAAAGAGTCTGCACTGCCGTTCGGCATCGCACCCACGGGCTTCACCCGCATGATGCAGTCGGAGGGTGAGTATGCCGGTTCACAGGCTGCTGAAGCCGCAGGCATCCCCTACACGCTTTCCACCATGGGCACGGCGTCGATCGAAGACGTGGCCAAGGCGGCACCGACCGGGCGCAACTGGTTCCAGCTGTACCTCTGGACGGACCGGGAACGGTCCATGGAACTCATCGAGCGCGCGGCCGCCGCGGGCAACGACACCCTCATGGTGACCGTGGACACCGCCGTAGCCGGTGCCCGTCTTCGCGATGTCCGCAACGGCATGACCATCCCGCCGGCCCTGACGGTAAAGACGGTCATCGACGCCTCCTACCGCCCCGCATGGTGGTTCAACTTCCTGACTCATGAACCTCTGGCGTTCGCCTCCCTGAACCGCTACTCCGGCACCGTCGCGGATCTCATCAACTCCATGTTCGATCCGACCCTGACCTTCGACGACCTGGACTGGCTCCGTCAGGTCTGGAAGGGCAACCTTGTCGTCAAGGGCATCCAGACCCTCGACGACGCCAGAAAAGTTGTTGACCATGGCGCCGACGGCATCGTCCTCTCCAACCACGGCGGCCGCCAGCTCGACCGCGCACCCATCCCGCTCCGACTCCTTCCCGAGGTCACTGCCGAGCTGAAGGGCAAGACGTCCATCATGCTGGACACCGGGATCATGAGCGGCGGCGACATCGTGGCAGCCCTCGCCTTGGGAGCGGACTTCACGCTGATCGGACGGGCCTACCTGTACGGCCTCATGGCCGGCGGCAGGGCTGGAGTGGATCGCACGATCGGGATCCTGGAGAAAGAAATCACCCGCACCATGCAACTGCTGGGAGTAACTCGGGTAGAGGATCTCACGCCCGACCACGTGCGCTTCCTCTAACCTTTTCATCGCTCGGCAGCCGTGTCGATTCTTTTGGCGTGGCTGCCGGGCGACAAAAGCTTTCCCGGGGCTTATTATCATGAGAGGAACTCGCGGGGCGCGGGATCCGTGAGACCTGGGGGTCACAATAAAATGAAACGGCGGCGGGTGCATTATCCGTTGAAGTACCGGCGTGCCCGGACAGTTATCTATGCTGTCGCACTGTTCTGGTTGTGGACCTGGCTTGGAAGCGCAGCGTTCATCGCCAGTCTCTTTCACTCCCCCGTACATGCGATCATCGCCATGTACGCGCTGGTGACCTTCATCCTGCTCTCCATTCCCGTCTTCCTGCTGGCCATCGCACAAATGGCTTTGAACCGGCCGGTCATGATGCCGGAGCAGGCCGTCGTCGTACAGCTGGGGTCGCGGCCGGCGACGGTTGTTGAGTCGATGGGCATCGCCCGCAACGCTTCCTGATTTCCCATTCGTAATTGTTGTCCTAATTGCTCTATGCAATTAGAAATTCACGATAATTACGCCATACATTCTTCCTGCGGGGATCTTGAGGAAAAACTGCGGGTCCTTGGACAATCCTTTGTGAATTCCCGGCGATTTTCCGGAGATTGCTAAACCTATACTTGGTGCGGAGCTTTTGAGCGCCGCCTATTCGAGCGGTCGGGCGCTGCCGTCGGGGGACACGGCGGTGCTCGCTCCAATCCACTCGTACCACCAAGGACCTTCATGCTTTCACTTCAGCGTTCCACTGCTGCGCTCACCGGCATCCTGCTCCTGGCGGCAAGCCTCTCGGTCGGCGTGCACCCCGCGGCGGCACAGTCCGCTCAGCCCGCACCTGCTGCAACCCAGGAGGCCGGACAGACCCACCCGACTACAACTGCGCCGGCCGAAACTGCTTCCAATGAGGTCGCACATACGGAGGCTGCGCCGGCCGATCTAAGTGACCTCTTCCCCGGTGGCATTCCGTCCTACCCCGATCACACCTATGAGGGCGGAACATCGCTCGACGGGCACGGACATGACCTGAACACCCACGCACTGGAAGGGGCAGCGATGTCCCCACTCGGCGCCGGGGGAACACTGGCCCGGAGGGGTGACATCAAGGTTCGACTGGTGACCGTCGATCTCGCGGACAGTACAGCACTGGTTCCCGCGGCAGCGGCAAGGACCGCCATCGCGAAATCCAGCGAGTACTGGAAGAGCATGTCCAACGGGCGCCTGACCATGACGGTGGCTACTGAATCGCTGAACTTCAAATCAGCGGCAAAATCGACGGATTCGTATGACCAGATCATGAACAAGGTCACCGCCGAGCAGAAGTGGTCCTACAGCCCTTACACGGCCCTCGTCGTCTTCATCCCCACCCCCCTTAAGGAGGGTTACCTGGGGTACGGCTGGAGCAGCAGTGGCACCAGCGGCCGCATCCTGATGCCCTACACATCGTCGCTGAGCAACTTCACCACCAACGTGGTGACTCACGAGTTCGGCCATGTGCTCGGCCTTATGCACGCTGATTCGCTGCAGTGCACCAGCGGCAGGCCGGACACGGCCAGCTTCGGGACGGACTGCTCAATCCGCCACTACGGTGATACCTCCGACCTGATGGGTATCTCCCGATGGTTCGACACCCCCGCCATCAGCTCGAGCTTCTGGGACTACGGTGCCTTCGGCCGCGGGGACGAGATCCTCAACGTGGGTGTGGCCTCCGGCAGCAAGACGTATACCCTTCGACCCTGGGCTGGCACCAGCGCAAATCGGGCGTTGAAGTTCACCGACCCGAAGAGCGGCGAAATCTACTACCTGGAGCTCAGGGTCCCGGTTGGTTTTGACGCGAATACGGCCACCGCCGGTAACCGTGGCGTGAAAGTTGTTCAGAGCGGCGGCCTTACGCCGGCGTCCTCGGTCCTCCTGATGCCATCCAGCAAGCCGTACACGGGTTACTACGCAACCAACACGGCCTGGCAGGCGGGCAGTGTCTTCACGACCCATGCCGGGACTACGGTCCGAATCAACTCAGTCTCGGATACGGCGGCCTCAGTGACCATCACTGCGACCACACCCGCAGCCGTCAACCCAGCACCAAGCCCCGCTCCCGCCCCAGCCCCGGCCCCGGCCCCTGTAGTTGCATCAGCTGGCCGCACGGACATGAACAGGGACGGCAATCCGGACATCGTCGCTCGAGACTCCACCGGCAAGCTGTGGCTTTACCCCACCACGTCTGCAGGAGGATTCAACGGCAGGGTGCAGATCGGATCCGGCTGGGGCGGAATGAACATGATCTTGCAGCCCGGGGATTTCAGCGGAGATGGCATTGCGGACATCCTCGGGAGGGACAGCACCGGCCGGCTCTGGCTTTATGCCGGCACCGGAACGGGCGGCGTGAAGTCCGGAGTACAGATTGGGAACGGATGGGGCGGAATGACCGCCCTCGTGACACCGGGTGACTTTGACGGCGACGGATACCCGGACCTTCTGGCCCGCGGCAGCGACGGACGGCTTTACCTCTACTCAGGCAATGGAAAGGGCGGCTGGCGCAGCCAGGCTCAGATTGGTTCGGGGTGGGGCGGAATGACTGCAATGCTGAGCACCGGCGACTTCAACGGCGACGGCAAGTCTGATCTCCTGGCCCGCGATTCCAGCGGCGGTCTGCATCTGTATCCAGGAAACGGCAGGGGCGGCTTCCTGGCGAAGTCACAGCCCGGAGCAGGTTGGAACGGAATGACAGCCTTCGCCGGCCCGGGACCATGGGGTGCCGATTCCAATGCCGACTTGATCGCCCGCAACAGCAGCGGCGACCTGCTCCTCTACACCGGCAGCGGAACCGGACGCTTCACCGGCTCGCAGAAGATTGGCCAAGGCTGGAACGGAATGTACATCGTGGAGTGATCCGCAAAGGTGATCCAAGAGGTCGCTGACATCGTCTGAGGGCGGGGTCAGCGACCTCTTCGTTTTGCTACTCCTGAATCGCAGGAAGGTCGGGATCGGTGCGGAAGTTGATGAGCTTATGGGAGCCATCGCAGTAGGGCTTGATGGTCGACGCGCCACACCGACACAGCGCCACGGTCTTGCGGCGGCGCGGCACGGGTTCCCCCGCAGGCGTCACGATGGCAACTTCTCCCCTCACCAGCAAAGGCCCATCAGGGCACGCCACAATACTGACGTCGTTGTTCCTCGGTGATGATGCTGGCGAAGTCATGGTGTCTCCCTGGTTTTCCTTGCCGCGGCCCTAGTCGCTTCACCGATAAGGATACTAAGCTGGCTGTCCATACAGGACTCGGCGAGCTTGTCGGTTATGCGGAGAGTTTTCGTCGCGGTCTTGTGATCATATGCTAAGCATGCTTATTGTGTAGATGCGATGACTTACTTCCCAGGAGTCCTCCACATCAATAAAGGAGTCATTATGAGCACAACGAACTGGTCAGAAGACCCGCTGGTCACCTCAACGCCGGGCACACAGGGCTACTCGTCCTCGGGACAGTCCACTACGTCTGCTGCGAAGGATGAGGCCAAGGATGTAGGGCGGCAGGGCGTGGACGCAGCCAAGGGCGTCGCACAGACCGCAGGGTCAGAAGCAAAGAATGTTGCCCACGAGGCCGGCACCCAGGCCAAGAACCTCGTTGGTCAGCTTGGGTCGGACCTCAAGAGCCAGGCCGGCACGCAGCAGCAGCGCGTTACCGACGGGCTCCGGTCCCTCACCGACGAGCTCAAGTCCATGGCTGACAAGTCTGAAGGTGGCACCGCGCAGCAGCTCGTCCAGCAGGTCGCCCAGCGTACCGACAGCGCAGCATCCTGGCTCGAAGGCCGCGATCCCGGATCGCTGCTCGATGAGGTTACCGGCTTCGCCCGCCGTCGCCCTGGTGCGTTCCTGCTGATTGCGGCCGGAGCCGGGCTCCTCGCCGGCCGTCTCACGCGCGGTCTGGCCGGAGGATCGGACTCGAGCGGTTCGCCCTCAACCGGTGGGCCCTCCGGCACGGTTGGCGGCGGACAGCATGTCGCCACCTATCCGCCGGTTCCGGACGAGTACGGTACGGACTTGCCAGCGTACGGCGCCGGCATCGATACCCCGCCGGTAGCTCCCCCGACCACGACGCCGACCGTCACCCCCACCACTCCGTTCACCGAGCCGGGCGTAACCGGCCCTGAATCAGGGAGGGACTTCCGCTAATGACTGAACAACACCTCCACGGCTCGCACGCGGCTGGATCGCATGCAGCACAACCGCCACCGCCTTCGGACGGCGATAGAGGGTCGGATGCATCCCTCGGGCAACTGCTCGGAGAGGTCACCCGTGACCTCTCAACCCTGATGCGTCAGGAGCTTGAACTTGCAAAAGCTGAGCTGCGCGAGTCCGGAACCCGCGCCGGTAAGGGCGCAGGTATGTTCGGTGGTGCAGCCGTCGCCGGGCACTTCGTACTTCTTTTCCTTTCCCTCGCGCTGATGTGGGGCCTTGCAGCGATTGATTTCCTCAATCTCGGCTGGGCGTCCGTGATCGTTGCACTGATCTGGGGCATCATCGCCGCAGTTCTCGCACTCAAGGGCAAGAAAGAGATGAAGTCGATCAAGGGCATGCCGCAGACCGCTGAGACAGCCAAGGAAATTCCGCCTACGTTGAAACCAGGAGAGCACACGCCATGAACCAGACACCTGATGAAATCCGCGCGGACATCGAACGCACCCGTCGCGAGCTAGGGAACGACGTCGACGCCGTGGCCGACAAGGTCAGCCCGTCGAACATCGCCCATCGCCAGACCGACAAGGTCAAGAACGCCCTTGGCAACGTCAAGGAGAGCGTGATGGGCTCGGCACAGTCGGCCAAAGACAGCGTGATGGGGTCGGCACACGACGCCACCCACTCTGCCAAGGGCAGCGCGCAAGGCGCGTCGCAGACCGTGAAGGACAAGGCCCATAGCGCAGGCGATGCGCTCCACGACGCACCCCAGCGGGTCACCTCGAAGACGCAGGGAAATCCCCTCGCGGCCGGGCTGATCGCATTCGGTGCCGGGCTCCTCGCGGCGTCGCTCATTCCGGCGAGCCAGAAGGAAAAGGAAGCGGCTCAGGCCGTGAAGGAAAAGGCACAACCCCTCGTGTCCGAGGTCACCGACGCAGCCAAGGACGTAGCCCAGGGCTTGAAAGAGCCGGCCCAGGAGGCGGTGGATTCCGTCAAGCAGAGTGCTACGGAGTCGGTAAACACCGTGAAGGAAGAGGGCACCAGCGCGGCATCTGACGTCAAGGACCGCGCGCAGGACGCCAAGTCCAACGTTCAGAGCAGTTCGAACACCCCATAACGGCATACATCAAAACCGCCGGTGCTGCGCATTTCATGGTGCAGCACCGGCGGTTCTGTTTTGCCCCTAATTCTGTTGATCAGACCCACGGGCGCGACCACGGCGGGGAGCCGTTAGATCATTGATCAGGTTTTGCAGCAAGGGCCGCAACTGAGGTGATGCGCGGTGAAGCGCCAGCATGAATTCGCGCTCGTGCCGTTCAGCCTCGGAGAGCCGTAATGCGCCGAGATCAGTCAGGCTTACGACCGACGTTCGACGGTCACTTTCACTGCTCTGCCGAGCCACCAGCCCCTGCTGCTGAAGTCGCGCCAGCGTACGACCAACAGTCTGCGCGGTGACGTGCAGCTGTTCGGCCAACTCCACCTGTGAAAGGGGACCATGCGCTTCGATCGCACGGAGCGTGATGAAGGCAGCGTGCGTAATGCCAAGAGAGAGAAGACGCTCATTCCAGGCATTCTCAGTCAGTCGAGCAGCGGTGGTCAGAAGCCTTTCTGTGGTCCATGAATCGATGTCCGACATCTCCGCCTCTTCCCAACGTGGTCCGGATTGGGGATTTGTAGCCGGCTGCTCCACGGATAATTCTCTTGTACCACTCTTTGAAAGTGAACGTGTATCGAACCCCGGGTATGCCCGAAAAATGGGTGCAAAGAAACGCGAGAGAGAGACTCTTGAGGTTGCTTGTTACTTGCAGTAGACGGGTTCACCCGTCGTGCCCACGCGTGAAAGGCGAAAAGTGGAGCCTAGGGGAATCGAACCCCTGACCTTTTCATTGCGAACGAAACGCTCTACCAACTGAGCTAAGGCCCCGCAGCAACCAAGATACCCCAGCACCTGGGCGGAGAACCAAATGTCAGCGCCCGGCTGTACCCTCAAACCATGCAATCCTCCGC
>NZ_JAPSHV010000127.1 GCF_031179385.1 Arthrobacter sp. | reverse complement strand
TGGCCGGGGAGGGGGCGTGCCTGCGTCACCGGTGGATTTAGAGCCCTAAGCCACACCATCCAGAGCAGCTGAGAGACCTGCCTCCGTGACGCTGCAGCTTCCCCCGGATTCCTGTCCGAAAGGGTGCTAATGGCAGGACCGATGGAAGGAACAGCACCAATGACGATCGATCGTATTCACACCAGTCACTCGGGATCCCTGCCGCGCACTCCGGAACTGATTGCCGCGAACGCCGCCAGAACCCTGGCCGATGACGGCTTCACCCTGGAGCGCACCACGGAATTCGAGAGCCTGCTCGCCTCCTCCGTGGTCGACCTCGTTCAGTGGCAGAAGGACGCCGGAATCACTATCCCCGGCGATGGCGAGTACGGCAAAGCCATGTCGAATTCCGTGGACTACGGCGCATGGTGGACCTACAGCTTTCAGCGCACCGCCGGTCTTGAGCTGACCGACTTCAATCCGATCCTCGCCGACGCCGTGATCAGCGAACCCGGCGCGATCAAGCTGACATCGTTCGCCAACCGGCGCGACTGGACACGCTTCGCGGACGCCTATCAGGACCCCGAGAGCGGGATTCAACTGGGCAAGAACGCCACTGCGTTCCCGTCAGCGACCGGCCCCATTTCCTACATTGGACAGGAAGCGCTCGCTTCGGACATCGCCAACCTCAAGGCCGGACTGGACGCGGCGGATGTGCAGACGGGTTTCATCACTGCCCTCTCGCCGGGGTCGGCGAGCAGGATCGGCAACGATTACTACGCCACGGAGGAAGAGTTCATCTACGCGTGGGCGGACGTGCTCCGTGAGGAGTACCGGGCCATCGTTGACGCGGGTCTCATCGTTCAGGTTGATGACCCGTCACTGGCCGAGAACTGGGACCAGATCACCCCGGAGCCGAGCATCGAGGACTACCGGCGTTTCACCCAGATCCGGATCGAGGCGCTCAACTATGCGCTCCAAGGACTGCCGGAGGACCAGGTCCGAGTGCACGTGTGCTGGGGATCCTGGCACGGGCCGCACACCACCGACCTCGAATTCCGGCACATCGTCGACCTCGTGCTGGGCATCAACGCAGGGTCGTACTCCTTCGAAGCTGCCAATGCCCGCCACGAACATGAGTGGGCCATCTGGCAGGACGTCACACTGCCGGAGGGCAAAATCATCGTTCCCGGTGTGGTGTCCCATGCGACGAACGTGGTCGAGCATCCTGAGCTGGTCGCGCAGCGCATCGAACGTTTCGCGAGCCTGGTCGGGCGGGAAAACGTGATCGCTTCCACCGACTGTGGCCTCGGAGGCCGCCTGCATCCCCAGATTGCCACGGCGAAGCTGGAGGCCCTGGGCTCCGGAGCACGAATCGCATCGAACCGGTTGTTCGAGAATTCTGCGTCGCTGATCTAGCCGGGTGAAAGGAAGGACCGCACATCCTTCGATGTGCGGTCCTTCCTGGATACGGTTTCCCGCGCCCGGAATCTACTTCCCGAACCGGCGCAGCCGGAGCGAATTCGCAACGACCAGAACCGAGCTCGCCGCCATGGCCGCGCCCGCCACCATCGGGTTGAGCAGTCCCAGAGCCGCGACCGGAATGCCGATCGTGTTGTAGAAGAACGCCCAGAACAGGTTGCTCTTGATGGTGCCGAGCGTCTTCCGGGACAGCTCGATCGCCTGGGCCACCTGCTCGAGACTGTTGCCCATCACGGTCAGGTCAGCGGCTTCGATTGCGACATCGGTACCGGAACCCATCGCGATTCCCAGGTCCGCCTGGGCCAGGGCCGCGGCATCGTTGACGCCGTCACCGGCCATCGCCACGGTAGCTCCCTGTGCCTGAAGCCGCTTCACAGCGTCGACCTTCCCCTCGGGGAGTACGTCAGCCATGACATCCTCCGGGGCGATGCCGACCTCAGCAGCGATCTTTCGGGCGACGGCGGCGTTGTCTCCAGTCAGCAGCATCGGGCGCAGGCCCAGCTCCTTCAAGCGCGCAATCGCCGCTGCCGAGGACTCCTTGACGGTGTCCTTCAGGCTCACCAGGCCCGCAACCTCACCGTCAACCGCAACCCAGATGGCCGTGGATCCGGCCTCCTGTTCCGCCGCCAAAGCTGAACGGTGTGCGTCGGTGATAACGACGTCGTTTTCCTCCAGCCAGCCTGCACGCCCGGCGAGCACCGTGGAACCGTCAACCGTGCCGCGCACCCCGCCGCCGGCGGAACTCGTGAAGTCCGTCACCGCCGGGTGCCCGGGGCTTGCAGCTGCGATTGCCTGGGCGATCGGGTGCTCGCTGGCGGACTCGACGGCGGCGGCGAGCGACAGCACATCCTCTCGGCTGCGCGAACCGAGTACGACGACGTCCGTCACCGACAGGCGGCCGCTTGTCACGGTGCCGGTCTTGTCCAGAACGATGGTGTCGACGGTGCGGGTGTCCTCGAGTACCTGCGGGCCGCGAATCAGGATGCCGAGCTGCGCACCACGGCCTGTTCCCGTGAGCAGGGCCGTCGGAGTGGCGAGGCCGAGCGCACACGGGCACGCGATCACGAGCACTGCAACGGCGGCGGTAAATGCAGCCTGCACATCTCCGCTGAGCAGCATCCAAGCGACGAAGGTGAGCACCGCGATGACGAGGACCACCGGAACAAACACAGCACTGATGCGGTCCGCCAGCCGGGCGATCGGCGCCTTGCCGCTCTGGGCTTGGCTGACCAGCCGGCCCATCTGGGCGAGCGTCGTCTCGCTGCCCACGCGGGTGGCACGGACAATCAGGCGCCCGGACGTGTTGATGGTTGCACCCGTGACGGTGCTATCCGGACCGACGTCGACGGGAAGTGACTCGCCGGTGATGAGTGAGGTGTCCACGGCGCTGCGACCCTCAATGACGAAGCCGTCGGTTGCAATCTTCTCGCCCGGCCGGACAACGAACTCATCCCCATGCACCAACGACGACGCCGGCACCTTCACTTCGACCCTCTTGCCGTGCTGCTCGCGCAGCACAGTTGCATCCTTCGCCCCGAGATTGAGGAGCGACTTCAGCGCGTCGCCTGCCCGCTGCTTCGCGTTCGCTTCCAGATACCGGCCGAGGAGGAGGAAGGTCACGACGACGGCGGCAACCTCGAAGTAGAGCCCGTGTCCGCCCATGTCCATGCCCACGTGCTCGGTGAGCATCGGGTCGGCGAGGAGCTGGCTGAGTGAGAACAGGTAAGCCGCGGTAACGCCGATGGACACCAGGGTGTCCATCGTGGACGAGAAGTGCCGGGCGTTGATCGCGGCTGCCTTGTGGAATGACCAGGCTGACCACGTGACCACTGGCGTACTCAGCGCCAGGACCACCCAACCCCAGTGGGGAAACTGCAGCGCCGGGATCATTGAGATGAGAAACACGGGCACGGTCAGGATGGCAGCGGTGACCAGGCGCGGCCGCAACTGTGATGCAGTCCCGCCGTGTGCCATGTGGTCGTGTGAATCGTGATCGAGCCCATCGGCCGCCGGTTCCCCCTCCGAGGAGGGCCCCGGTTGGTGATGCGGCTTCTTCACCTGCGCGGTGTAGCCGGTGGCGTTGACCGTGTTGACGATGTCCTCGTCAGAGATATGTGCGGGTACGGTGACCACCGCCGATTCCAGCGGCAGGTTCACGCTCGCCTCAACGCCGTCGAGCTTGCCCAACTTGCGCTCCACCCGCCCCACGCACGAGGCACAGGTCATGCCCTGGATGTCGAGTTCAACGGTCCGGGTAGCGGTAGCGGTGGCGGTCCGGGTGATGCCGGGTTCGGTGGTCATGATGGTCCTTCCAGGCCGGCTTGCTGCCGGCAGCCTGTCGGCGTGTTGCTATGCGTCGTTTGAGACGACGACGTAACCGGCTTCAGCGACTGCCTCACCGATCTGCTCTGGTTCGATGTCGCGCTCTGAGGTGACGGTTGCGGTTGAGATTCCGCCCTTGTTCAGGTCAACTTCAACGTTCTGTACGCCTTCGATGGCAGAGATTTCCTCGGTGACGGAGTCCACGCAGTGGCCGCAGGTCATTCCCGAGATGCTGACGGTTGTAGTGCTCATGATTTCTCCTGATGGTTCAGGCAGTCAGCGCAACAGGCGGCTGATGGCCGCCGAGGCTTCCTGCACCTTTTCGTTGACAGCCCGGGGATCCCCGGATGTCTGGGATTCGTTGGCTGCACCCACAACGCAGTGGGCGATGTGTTCTTCGAGGAGCCCGATGCTGACGGCGTGCAAAGCCTTGTTCACCGCGGACACCTGGGTGAGGACGTCGATGCAGTATTTGTCCTCCTCAACCATTCGCGCTATCCCGCGTACCTGTCCTTCGATGCGCTTGAGACGGCGGAGGTAGGCCTCCTTGTCGGCGGTATAACCGTGTTCCGTAGTTGTCTGTGTCATGGTTCCTCCTTGGCTGCCTCATCGAATATATACCCATAGGGGGTATCGGCGCAACTACCCCCCGGGGGTATGTTTTGGGAACGCTCAGGCGGGTGCTCTACGTTAGAGGGGAAGACATGAAAGGCAATCCCTTATGACCCTCAACCTTGAGGCGTGGCAGAAGCGCGCCCTCCTTGTCCTCGGCCTCATTGCCGTTGCAGGTCTGTTCGCTCTTGCCTTCACGGCAGGAAGGGTGGCGGCCGCACCGCAGCACCCCGGCAACAGCAGCCCTGACGCAGGCTTCGCCCGCGATATGCAGGTTCACCACTCACAGGCCGTGGAGATGTCGCGCATCGTCCGGGACCAGACGGACGACATCGTAATCCGCACCATCGCCTATGACATCGCGATGACCCAGCAGCACCAGGTGGGCCAGATGTACGCCTGGCTAAAGGAATGGGGCCTGCCCCAGAGCGACGGCGCTGAGCGCATGGCGTGGATGTCGGGCAGCAGTCATGCCCACACCGAGAACGACGGCGGGAGTGGCTCCGGTGCGATCGGCGCGGACGGGCTGATGCCCGGCATGGCGACGGACGAAGAATTGGCACAGCTCGCAGAAGCCACGGGTGAGGACGCAGAACGGCTCTACCTGGAGCTCATGATCGACCACCACGAGGCGGGCGCGGAGATGGCCCTGGCTGCAGTGGACCTCGTCCAGGAGCCCGACGTCCGCGAACTCGCCCGCAAGATGGCGGAGGGGCAGACCATTGAAATCGCGGAGATGGAAAAGCTCCTGGCACAGCTCTAGGCCGGCCGCCCGGTACATTTAGACCCGAACCCCTTGAAAGAACAGAAGGAATCAGCGCGTTGAACAAGAAGCGAGCTCAGGAGAATGCGGACCGCCAGGCGCGGTTGGCTGCAATCCAGTCACAGCAGCGGGCCAGCGAACGGAAGCGGAACAGCCTGATTTTCGGCGGTATTGCTCTGGTGATCGTGGCGATCATCGTGGCCGTAACGATCGTGATCGTGCAGCAGGTCCGGGAGAATGACCGCCTGGACGCGCTCGCTGAACAGGATATCGAGGGTGTTGAGACCATCGAGGTGAGCTCGTTCGAGCATGTCCCCGGGCCGGTCGAGTACGAGCAGGCTCCTCCCGTTGGAGGCGACCACAACGCTCTCTGGACCAACTGCGGCATCTACACCGAGCCGATTCCGAACGAGAACACGGTCCACTCCCTGGAGCACGGTGCCGTCTGGATCACCTACCAGCCGGACCTCGCGCAGTCGGAGATCGACGCCCTGACCGAGCTGGTCGGCGACCGCAGCTACGTTCTTCTCAGCCCGTACGAGGGTCAGGAATCTCCGGTCATGGCCAGCGCCTGGGGCTTGCAGCTCGGTGTCGATTCGGCTGACGACGAGCGCCTCGTCGCCTTCCTTGCGAAGTACGTTCAGGGCGAGCAGACCCGCGAGCCCGGTGCGGCCTGCAGCGGAGCCTTGGACCCCTCCGCGTAAACCTCCATCAATGGTCAGGACACGCCCCTTATCCCGCGGGATAAGGGGCGTGTCCTGCTGTATGAGCATTATGCGGACGGCTTGCGAAGGCTCCAGAAAGCCAGTCCGGCGGCCGCAACCATGAGCGCAGCGCCGATGCCGGAGGTAATCACGACGCCGCTGTCGAACGCGTGGAATGCGGACTCAAGCAGGGCAGACCCGGAGCCGGCGGGCAGTTCCGACGCAACGTTGATCGCGCCGCCCAGCGTCTCTGCCGCCGTCGTGCCCTGTGCGGCCGTGAGGCCGGCGGGAAGCACGAGGTGCTCCTGGTAAGAAGCCAGCAGGACGCTGCCAAGGAGCGCCGTGCCGAAGACGGAGCCTACTTCGTAGGCCGTCTCGGAAATCGCTGACGCGGCTCCGGCCTTCGCGGCGGGCACGCTGGACAGGATGAGGTCATTGGATACCGTCTCCGATGCCCCCACTCCGGCGCCGAGCAGGACGAAGGCTGCGAGCAGCAGTCCCACCGATCCGTCCTGGCTCGCGACCGCCACCAGCACGTAGGCGCTCGCGGAGAGCAGCAGCGCGGTCGGGACGACCACGTGCGGCGAAATATGGCGGACCACGGGAACCACTGTGAGCCCCGCGATGATCGTTGTGATGAGGCCGGGCATCAGCACTATGCCGGCGTCCAGCGGGCTGAGTCCCACGACCAGCTGCAGATGCTGAGAAACAAAGTAGAGGAAGCCAACCAGCGAGAAGATCGCGAGCAGATTCACCAGGACAGCGCCCGTAAAAGGCCGGACGGTGAAGAGCCGCACGTCCAGCATCGGATTTCCGCGCTTCAGCTGCCGCCGCACGAAGGTGACGCCGGCTGCAAAACCAACGACGACGGCGGCAGC
>NZ_JAPSHV010000233.1 GCF_031179385.1 Arthrobacter sp. | reverse complement strand
AGCGGATCGACCAGGGCAGGCAATCGCGCCGAGCGCACAAAGCCCTCCATCCGCGTGAGGTCCGAATTGTCCAGCAGGCGCAGGTTGGTTTGCAGCAGAACGACGGCGGCAAGTCGGCGCTCGAACACCGGAACCGCCCACAGCTCGGAGCTCAGCGCCGTGATCTCGTCGTGCGACAGTTTCGGGTAACGCCGTCCGGCGTCGCGGATCGTTCCACGGACCGCCCCGACCGACGCCCCGTAATAACGCAGGCTGTCGCCGAGCCGCCGCTCCCAGTCCTCGGCCCGTTCCCAGGAGGATTCACGTTGGAGAGCGGCGTCCACGAACTCCCCGGCGTCACTCACTCAAGCGCCCTCCCCTGTGTTGTGGATCCATCTTCGCCAGTCCGTACTCCTTCTACCGGCCACCAATAGAGTAGGCGCATGAAGACTCTCGGTATCGACCTTGCCGCCGATCCGAAGAAAACCGCTGCGGCCGTCCTCGACTGGACGCCGGATACAGCACGGCTGACCCATCTGTCGCTCGGCGTGACCGACGAGGACATCGTCGAACTCTTCGCAGCATCGGATGCCACCGGCGTTGATTGCCCTGTCGGCTGGCCGCAGGCACTGCTGCCTTTTCTCACGGGCCACCTGAATCGTGACGCGGGTTCCGTGCTCAAGCACGATGGCATTGTTGGCCGCCGCCTCCTCGCTTATCGGGATTGCGACCGGTTCGTCACAAGCATCACCGGCCTGATTCCGCTGAGCGTTTCGGCTGACCGGTTGGCCCACCCCGCCATGCGCTGCGCGGTCATCCAAGCCAAGATTGCCCAGGAACACGGCTACCAACCTCGTGATGGATCGGACCGGCTCATGGAAGTTTATCCGGCGGCTTCCCTCAAGCTATGGAACGTCGAAGCGCGTAAGTACAAGGGCAAGGGAACGGGGGAATCGGAGATCCGCCACGTCATTTTGAAGCAGTTGGAAGAAATGGCACCATGGCTCGATCTCGGGGCACATTGGGATGCCCTGGTTGCCTCGGACGATATGCTGGATTCCCTCATCGCATCTCTGACCGCCCGGGCGACTCTGATCGGAGCAACGCTCCGGCCGGGCGACGAACACCTCGAAGCAGCCCGCCAGGAAGGCTGGATCCATCTTCCCAGCGGCCCGCTCGGCGACCTGCTGGTCCGCTAAATGACTGGGTCACCGGCCTTGAAAGTACGACGGCGAGCGCTCACCTAGGTGTGCCCTCGCCGTCGTCGTTCGCTCTCCTTACTAACTCGAAGGGTCAGGTCTGGTTGTCCGGCACGTCGACCGCAATTTCTTCCAACTCGGACCCCACGGTGATTTGGCAGCCCAGCCGGGACCGGGAGTTGTCACGCGGTTCGGCGGTACAGTCCAGCATCTCGTCCTCGTCTGCGCTAATCCCCGGCAGTCCGTCCAGATGCTCGGGACGGACGTAGACGTGGCACGTGGCGCACATCGCCTGGCCGCCGCACTCGCCCACGATCCCCGCGACGCCGTTCGTCACCGCCGCGCGCATCAACGAAGTTCCCGGGTCGACGTCGAGAATA
>NZ_JAPSHV010000034.1 GCF_031179385.1 Arthrobacter sp. | reverse complement strand
TCGATAGTCTCGGGGAAGGTTGCCTCTGTGATGTCAATAGTTGCCATATCTTCACGCTAACGAGAATCGGCCTGGATGTCGCGTCCTGTTCGCTGAGCGCGAGGTTGCTTGGTACAACGAGACCGTCAGGAGGCGTTCGTGATGCGATCGATCGTCGGGCAATCACAGGGCGGAAATATGGACAGCAGAAGGCCCGCACCCAGTTCCCTGGAGTGCGGGCCTTTCGTGGCGAGTGGCAGATGAGGGATTCGAACCCCCGTAGGCAGTGCCAGCTGATTTACAGTCAGCCCCCTTTGGCCGCTCGGGTAATCTGCCGAACGTCCCTCGAAGAATTCTCTTCAAGAAGACCACCTGCGGATCGCCGTCCGCAGGCAAAACAACTTTACAGAACATCCCGCCCAGAATCGAATCGGTGGTTTGGCGGGGCAAAGTCACAGGCCGGCAGCTATCCGACGCTCGATCTGTGCAAAGAAACTTCCTGCCTGGTCAGCAGTGACAAGCCCCAGCGCGACAGCATTCTCGAGCTCAGTCCGGACACCCTCCAGCCGGTCCGTCACCGTGCGGTTCTCGACATCCGGTTCCTGCGGTCTCGTCACTATGGGCGAGGAAGCAACCGACGGCGCCGCCCCGACCCCGGTCAGCGATGCGGCCATGATCAATGACCCAGCGACAGCATGACGAGCACGAACAAAATAGCGACGCGATTGCGCGGTCAAAAGTTCCTCCTGAGAACACCGTGATCTCCACGCTTTCACCCGGTAATGGGAGCCGCCTGTTGTGAAGCTGTGAATTAGGGTAGAAGCAGGAAAACACCAACCCAGAAGGAGGCAACGGTGGCCAGCGAATCCACATTCGACGTTGTGAGCAAGGTAGACAAGCAGGAAGTCGCCAACGCGCTGAACCAGGCGCAGAAGGAACTCGCCCAGCGCTACGACTTCAAGGGCGTCGGAGCCGAGGTCGATTTCAGCGGCGAGAAGATTCTCATGAAGGCAAACTCGGAAGAGCGCGTCCTCGCGGTGCTGGACGTCCTGCAGTCCAAGATGATCAAGCGCGGCATCTCCCTGAAGTCCCTCGATACCGGTGAGCCTTACCCTTCCGGCAAGGAGTTCCGCCTGGAAACCTCCATTAAGGAGGGCATCGCCCAGGACGTTGCCAAGAAGATCAACAAGCTCATCCGCGATGAAGCGCCCAAGGGTGTCAAGTCCCAGATTCAGGGCGACGAGCTGCGTGTCAGCTCCAAGTCCCGGGATGACCTTCAGGCCACGATGGCACTGCTCAAGAACTTTGACGAGGCTGACCTGCAGTTCGTCAACTTCCGCTAGGAAAACCAGCCAACCACGACGACGGCGACGCTCCCCTTCCTGGGTGCGTCGCCGTCGTCGTACGTGGTGGAGTATCCCGGCGAAGTGTCCGGATCAGCGGGATAGTCCGGATAGTCCCACCGAAGGTGTGAGTTCGATGGGATCTCCCACCGACCGGGGAAGCTCGAGGAACTACTGGACCGCCCGGCCCGCCATACCTTCCAGGCGGGCGATCCGCTGCGCCATGGGCGGGTGGGACGCGAAGAGCTTTTGGACGCCGCCGCCGCGGAACGGGTTCGCAATCATCAGGTGCGAGGTGTTCACCAGCTGCTGGCTCTGGGGCAGCGGCGCCTGCTGGGTTCCGCGCTCGAGCTTGCGGAGCGCCGAAGCGAGGGCCAGCGGGTCACCGGTGAGGCGGGCGCCGTCCTCGTCTGCGTCGTATTCGCGCGTACGGCCGATAGCCATCTGGATCAGTCCTGCGGCGAGCGGTGCGAGGAACGCGAGCAGGAGTGCGGCGATCGGATTACCGCCCGAATTGCGGTTGCCGCCCATCATGCCCGTGAAGGCGAACATCTGCGCCACTGACGTGATCACGCCGGCGACGGCGGCCGCAACGGACCCGGTCAGGATGTCGCGGTTGTAGACGTGCATCAGCTCGTGTCCAAGGACACCGCGCAATTCCCGTTCGTTCAGAATCTGCAGGATGCCCTGGGTGCAGCAGACGGCTGCGTTCTCCGGATTACGGCCGGTGGCGAAGGCGTTCGGAGCCATGGTCGGCGAGACGTACAGACGGGGCATCGGCTTGCCCGCCTTGGTACTCAGCTCACGCACGATCCGGTACATCGCCGGTGCCTGCTGTTCGGTCACCGGAACGGCCTTCATGCTCCGGATAGCCAGCTTGTCGCTGTTCCAGTAGCTGTACGCGATCGAGCCCACGCCGATGAGCGCAAAAATCCAGAGGAATGCCGAGCTGCGCGTCGCCGATGCGACCACGGCCCCGAACAGCAGGAAGATGCCCATGAGGGATCCGAAAAGCAGGGCCGTCTTGGCTCCGTTGAAGTGGTTGTGCACCTGTTCTCCTTGTTGAACTTACCTACCGGTACAACGGCGATGCGGGTCGCGCTGTTCCACGACTGTTTCTGTAGCCCGTCAGCGCTCCAGCACGGTGCACACGCAGGCCCGGTTTCCTTCACCGTCGGCGAGCACCGTGAAGGACGGCGCCTGCGAATCATCGACAACGGTTCCACCAGCAGCAACAGCAGCTGCGATGCGGGCCTCCGCCATGTCGTGGGGAACCCATACGTCCAGATGGAACCGTTGGCGTGGAGTTTCGTGGGCATCGGTGCCCTGGAACCACAGCAGCGGCACACGGCCTGAGGGATCGACGACGTCGTCACCGGCCGTATTGCCGGCGTCACCGGTGAGCAGCGCCGCCCAGAACGGTCCAGCGGCGGCGAGCGCGGCGGTATCCAGCGCGAGTTCCACCTCGGCGAGCGTCTCGGGCTGCGGCGTCAGCCCTTGCTCCCGCGCGATGGAACTGATGGCCCGCGCGAGGTCGACGTCCCGCTGCGTCAGGGCACCGGCGTCGTGACTGATCAGTTTCAGGTCGACGTGAGGATAGGTGAGGGTGACATCCGGGTGGTGGTTGGCGGCTTCGGCGGCATCGCTGACGGCAGTCACGAACCGCAGGCCTGTGGTGAAGCTGCCGGTCCGGAAGCGGGCGTGAATGCCCTGCGCGAGTTGGCGCCAGTCGTCGAGCCCGGCATCGAGAATCTGCTTGCTGGTGAGCTTGTCCATGACCCCAGTATGTCGCGGTATGGAACCGGTGCAACGGCCCGGAGGAGGTCCTACTGGGCGAGCGTCATCGAGATCTGGTAGCGATCGGACCGGTAGGTGGAGATTGAGTATTCGATGGGCACTCCGGGTCCTTCCGGGCCAGTGAAGGATCGCCGGTGGAAAAGCAGGACGGGGGCACCCGGAGCGATATCCAGCAGCGGCGCTATCTCCTCGGAGGCGGCACTGGCCTGGACGGTCTGTTCCACCCGCCGTACCGGGTGGCCGGAGGTGGACAGCACCCGGTAGAGCGAGCCGGTGAGGTCCTCCGCGAGCAGGTCGGGAAGCAACGCGGGAGGAAGCCATGATTCGTCCACGCTCACCGGCGCGTCATTGGCGAGCCTGAGTCGGCGCAGCCGGTACGCCGACTCGTCCGTCCGCAGTCGCAGATGTGCAACGGCGCCTTCGGGCGGTTCGTCGAGGTCGGCCGTGATCACCCGGGTACTGGGCACGAAGCCGGCGGCGCGCATGTCCTCATTGAAGGAGGCGAGGTGCAGCACCGACCGCACCATGCCGTGGGAAACAAACGTTCCCTTGCCCTTCTCACGAACCAGTTCGCCGTCACGGACAAGGTCTGAGATGGCCCTGCGGACGGTAATCCGGGAGACCTCGAACATCTCCTCGAGCTGCCGTTCACCGGGCAGCGCTTCGCCGGGCTTCAGCGTTCGCGCCAGTTCCTGGAGTTCCCGGCGAAGACGAAGGTGCTTGAGCTCTCCCGATGCCGGGCCGCTTCCAGGCACCCTCACACCCGCGGAAGACTGAACAGGGGCTGTCCGGCCAGGACGTAAGCTCCGGGGTTGCCCACCGCCACTGTCCCCTGCTTCGAATCGAGCACAACCACGGGGCAGCACGGGCTGAGCTCCCGGCCGCGCAGGAAAGCCACATCGACGTCCACCATGGGGTCCCCCGTCCGGACCTCGTCGCCCTTGGCAGCCCGGACTGTGAAGCCTTCTCCCTTCAGGTGCACGGTGTCGATTCCGACGTGCACCAGGACAGCCGGCCCGGATGCGTGCTGGACGATGTAGGCGTGAGGCATGACCTTGACCACGCGCCCGTCCACCGGGGCCACAGCGGTGAGCACACCGGCGTCGTCCTCCGGCATGACGGCAGCGCCGTCTCCCACCAGCGCTTGGGCGAACACAGGGTCAGGGACCTCGCTCAGCGCGAGCACGACGCCGGGAAGCGGCGAAGCGACCGTCAACGCTCCCTGTGCGCCCTCCTCTACTTCAGGACTCACATGAGGTCCTGAATGTCATCGGCAAGGCTGTCCGCTTCGGGGCCGACGACGACCTGAACCACGGTTCCGGCAACCACGACGCCGTGTGCGCCGGCTGCTTTCAGCGCGGCCTCATTGACGCGCGAGGAGTCAATCACCTCAGTACGCAGCCGCGTGATGCAGCCCTCGATCTCCTCGACGTTATCTGCTCCGCCGAGCGCCGCCAGGATGTCTTCGGCCTTGGACATGTCTCCTCCTTCGTCGGTGATGCTGGACTGTGGACCGTATTTCCGCAGCGCGGGTTGACAATCGGACTCCAGCGCATCACAGTGATGGTTGTCACTGGTTATAACCAGTGAGGATGACTCTACTGACTTCGGCAAAGACACACAAGCGCCCTCCCTCCACGAATCGAGGATTCACATGTCCACCGCAAGCACCAACCCCGAGCCGGGCAAGGGCGCTGCTGAAGCGCCCACCGACCCAGGAACAAATACTCCGGAAAAGACCAAGGGCAGCGGTAAGGCCCTGCAGAACCTTCAGCGTTTCGGGCGCAGCCTGATGCTGCCGATCGCCGCCCTGCCGGCGGCGGCGCTCCTGCTTCGCCTGGGCCAGGACGACCTGCTGGGCAGCTTCGAATCGCTCTCCACCGCGGCGCACGTTATCGGCGCAGCTGGTGGCGCGCTGTTTGAGAATCTCCCGCTGCTGTTCGCAGTGGGCATCTCGTTCGGTTTCGCCAAGAAGGGCGACGGATCCACAGCCCTGGCCGCCGTCGTCGGCTACCTCGTGCTGACGAACGTCTTCGAGGTCATGGCACCGCTGGTTCTGGGTGAGGCGCCGGAGGGCGGCGAAGACCCGGTCATCAACTACGGGGTCCTTGCGGGCATCGTCATGGGCCTCACGACGGCGTGGCTCTGGCAGCGCTTCCACCGCACCAAGCTGCCCGACTGGCTGGGCTTCTTCGCCGGCCGCAGACTGGTGCCGATCCTCACCGCGTTCGCGGCCATCGCCATCGGCGTGGTCATGGCGCTCATCTACCCGCTCTTCGACCGCGGCCTCACCGCCGTCGGCAACACTGTTTCGGAAAACACGGTGGCCGGAAGCGGCATCTACGGATTCCTGAACCGCATGCTCATCCCCCTGGGCCTGCACCACATCCTTAACTCGATCGTTTGGTTCATCATCGGGGACTACGAAGGTGCCCAGGGTGACCTCAACCGCTTTTTCGCCGGCGACCCGGAGGCCGGTGTCTTCATGACCGGTTTCTTCCCGATCATGATGTTCGCCCTCCCGGCGGCCGCTCTGGCGATCTGGCAGGAAGCACGTCCGTCCCAGCGCAAGCTCGTCGGCGGCATCATGCTGTCCACCGGCCTGACCGCCTTCCTGACCGGCATCACCGAGCCCCTCGAGTTCTCGTTCATGTTCGTCGCCTGGCCGCTGTACGTCATTCACGCGATCCTCACCGGCGTATCGATGATGGTGGTGAATGTCCTGGACATCCACCACGGGTTCGGGTTCTCGGCGGGTGCGATCGACTACGTGTTGAACTTCGGCATCGCCCAGAATCCGCTGCTCCTGATCCCGATCGGCCTGGCCTTCGCTGCGGTGTACTACGTGCTCTTCCGCTTCGTCATCCGCAAGTGGAACCTCCGCACCATGGGCCGCGAGGACGAGACGACTGACGCGCCGTCGATGGCCCGCCCGGATGCTAGCTGACGCCGGCCCCGGCGAGGACCGGGTTCTTCGCGGCCGGCTGGTCACCGGCCGGCTGGTCACCGGCCGGCCGGCCGAGGACGTGATCGACGACGGCGCCGTCTGGCTCGCCGGGGGCCGCATCGAATGGTGCGGCCCGGCATCGGCACTGCCGTCCGGTGCTCCTGACCGGATCGAGCAGGTCCCGGTAATCCTGCCCGGACTGGTCGACCTCCACTGCCACGGTGGAGCGGGACACACCTTCTCCGCCGATCAGGACGGTGCCCGGGCGATTGCCGGCCACCACGCAGCCCATGGGACGACGTCGTTGCTTGCCTCGCTGGTCTCGGCGCCGGCGGATGAGTTGCTTGGCCAGATCGAGGTGCTCCGAGAGCTGGTGCACGACGGAACGCTGGCGGGCCTTCACCTGGAGGGGCCGTTCATCGCCGCCGACATGTGCGGAGCGCAGAACCCGGCGGCGATCATCGAGGGTAACCCAGCTCTGCTTCGTCAATGGCTGGAGGCCGGACGGGGAACCGTCCGGACCATCACACTCGCTCCGGAAACCGCCCACTTCGACGAGCTCGTGGCACTTTGCCGGGAACACGCCGTCGTACCTTCGGTAGGGCACACCGCAGCAACAGCGGCCGAAATGCGGGAGGCCCTTGAGCGCAGCCCAGCGGGATCCTGGTCGGCCACCCATCTGTTCAACCGCATGCCGCCGCTCGATCATCGCCGCCCGGGCCCTATCGCCGTGCTGCTCGACACCGCCCGGCGCGCACCGGAAACCGTGGTCCTTGAACTCATAGCCGACGGTGCGCACCTGGATTCGGAAACGGTCCGGATGGTCTTCGGTTTGGTCGGTCCGAGCGGCATCGCCCTCATTACGGATGCGATGGCCGCGGCCGGAATGTTGGATGGAGACTACACCCTGGGTGCGCTCGACGTTGAGGTGCGGAACGGCACGGCGCGGCTTGCAGTCCCTGACGGCAGCCAGGGCGCCATCGCCGGCGGCACCAGCCGACTGCTGGAAAATGTCCGGCGCTGCCGTGAGTGGGGCATCCCTCTCGCGGATGCGGTCGCGGCCGCTTCCTCGACCCCGGCACGGCTGATCGGGAACGACGACGTCGGCACCCTCGCCGCAGGGCGCCGGGCAGACGTGGTGGTCGCCTCGGACGAACTCGAAGTTCTGCAGGTGTACCAAGCCGGTCACCTGCTTGAGCACGCAACAACAGAAAGGGCATAACCGTGCAGGTCATCATCTGCGACTCACCGGAACAGGTCGGTTCGCGCGCAGCGGACATCATCGAAGAGCATGTGCGGCGCGGGCCCGCGGTTCTGGGACTGGCTACCGGCAGTTCACCTGCGGGAACCTACCGCGAACTTATTCGGCGCCACCGCGAGGAGGATCTCAGCTTTAGAGATGCCACCGCCTTCACACTCGACGAGTACGCGGGACTGCCGCTGGATCACGAGCAGTCGTATCATTCAACGATCCGGCGGGAATTCCTGGACGACGTGGACCTCCCGCTGTCCCGTCTGTTTACCCCGCACGGGGATGCCGAAGATCTCCGTGCAGAGGCGGCCCGCTATGACACCGCTATCCGCGAGGCCGGCGGTATCCACGTCCAACTCCTCGGGATCGGCGCGAACGGGCACATCGGGTTCAACGAGCCGACGTCGTCCCTGACATCGCGGACCCGGGTCAAGACTCTTGCCCGCATCACGCGCTCCGACAACGCGCGGTTCTTTCCCGGCGGTGAGGTCCCACAGCTGTGCCTGACCCAGGGGCTCGGGACCATCAGCGAGGCACGGCAGGCCGTGCTGGTGGCTATCGGCTCCAACAAGGCCGCCGCCGTCCGCGCAATGGTCGAGGGTCCGGTCAGCGCCTTCTGCCCCGCCTCGGTCCTGCAACTGCACCCTCGCGCCGTCGTCGTCCTCGATCGTGAGGCAGCCTCGGAACTGCAGCTCACCGATTACTACCACAGGGCACAGGAGCTGAACGACCGGCTTCTCGCCCGGTAGCGCTCAGCGGGGGTCGCTTACGGTTCGGGGGTGCGGGAGTCGTACCGGCCGAAGCGCGGTTGAAGTCGGGCCAGCAGGACCACCAGGAGCATGCACACGATCCCGCCCCACAGCGCGGTCCAGCCCTCACCGATCCACTCGGCCGCCCCGCCCCCGGCCAGTTCGCCCAGCCGGGGGCCACCGGCGACGACGACAATGAACACTCCCTGAAGTCGTCCCCTCATGGCATCGGGAGTGGCCGACTGCAGGATGGTGCTCCGGAACACGCCGCTGACGGAATCGGAGACGCCGGCCAGCAGAAGGCAGAGGGCGGCGGGAATGATCCACGGGGTCATCCCGCCGTCGGGCGAACGTCCGGCAAGGATGACGACGAGTCCGAACGCGCTGATCGATGCTCCCCATGCGGCGACAGACCACTGGACAGCTCTGCCCTGACGGTGAACGTGTCCCAGCGGACCGGAGAACAAGCCGGAGAGCACGGCTCCGAAGGCACTCGCCGCGAGCAGGATTCCGACTGTCAGTTCGCCGCCCCCAATGAAAACGGCGCCTACTGCGGGCAGCAGCACGCGAGGCTGTGCCATCACCATGGCGGCGAGGTCGATGAGGAAGGTCATCCGGATGTTCGGCCTGGTGCCGAGGTAGCGGAACCCCTCGATGACTGTGCCGAGTCCTGCTCGCCGCACCGGCCCTTCAGGAGGCATGGCGGGGAGCCGGAAGAGTGCCCACAGCGCGGCGGTGAAGGTGACGACGTCGATGGTGTAGGTCCAGCCGTAACCCACCTGTGCGATGAGCAGCCCCGCAAGCATCGGTCCCACGGTGAACGCGAGCCCGAAGGTGATCATCGACAGGGCGTTGGCGGCAGGCAGCAACTCAGGCCGCACCAGCCGCGGAATGATGGCCGTCCGTGTCGGCTGGTTGATGCCGGCAAATCCGCTATGCACGGCGATCAGGACGTAAAGCAGCCAGACGTTGTCGGCTCCGGCCCAGGCCTGCAGCGCTATGCCGATCGTCGATGCCCACAGGCCGATTCCGGACAGGAGGGCGACCTTGCGCCGATCATGGGCGTCGGCAACCGCTCCCCCGTACAGTCCGGCGAAGATCAGCGGCACCAGGGCGAATAGACCGATCAAACCGACGTTGAGGCTTGAGCCGGTGATGTCATAGACCTGCAGGCTCACAGCCACCAACGTCAGATTGGTGCCGACTGCCGAGAGCGCCGTCCCAAAATACATCCTGCGGAAAGCCGGACTCTCCTTCAGCGGAGTGATGTCGGCGAGGAGTCTTGGCACCGGCCAAGTCTACCGGCGGAGCCGTTACCTCCGGCAACGACCCGCGCGTGTTCGCAATTCATCAGCCTGCTGACTTTACGGGTGCGGATGACTAGGGTTGCACTCACAGCGCCGCTCGCAACCGATCGTCAAGTGAAGGAACCGCCATGCTCACCAGCGAAGTCGCCGAGGGAATCCACTGGCTGGAACACGCCCACGTCAACGTCTACTTCGTCGAACAGGAAGGCCGTGTCATGATCATCGATGCGGGCCTCCCTGCAATTTGGCCCAGAGTCCGGGAAGCCCTGCGCGAACTCGGATTCGAGGACTCGGTAGTGGCGCTGGTCCTCACCCACGGTCACTTCGATCATGTGGGAGTAGCTGCGCGGATAAGGAGTCACTACCGGGTGCCGATACTCGTCCACCCGGATGACGCCTATATTGCCGCCCATCCTTACCGCTACAAGCACGAGCTGAACCGATTTGTGGTGCCCCTGCAGAACCCCGGCAGCCTGCCCATCCTCGGCCGGATGACGCTGGCGGGAGCCCTACGGGTGCGCGGGGTCACCGATACCCTGCCGCTTGCCCCCGGGCTGGCGGCCAACCTCCCCGGGATGCCGGAGGTCATCCATGTCCCGGGACATACCGCGGGCCACGTTGCTCTTCATTTCGCTGATCGCGGTGTGCTGATCATCGGCGACGCACTGGTCACCCTGAATCCCTACACCGGGGTAAAAGGACCACAGATCGTGTCCGGCGCCGCAACCGCCAATTCTCCGCAGGCCCTGGACTCCCTCGACCGCATCGCGGCGCTGCACGCCGACAAGGTGCTGACCGGCCACGGCGAGCCGTGGCTTTCAAGCCCGGCCGAGGCCGTCGCAATCGCCAAGAAAATTGGACCCTCCTGAAGGGTCTCCTATCCCGCGGGCTCCGGGGCGTGGGCTGCAATGGCTGTATCGACAGCGTCGAGTACGCGCTTGTCTCCGAGGGGCCGAAAGTGGCCCATGATGTCGAGCCGCACGTTGGTTGCACCGACCAATTCGCTGCCGCCCGGGATATGCGGATCGAACGTTCCGTAGATGGAGGTAATGCGTGAGTTCACGGCAAGGTTGGCCCGCAGTGCGTTCAGCGTCCGGTTCCGTGGCGAGAATGCACGCAGGCTGGGAAGGAACGCGAACATCGCGTAGACGGAACCGGAAAAGGGCGAGTTCACGGCAACCAGCTGGTGTACGCGCGGCGCAGATTCCGGAAGGGTCATGACGTATTTTCCGATGAGCCCGCCCTTGCTGTGCGCTACAAGGATCACGTTGCGCAGGTCCCGCTCCCGCAGGTACTGGGCGACGAGTTCCGCCATCGCTGGAACCGTGCCCCGGTTGTAACCCAGCGCAGTGACCGCGTGCACTGGGTGCCCGTTTGCATGGAGATGGGAAGCGACCGGGTGCATGAACTGCCAGGGCTCGTAGATCCCCGGGAGCAGGACCACGGGCGCCTTGTCGCCGGACAGCTGGGAGCCGGCGTCGCCCCGGAAGATAAAGCCGCGCGCCTGCCAGAAACCGACGTAGGCGTAGTCGAGGCCCCAGGCCCACCCCCGCTTAAGCAGCCGCATGCGGGTCCCCGGTCAACAGTCCCCGGGCAGTTTCTGCGGGGCGACTGAACATCAGGATGTGTGGCACATCCGGCACCTCCACGATCACGGAGTTCGGATTGGCGGCGGCCAAGCGCTGGAGCCAATCCGTCGGCACGATCGGGTCGCGTTCCCCCCGCATGAGGACGACCGGGCAGGCTACCCGCGGTAGCGCATCTTCAAGCCTGTGGCTCACCATGGCCGGCAGCGTGCGGAGGTAGGGAACGATCGAACGAAGGTAGTCGGTGAAGACCATCCAGTTCACGGCCGGCGGCTCACGGAGCGTGTCCTGCGCCAGGCGCAGCGCCTGCTGACTGACCGAACGCTCCTGATCATTCACAGTGGGCCCGAGCAACACGAGCTTGTGCACCAGCTCCGGAGCAAGGGCCGCAGTCTCTGTGGCCACCTGGCACCCCATGGAGTGGCCGACCAGAACTACCCCGGTCAGGTCCAGCCTTCGCAGGACAGCCACAACGATTTCACCGAGCTCCGGCACCGACAACGCCCGCCGCGGCCAGGGCGAAGGACCGAAACCCGGAAGTTCGACCGCGTAGACAGCGCTGTTCGTAGCCAGTTCGGCGGCCAACCGCTCGAAATAGCGGGCGGAGACGCCGATGCCGTGGACAAGGACGATCGGTTGCCCCTGACCTGTCCTCCGAACGTTGACAACACAGTCTCCAACGCGCTCCTGGCGTCTTTCTTCCCAGGGCGTACGGCCCATTCTTCAACCCTTCATCGCCAATGTATCCCTACAGCCTAGCCCGTTAGGCGAGGCTTATTATGAGTCACTCAGAATAAGTGTTTTACTGGTCCCATGACCGAACAGAATGCGCCCGTGAGCCCCTGGGCTGCGCCGCTGCGCTCAGCGGGGCGAAGGGTGACCAGGCAGCGCCTGGCGGTGCTCGCCGCCGTCGAACGGTCACCGCATTCAACCGCCGACGACGTCGTGACCGCGGTTCGGAGTGAACTCGCCGATATCACCGTGCAGTCGGTGTATGTGGTCCTCTCCGATCTCACGGAGAGCGGGCTGCTGCGCAGGATCGAGCCGCCCCACTCCCCCGCTCGGTATGAAACCCGGGTCAATGACAACCATCACCACGCGGTCTGCACCGGGTGCGGCCGGATCGAAGACGTGGACTGCGCTGTCGGACACGCGCCCTGCCTCACTCCATCCTGGTCGCCCGGATCCAGCCGGATGACCATTCAGATTGCCGACGTGGTGTATCAGGGTCTCTGCACCGACTGCCGCGAGACCTCCCCAAATCTTCCCGAACTAACAGAAACACACTGAAAGAAGGAGAATCCATGACTGCCAACTTCAGCACCACCCAATCGGGTGCCCCCGTTGTCGACGACAGCAATTCCTCAGCCCTGGGCCGCGACGGCGCCATCCCGCTGACTGACCACTACCTGATCGAGAAGCTCGCGCAGTTCAACCGTGAGCGCGTTCCCGAGCGCGTTGTGCACGCCAAGGGCGGCGGTGCCTTCGGTATGTTCGAGACCACGGAGGATGTCAGTCGGTACACCAAGGCTGCGCTCTTCCAGCCCGGTGCCATGACCGAGACGCTGCTGCGCTTCTCCTCCGTTGCCGGCGAGCAGGGCTCCCCGGACACCTGGCGCGACCCCCGCGGCTTCGCACTGAAGTTCTACACCTCCGAGGGCAACTACGACCTTGTGGGCAACAACACCCCGGTGTTCTTCATCCGCGACGGCATCAAATTCCCCGACTTCATCCACTCGCAGAAGCGCCTTCCCGGTTCAAACCTGCGCGACGCCAACATGCAGTGGGACTTCTGGACCCTCTCCCCTGAGTCAGCGCACCAGGTGACCTGGCTGATGGGCGACCGCGGACTGCCCGCCTCATGGCGCACCATGAACGGCTACGGCTCCCACACCTACCAGTGGATCAATGAGGCCGGCGAAAAGTTCTGGGTCAAGTACCACTTCAAGTCCAACCAGGGCCACGAGACGCTGACCGGCGACGAGGCTGAGGCACTGGCGGGTTCGGACGCAGATCACCACATCCGCGACCTTTACGAGAACATCGAGCAGGGCAACTTCCCCAGCTGGGACCTCAAGGTCCAGGTCATGCCGTACGAAGAGGCAAAGAACTACCGGTTCAACCCCTTCGACCTGACCAAGGTCTGGCCGCACGCTGACTACCCGCTGATCCCGGTCGGACGCCTCACCCTGAACCGCAACCCGGAGAACTACTTCGCGCAGATCGAGCAGGCCACCTTCGCGCCGTCGAACTTCGTTCCGGGTATCGCGGCATCCCCCGACCGCATGCTGCAGGCCCGCATCTTCTCCTACGCCGATGCGCACCGCTACCGCGTGGGAACCAACCATGCGCAGCTGCCGGTCAACGCACCGAAGAACGAGGTGCGAAACTACTCGAAGGACGGTGCCGCCCGCTTCTTCTTCAATTCCCCGCAGACCCCGGTCTACGCTCCCAATTCGGTGGGCGGCCCCGCTGCAGATCCCGCGCAGTACGGTGAGCACGGCGGCTGGGAGAACGACGGCGACCTGGTGCGCGCCGCGCATAGCCTCCATGCAGAGGACGATGACTTCGGTCAGGCCGGCACGCTGTACCGGGAGGTCTACAACGACGCTGAGAAGGCGCGCTTCCTGGAGACCATCACGGGTGCGGTCAGCGGTGTGACCATCGAGGATATCCGTGAGCGCGCCATCCAGTACTGGACGAACGTTGACGCGGACCTTGGCGCGAAGCTTCGCGCCAACCTCGGCAGCGCTTCCGGTGCGGCCCAGAACTCCGAGGCCGAGGCCGCGAACAAGTTCTAGGGTGTAACCCGTGTAAGCAAGCGGAAAGGGAGGACGGGCTCAGGCCCGTCCTCCCTTTTCGCTGTTTCCGGCCTCCGAATGGACTGCAGCGAGCGCATGGTCCAGGCCACTGAAGAACCGCTCAACCAGCAGGTGCAGCGCCCGCTTCACGGACGCTCCGTCATTGTTCAGCACAAAGTCGTACTGCAGACCGTACAGGCTTGATACGAAGAGTCGCGCCGAACCCTCCGCCGCCTCGCGCGGCAGGCCCTGGTTCACCAGCCAATCGGCAGCAAGTTCGTGCCAGAACGAGAACTTCCTCAGGGCACTGCCGCGGGGGTTGGGACTCACGGAGTCCTGAACGGCGGCTTCGAACTCCAGTCGCTGCAGACTTCGGTTCCTGTCGACCAGCAGTTCATTCCAGGATTCCAGGAGCCATTCACGAAAGTCGTCCCGGGTGAAACTTTCGGGATTCGTCGGCTTGATGGAATCATGACGTGCCTCAATATGCGCGACGATCTCGTTGATGAGCTCCTCGCGGTTTCCGAAGTGGTAAACGAGCACATAGCTGCTGATGCCCAGCCCATCGGCAAGGGTGCGGAAGCTCAGGCTCGCGAACGTCTTGTCGAGCAGATACTCGACGATCTGGTCGAGAAGCTCGTTCTTGCGTTCCGGTTTCGGGGGGCGCGCCATGGCTGAATATTACAGTCCGCCCTGACGCGCCCCTCCCGCCGAAGGTCAACGTCCCGCGCGGGACTCCTCCAGCTCGGGTTCATCTGCGTTTCCTGATGCCAGCCGTGAGTGCCGCCGACCGTACGCGAAGTAGATCGCGAAACCCACGACGAGCCAGATGCCGAAGAACACCCAGGTCACGGTGGCCAGATTGAGCATGAGGTACAGGCAGAGGACCGCCGACAGAACCGGGATCACCTTGCCGAAAGGCACACGGAAGGACGGCTTCAGATCAGGGCGCTTCTTGCGGAGCACCAGGATGCCGAGGCTGACCGTGACGAACGCTGACAGCGTGCCGATGTTGATCATCTCGGCGAGCAGCTCTACCTCGGTGAAGCCGGCCAGCAGCGCAACGACGACGCCGCAGAGGATCTGTGTGCGGGCCGGAGTGCTGCGCTTCTCAGAGGTACGGCTCAGCCCTCGGGGCATCAGCCCGTCACGGCTCATCGCGAAGATGACCCGTGCCAGACCCATGAGCAGCACCATGATTACGGTGGTCAGGCCAATGAGGCTTCCCACCGAGATGATGCCGGCGGCCCAGTCTGCTCCCACCAGCTGGAATGCGGTGGCCAGCGACGGCGATTCCGCTGCGGCAAGTTCCTTGTACGACACCATCCCGGTCACGGCCAGGGTGACAAGGATGTAGAGCACGGTCACCAGCGCCAGGCCACCGAAGATTCCGCGCGGAAGGGTCTTCTGCGGGTCCTTGACCTCCTCGGCGGAGGTGGCAACGACGTCGAAGCCGATGAACGCGAAGAAGACCAACGCTGCACCGGAGATGATGCCGGTGAAACCGTAGACGGCCGGGTTGGCACCCGACAGGAAGGACAGGAAGGGCTGCGAGGTCCAGTCCGCATCCAGTGCCGCGGGCGGCTCGGAGGCCGGGACAAACGGCTGGTAGTTCTCGCCGTTGATGAAGAAGAATCCCGCAACAATCACGAACAGCACGATGGCGATCTTGATGATGGTGAAGATGTTGTTCACACGGGCTGACAGCTTGGTTCCGAGCACCAGAATGACGGTGAAGATCGCCACGATGATGAGCGGCCCCCAGTACATGGTGATACCGAAGACGTTGACCTGGGACGGAACGTCCAGGTTGAGCACCGCGAACAGGTCACTGAGATACACGCCCCAGAACTTCGCGATCACCGCTCCGGCCATCAGCAACTCAAGAATGAGGTTCCAGCCGATGATCCATGCGAGAAGCTCACCCATGGTCGCGTAGGTGAAGACGTAGGCGCTGCCTGCAACAGGGATCGCTGTGGCGAACTCGGCGTAGCACATGATGGCCAGCGCGCAGGTAATTGCAGCCAGCACGAACGAGATGGTCACTGCCGGCCCGGCGTTGAAGGCCGCTGCCTGAGCGCCGACCGAAAAAATGCCGGCGCCGACAGCAACAGCCACGCCCATGATCATGAGGTCCCAGGTGGTGAGCGACCGCTTGAGTGTGCGGCCCTTCTCACCTGAGTCTGCGATCGACTGTTCGATCGACTTGGTACGGAAAAGATTCACGGCTATGTGTCCTTGATGGGGAAAACTGACCGCATAATCCTAGAGATTACGAAATACTTCTCCGCATTAGTCTCACCATGTGAGACGGTTTGATCCCCTTCAGCGGCCCGACGGTACCGGATCCGACGACGGCACGTCCCGGCCGGCGTCGTGGTCCGTCTTCTCCATCAACCGGGCGCCCTCAACGTCGACATCCGGGAGGATGCGGTCCAGCCACCTGGGCAGCCACCAGGCTGACCGGCCGAGGAGGTGCATCGCTGCGGGGATCAGGGTCATACGCACCACAAAGGCGTCCAGCAACACGCCGAAGGCCAGGCCGAATCCGATCGGTCGAACCATGGTGAGGTGGGAGAAGACGAAGCCCGCGAACACCGACACCATGATGATGGCCGCCGCCGTGACCACCCGTGCCCCGTGGCTGAAGCCGACGCGTACCGCTTCCTTCGCCGGCCGGCCGTGCACGAAGGACTCGCGCATTCCGGAGACAAGGAACATCTGGTAATCCATGGCAAGGCCGAACAGGACGCCGATCAGGATGATCGGCAGGAAGCTCAGGATCGGGCCGGGGTTGGTGACGCCAAAGAAATCACCGAGCCAGCCCCACTGGTAGATCGCCACGGTGGCCCCGAAGCTGGCCATCAGTGAGAGCAGGAACCCCGCTGTGGCGATGAGCGGCACGAGGATGGAGCGGAAGACCAGGAGCAGCAGGATCAATGAGAGCCCGACGACGATGCCCAGGTAGAGAGGCATGGCCTCCATGAGTTTGGCGGACACGTCGATGTTTGCGGCGGTCTGGCCTGTGACGGAAACTGTCACACCGGTGGCGTCCTCGATGTTCGCCGCCTCAGCGCGCAGGTCGCGGACAAGCTGTTCGGTGCTCTCGCTTGCCGGGCCTTCCTCGGGAATGACCTGGTAGATCGCGGTGCGGCCGTCGTCGCTGATGCCCGCGGGCACCGCCGCAGCAACGTCCTCGACCTGGGTGAGTTCGTCTGCGACGTCCAGCTGCAGTTCCGTGCGGTCAGCCTCGTCTTCGATGGGCGGCAGGTTGCCCACTACGAGCAGCGGACCGTTGGTGCCCTCACCGAACTTCTCACCGACAAGCGTGTACGCGCGGTAGGCAGTCGAATCAGCGGGTTCGGAACCGCCGTCGGGCAGTCCCACACGCAGTTCCAGGGCGGGGATGGCGAGCACCGCGAGCGCGGCGACGGCCGCAAGCACCGTCAGGATCGGCTTGCGGGTCACGGCACCGCCCCAGCCTCGACCCGCCGCATAGGAATCGTCCGCGGAGTGTTCTTCAGCGGCCTGCGCGTCAGCACCTGCGGACTCCGCCTTCGCCCAGCGGCGCTTCGAGATGACCCGACGACCCATGAAGCCGAGCAGCGCGGGCGTCAGGGTCAGCGCGACGATGACAGCTACGGCCACGGTTCCAGCCGCGGACATGCCAAGGATGGTGAGGAACGGAAGGCCTGGAACGGCGAGGGCGGCAAGCGCGATGACAACTGTGATACCCGCGAACAACACGGCGTTGCCTGCTGTACCGGTGGCACGCGCGATCGATTCCTGCACAGGCATGCCCCGCAGCAACTGCGTACGGTGGCGGTTCACGATGAACAGCGAATAATCGATCCCGACGGCGAGTCCAAGCATCAGCGCGAGTACCGGAGAAATAGAGCTCATCTGAATGACGCCGGTGAGCGCGAAGGTGATGCCAACGCCGACACCTACGCCGACGATCGCCATCAGCAGCGGAAGGCCAGCGGCGATGAGCGTTCCGAGCATCAGGATCAGGACGAGCGCGGCCACGGCGAGGCCGATGACTTCCGCTGGACCGAAAATCTCGGAGATGTCCTGAACGATCTCCTTGCTGTACTCCACCGAGAGACCGGCCTCGGTCGCCCGGTCCGCGGCCGCTTGGACAGCTTCTCGCGTCTCGACGCTGATTGCGTCCACCGACGACGTGAATTGGATGCTTGCGACGGCTGTGGTGTCATCCTCCGATACGAACTGCACTCCGGAAGAAGCCTCCAGTTGGCGTTCCCCCAGCTCCAGTTCGACGCGGGCGGCATCGAGTTCTGCCTGTCCTTCATCCAATTGCCCACGCTGCGCATCGATCTCGGTTTGGGCGGCGTCGAGTTGAGCCACAGTGGCATCGATCTGCTCGGCCGGAAGGAAGGACTTTCCGGCTTCGAACTGCGCGCGCTGCTCATCCAACTGTGCCTGTCCTGCGTCGAGCTGGGCGGCGCCGTCGCGGAGCTGCTGGGCGCCTGCTTCAAGCTCAGCACGCCCGTTCTCGAGCTCTTCCCGACTGTCGGCGATCTGTTGAGCGGTGACGAAGGGGTCGATCACCGCTTCCACGCCCTCGAGGTCAGCAACGTCACTCAGTACGCTGCTGACGTCTTCGCGCTGATTAGTGCTGAATTCACCGTCGGGGCTTTCGAAGACGATGGTCCCCATTCCGCCCACGGCGTCAGGCATCTCTTCCTTCAACTCGTCGAGGACGCGCTGGGATTCTGTGCCTGGAATCGTGAAGTTGTTGCTGAGGGTGCCGGAGAAGGCAACGGCTGACCCGCCGACCGCGACCATGATGGCCAGCCAGGCGGAGACCACCCACCAGCGGCGGCGGTAGGCGAACGAACCGAGTCGGTACAGGAGGAATGCCATGGTGATCTGCGTCCTGGGCTAGAGCGTCGGGTGAGAAAAGCCGTCACGCAGCATGGTGAGCGTTGTGACGATGTGGTTTTCGAGTGTCTGTGCCGCGTCGTGGTCAGGGTTCTCGCTGGAAGCCCATTCGCGCATGGCGGCTTTGGCGCAGGAAAGTAGCGAGCCGACGAGCGCATGAATGTACAGGCTCGATGCCTGTCCCTCCAGGCGCTCCTCGACCGCGCTGATGATGCGCGCTTCTGCGCGCTCCCAGGCCAGAAGCTGTGTGCCCAGGAGGTCCGGATTGCCCGCGGCCATGCGGAAGAGATCGCCGCAGTCCTGCAGGTTCTCGACCTTCGTGGTTGCTGCGAGCGCTTGAATCATCGCGTCAAGGATCGGCTCGTCGGCAGGACGTTTTGCCAGTTCAGCTTCAGCCTGGTCGAGGAATGCTTCGGTGGAGACGCTTAGCGCCTCTTCGGCACTGTGAAAGTAGTTGAAGAAGGTGCGACGGGAGATGTTTGCCCGCTCGGCGATGTGCTCTGCGGTGAACGCACCCAGACCTTCGGATCGGGCCAGGTCAAGAGCGGCCTGGGCTATTGCCCGCCGGGTGTCGAGCTTGTTCTGCTCGCGACGACTGGTTTGCTGCGGAGTCACATACTTACACTAGGTGCAAGTTTGCACATCGTGCAAGTTATTCAGGTACTGATCGCTCGGGAACTAATTTAGTAGGCGCCGCCGTCGTCTGCTGGAGCTTTCATCTCGATCAGCTGAATGAGATTGCCGCAGGTATCATCCAGCACAGCGACGAGGGCCGTGCCGATGTCAGTGGGCGGCTGAGTGAACTGAACCCCGAGGCCGGCAAGCCGAGCATGCTCCGCGGCAAGGTCATCGACGTTGAACTGAGCCAGCGGGATACCATCCTCCACCAGGGCATCCCGGTAGGGCTTGACGGCCGGGTGGCCCGCAGGCTCAAGGAGCAACTCCGGCCCGTCCGGCGCCTCCGGAGAAACGACGGTCAACCAGAAGTCCTCACCCAGCGGGATATCATGGCGGGTCCGGAACCCGAGGACATCCGTATAAAAGGCGTGAGCCGCCCGCTGGTCATCGACGAAAATGCTCGTCAGCGCGATTTTCATGCACTTGCCCTCTCACTGGCAGGCCACCGGTTCGCGATCTCGGCGAGTGGCCCTGGATTGAAGTAGTGGAACTTCGAACGCCCCCGGCGCTCGGTCGTGACCAGCCCGGCAGCTTCGAGGACCGCCAAATGCTGTGAAATAGCCTGCCGGGAGCTGGCCACTTCATGCCGCATGGTCAGAACCGAGCAAATTTCGAACAGCGTCTGGCCGTCCCGCGCGAACAATTCATCGAGGATCAGCCGCCTTGTCTCGTCGTCGAGAGCCCGGAAGATATCAGCCACAGGTCAATAATACGCAAGCGAACGCTTGCTCATCAAGGTTATGGAATTCGCACTGCCTTACCCGCCAGCGCATTCCCGATGGACCGGTTGACGAGCGGAAGGCGGGAGAGCCTGGTCATCACCCGCCGCACCATCAAATCCGCGTCCGACGACGGCAGGAACCACCGCCCTGCGCGCCGTCCCGCCTCCTGCTTCTCGCGCACGACGGGCATCCAATGATCCTGATAGGCAGCGAGACCGTCACTGATTGACGGAGCATGCACAAGGAGAGCGACCAGGACCCGGGCTCCCGCGATAGCCAATGAGGATCCCTGACCTGCGAGCAGGGAAACGGCTTGGCACGCGTCACCCACCAGGACTACGCGCCCCGTATGCCAACGATCCAGGTGGACCTGGGCAACGACGTCGTAGTAGGGGTTCGTAGGCGCCTGGTCGAGCGCGCGCGGGGCAAGCCAGCCAGCATCCGCAAATTCCCTGCGCAGGGTCTCCCTCCGGTTGGCCGGCAGGATTGGCGATCCATCGCGATGGATCAGGAAAGCCGCGACCCTGGTGCCCCGCAACCCGTATAGCCCTATCTGCTTGTCCTTGGTGTCACTGACCGCGAAGCGGCCTCTGACCTGACTATTGATCTCGGAATCGTCAAAGGTGAACGCTGCAGTATGGAATCCGAGGTACCTGATGAACTGCGCCTCCGGCCCGAAGAGGGCTTCCCGCACCGCCGAGTGGATACCGTCTGCGCCGACCAGAAGATCACCGTCAACGAATCGACCGTCACTTGTATGGACCCGGACTCCGTCGGCATTATTCTCGATCCGCGTAAATGTCGCACCGTAGCGAAGCGGAACCGACGCGGGAAGGCTCTCCCGCAGCGCTTCCTCGAGATCGGGCCGCATGATGCTCAGCAGCCGTCCATTGACGGCTTCAGCGAATCGCTTGAAGCTGAGCCGCCCGGTGGTGCGACCCGTCGAGTCGACGTAGGACACTTCATCAACGGAATAGGCACGTGCCTCGAGTGCAGGTAAAACACCCATCTTCTCCGCGGCGTCGTATCCGGCGCCGAAGAAGTCCATCATGTAACCGCTGGCCCTAGGGCCGCCTGACTTCTCGAGTATCTCCACTTGCCACCCCGCGTCAGCAAGGTTGACGGCGGTGGCGAGACCCGCGATTCCCGCGCCCACGACGATTGCTTTCACGGTCAGTCCTTCCCACAGCCCGGAGCAGCGCCGCATCCCGCCGACGGACCGGTACCAGTGCGGATTATTCTCTGGAGTACCTCACCTGACAAGGGCGAGTGCTTACTGCCTCGTCCTTCGGGCCGACTCAGGGTGCCGGAGCGCGGGGTGACTTCCATGCAGCAGCTTCGGCAGCAGGAGCGCTGCTAGCAGGGCAAGTGCGATGAGTGGCAGCCAGGGGGTTCCCGGCCACCAGTGATGCCGGTCGGTCAGGTCCAGCAGCCAGCCCAGCAGTGCGTTTCCAGCCAGCACTGCGACGCCGCCGCACGTTGCTGAGAGCCCGTAGTAGGCGCCACGGCCTGCTCCCGCTCCGGCGCTCTCCGGGATGAAGCTGGGTATGAGCGCGAGGACCGTGGGCCGAATCAGCATATGACCGAGCATGAGGACTCCGACGATGCAGACCATCAGTACCGCGGCGTGCGGTACTCCCGCGATGGCTGGTCCTGCTCCCTGTGCGTCCCAGCCTGATGCCTCGGAGCGCGTCCCTGCAGCTACCGCCGTCAGTGCGGTGATTCCCATCGCACTGGCCATCAGCAGGAACCCCACCGACACGGCCCGCCCCGGCCCGATCCGTTGGCCCATTGCAGCGACGGGCAACTGGAGCAGCAGGGTCATCACCGAAGCGGTCAGGAACAGCACGGCCAGCCACGAACTCTCCAGTCCCCGCCGGCCCAATTCGAGCGGAAACGCGAAATAGAGCTGGTTGTACGCCAGCATGCTGGTGCTTGCAAGAAGGCAAAAGGCGACGAACCGCCGGTTTCGCAGGCACGCCAGAGCGTCACCGGGGCGGCGCGCTTCGACTTCCGCTTCACCCTCCTGCGGTCGGCGTACCGGGACGTCGGCGGGCAGCCGGAACCACAGCAGTATGGTCACGGCGGCGAAGACAGCTATTCCTGCGGCCAATGCTGCATCGAACCCCCACCCCAGCAATGCCGCTCCAAGCAGGGGTCCGAGCAGCGCTCCTATTTCACCTGTGATGGCCAACCAGACGAACACCGACCGGCCGCCCTTCCGTCCGTCGGCGTTCGAGGGTGTACGGCTCGTGCGGGGAACCTGTCTCGAACGGTCCGCGTACGAGAGTTGGGATTCAAGGGCTGGCGAGAACAGCGCACCCCCTGCCCCGGTGAGCACGGCGCCCAGGAGAAAAAGGGTGAAGTCCGACGCCGCCGCCAGCGTCGCATAACCGGCGATGCGGACCAGACAGCCGGTGAGGATGGCACGGCGGGCACCCCACCGGTCGGCCAGCAGACCACCAAAGAGGAACATGCCCTGCTGACTGAACGTCCGGGCACCAAGGACAAGCCCGACGGCGGCCGCGTCCAGCCCGTAATCCCCGCCCATGGCTCCGGCCAGGAAGGGTATTACAGCATAGAAGCCCAGGTTGAAGACCAGCTGCGCACCGAGAAGTGTGCGCGTTTCAGAGGGGTATCGCGACACTGGTCGGTCTCTGTATCGTTTGCGCAGCAGCAACCAACTGCTTGCTGTGGCTGTGCTCCGGCTTCGCGAAGAAGTCGGTCGTGCGTGCCAGCTCAACGAGGGCGCCCTGATAGAGCACTGCCACCCGCCGGCTCATATACCGGATGACGTTCATGTCGTGGGAAATCATGATGAGGGCGAGCCGGCGGTCGTGGTGCAGGCGCAACAGCAGGTCCAGGACCTTGCGCTGGGTAACGGCGTCCAGGGCGGAGGTAGCCTCATCGCAGATCAGTACCGCCGGATCCAGGAGGAGCGCCCTCGCAATCGTAAGTCTCTGAAGTTGTCCGCCGGAACATTGGCTCGGGTAGCGTTCCAGCAGATCCGCCCCCAGTTCAACGTCTTGGACAGACTGCCTGATGAGCGCCTCACGCTCGTCCGCAGTGAGGGCACGACGGCGCAGCAATGCAGCTTCCAGGCTGGCGCGCAGTTTCATGCGTGGGTCAAATGCGTCGTGCGGCTCCTGGAAAACCAACTGCACTGCCGTTGGGTCCTTCACCTCCCCTGGCCGCGGCGATCGAATGATTCGGCCTCGATCTGGCGTCTCCACACCGACGAGCAGGCGGGCGAGTGTGCTTTTTCCGGAACCTGACTGCCCCAGCACACCAAGGATCTCCCCCTCCCGCACGCTGAGGGAGACTCCGTCGAGAGCCGGTCGGGCACCGCGCCCGTTCGAGGGGAACCGCTTGGTGACGTTCTCCAGTGCCAAGATGGTGCGTGGCGACCCGGCCTCGACCGAGGAGGCCCCGCCCCTGGCGACCGGCGTCGGGAGCGGAGTCCGGACCGCATGGCCACCTCCTTGCTTCTCCGCCGCAACGCGGACCGGGATGCGCGGAAGCGTCTCAGCCGCCCTTGCCTGAACCGTGCGGGCCCGGAGCAGGCTCTCCACCGGGATGCGCACAGGTTCCCGCGCGGGGTCGACCGTCGCCGTTGTGAGGGCTGACGCCGAGAGCAGTTCCCGCGTGAACGTGGTTTGCGGTGTATTCAATACAGTCCTGACCGGACCAGTCTCCTGGATGCGGCCGCCGTCCATCACCACCACCCGATCAGCGAATGCCGAGACGGTGGCCAGGTCATGGGTGATGTAGAGGACCCCGAGCCCGTGCACGTTTCTCTGCGTATCGATCAGCTCCAGGATCTGCCGCTCGAGCACTTTGTCCAGCGCCGACGTCGGCTCGTCGGCGAGCAGCATCTCCGGCTGGCCGGCCATGGCAAGCGCGAGCATGGCCCGCTGTGCCATCCCGCCGGAGAGCTGATGCGGGTACGAGCGCGCACAACGGGTCGGATCCTCGAACCCGGCGTCGGAAAGCAGCCTCAGTGCCTGCGCTTTGGCAGCTCGTCCGCGCAGTCCGCGGTGCAGTTTCAGCGGCTCAGCGAGATGGCGTCCGATCGTCATCCTCGGATTCAACATGCGCTTCGGCTGCTGATACAGCATGCCCAGCCGGCCGCCGCGAATACGGTTGAGCTCCTTGTCTTCACAGCGCAGGAGTTCTGTCCCGCCGAGCCGGATAGAGCCGGACGCAACACGGATCCCGGGCGGAAGCAATCCCAGCACCGACAGCGCAGTCATGGTTTTACCGCTTCCGGAGGCCCCCACCAGAGCCACCATCTCACCCGGCGCCACAGAGAGCCCGACACCGGAAAGCAGCAGCGGAGGAACCCCGCCTTCTCCGGACGGCAGCCGAGCAGCCGGCCCGGTGCTGGACCCGGCGAGGCTGAGACCCTCGATGGACAGACCCTCACCCATGGCCGGCAGCCGCCGTCGGAACTG
>NZ_JAPSHV010000033.1 GCF_031179385.1 Arthrobacter sp. | reverse complement strand
GCACACTATTGAGTTCTCAAACAACAGAAGCACCCGGCACCAAACACAACCCTCAAGGCCGCATCATCGCTCCGGAGCAACTTTTCTAACTTACCCACCAAACCCCACCCCGTCAAATCCACCCTTCAAACACGCTTCCTGGCGTTCAGAACTGATCTGAATCTTCAGGATGTGGATGTTGGGCCGAACCCGAGGTCTTCGTCGGCGCGGATATAAACACTAGCACCCGATGGTCGGGATGTAAATCCGTCCATCGGGTGCCTGAAAAATCGGTCCTGAGCGTCCGCGAGACCTAGCTTTGCGCAGGCGTGAGGTACACGACGCCGAGCGGCGGCACCCGCAGATTCGCGTAGGCCGGAAGTCCGTTTTGGGCTCCCTCCACCGCCTGAACCGCGCCCGAGTTGATGACGCCCGAGCCGCCATAGGCTTCGGCATCTGTGTTGAGGGCCTCGGCCCACTCACCCGCCCACGGCATACCGACGCGGTAATTCTCGTGTGGAGCGCCGGAGAAATTGGCGATGCAGACCAACGGGTTACCCTGGGTGTCCCAACGCACGAAAGACAGCGTGTTGTGAGCGCCGTCGTTCTCGTCGATCCACTGGAAGCCAGCCGGATCGTTATCGCGCACATAGAGGGCAGGCGTATTGCGGTAGATCTCGTTCAGAGAACGTACAAGCTGCTGCACTCCCTTATGGGGGATGGTGTCCGAGAGCCACCAATCAAGGCCGTGCTGCTCCGACCATTCCGACTCCTGAGCGAACTCCGTGCCCATGAAGATCAGCTGCTTGCCGGGATGCGCCCATTGGAAGGCAAGATATGCGCGCACGTTGGCCAACTGCTGCCACCTGTCACCGGGCATCTTCCTGAGCAAGGAACCCTTGCCATGCACAACCTCGTCATGACTGATCGGAAGCAGGAAGTTCTCGGTGTAGGCGTACACCATGGAGAAAGTTGCCTTCCCATGGTGGTGCATGCGGTTGATTGGATCCTCGGCGATGTACTGGAGCGAATCATGCATCCAGCCCATGTTCCACTTGATGCCAAAACCAAGTCCACCCTGCGACGTGGGCCGGGTGACGCCGTCGAACGCTGTTGATTCCTCGGCGATCATCACAATGCCTGGCACACGCTTGTAGGCGGTGGCATTCACTTCCTGCAGGAACGAGATCGCCTCGAGGTTCTCGCGGCCGCCGAACCGGTTGGGCTGCCACTGGCCCTCCTGGCGCGAGTAGTCGAGATACAGCATCGAGGCGACTGCGTCGACACGCAGTCCGTCGATGTGGAACTCCTCCAGCCAGTACAAAGCGTTGGCAACGAGGAAGTTGCGCACTTCCCGCCGACCGAAGTCGAAGATCAACGTACCCCAGTCGGGGTGCTCACCCAGCTGGGGATTGCCGTGCTCGTAGAGGGTGTTTCCATCGAAGCGAGCGAGTGCCCATTCGTCCTTGGGGAAGTGCGCCGGCACCCAGTCCATGATGACGCCGATACCCGCCTGGTGAAGCTTGTCCACGAGGTACTTGAAGTCGTCCGGGTGACCGAACCTCGCTGTCGGCGCGAAATACGACGTGACCTGGTATCCCCATGAACCGCCGAAGGGGTGTTCGGCGACCGGCATGAACTCAACATGCGTGAACCCCTGCCACTGCACGTACTCGACCAGCTCTTCTGCAAGCTGCTTGTAGTCGAGTCCAAGGCGCCAGGACCCGAGATGGACCTCGTAAACGCTCATCGGACCGTTGTGGGGATCCTTCGAACTGCGTTCCTCGATCCACGCGTCATCCTGGAAGGTGTAACGGGACTCCACCACCCGGGACCCGGTAAGCGGAGGCACCTCGGTACCCCTTGCCATCGGATCAGCCTTTTCCCGCCACTGACCGTCCTGACCGAGGATCTCGAACTTGTAGCAGGCACCGGCTTCAGCTCCCGGGACAAAGAGTTCCCAAATCCCGGAACTACCAAGAGAACGCATCGCATGGACTGACCCGTTCCAGCCGTTGAAGTCCGCCTTGACGCGCACAGACTGTGCATTCGGTGCCCACACCGCGAAGCTCACTCCCGAGATGTCCCCGAGGGCAGATGAATAGCGGCGAACGTGTGCGCCGAGCGCGGTCCACAGGGTTTCATGCCTGCCCTCCGCGATGAGGTGAATGTCGATCTCGCCAAGGGTGGGCAGGAAGCGGTAGGCATCATCCACCAACTGGGGAACGCCGTCGTACACGACCTCCAGACGATAGTCCGGGACATGCCCGGGGCGCTCCGGCTCCAGGATGCCGACCCACACACCGTTGTGTTCGTGACTGAGCTCCACCCGCCCGGAGCCGGTCACCACGGTGACTTTCTCCGCAAGCTTGCGAAGGGTACGGACAGTTACATGCCCGTGCTGATCGAGGTGCGCTCCCAGGACTGCATGGGGCTGGTAATACCGACCATCGGAAACCTGCTGAAGGACTTCCGGATTCACCGGGATCGGCCCTCCGAGGGGAGCCTCTGCTGTTGTCTTATTCTGGTCCACTGCCGTCTCACTCTCCTTTTCAGGGATGTTGCGGCCGTCTGCCTGTTCCTCGGCGGAGGTACCGCCCTGGAGCATCCTCCGGACTGCGGAGACGGGAACGTCCAACCAATCCGGCCTGTTTCTCAATTCGTACACCACCTCATAGAGCGCCTTGTCGAGCCACAGCGCGCGGAACAGGGTGCTTGCTCGGTTCACTGTTGTTCCGGCCTCTTCGGAATAGCCGTCGAGGAACGCGGCCACGGATTCCGTGGCCCACAGCTCAGCGGAGGACGACTTCACCGCGCCCTCATGGACGCCGACTCCGGCTGCATATTCAAGCGAGCGAACCAGCCCGACGACGTCGCGGACCGGGACATCCGGCACGCTGCGTTCAGCTGCAGGGCGCAGCGGTTCGCCTTCGAAGTCCAGGACCAGCCAGGTTCCGTCGTGCGTCGCGAGGATCTGTCCAAGGTGGAGATCCGCATGTATGCGCTGCAGTTCCGGCAGTTCCTGGAGTCCCTTGACCTCGTCAATGATCGCCCGGATTTGATCATCGAACGGTCCCACTGCTGACCCCGCCTCGCGCCAGGCCCATTCGATGCGACTGGCAAGCGACTCACGGAACTCACCTGCTTCCACCTGTGTTGCCGGGCGGCTTCCGAAGGCCCCGGCCAGCTGGGTGTGAATCCGGGCAATGACACGGCCCAGTTCACCGGCTTCCGTGGTGAACGGTTGCCCTCCTTCCAGCGCAGTGATGGCTTGCCGCCAGGCATCCTTGCTGCCAGGCAGGAATTCCCGAAGGACACTGAGGTGGCCGGTGACCCACTCCCCGTCGGACCGTCCGTCCTGCCAGCTACCCATGACCCACCCGAATGTCTGTGGAACATCCGTGGAGCCGGCGTCGGTGAGTTTCGCGCTCACCAGTACGTCCGGGCTCTCACCTGCTGCGAGAACCCGGAAGAACTTCAGGATCATCGGCGTCTTGCCCGAGGAGATGACAACCGAAGTATTCGACTGCTCGCCGCCCAAGACAGAGATGTCGTCCGACGGCGATACTCCGTCAGTGGACTCGAAGCCGCCGAGTGCTGTCGCGGTGGTCCGACCGTCGCCTGTCCCGGCTTCAGAGCGGATCAGGTCCAGCCACGCTGAGATGAACACCGGGTCGTGGGTGCCGTCATAGACATACCGGCGCCCAAGCTCCGCATGCTCTGTTTCACCGATAAGCGCGGCTTCAGCTCCATCGAGAGGCTCCGCCCGGAAGGTAAGCGGCACGTTGACGACGTCGAGCCTTCGTCCCGACTCCACCGCGACGATGTGGACCTCAAGGCCCACCTTGCCTGCAGGATCCTCCAACCGGATTCCGCCTGCGCGGCTCAGGGAAATATCCCTGCCCTTCGACGGGAACCAACGCTGACCAGGCATCCAGGCTGTGAGGAGGTCGGGAAGAGGTGACGTCGATGTGCCCATTACTTTACTGCCTCCGAAATAGGGATTACGGGGATGGCTTCGGTATTTGGAGACGCGACATTGGAACTTGCCGAGCGCAGGCGCAACCAGTAGAAGTCATGGCTGCCCAGCGTCAGCGTGAGGTCGCCATCCTCAGCGAATGCCGGGAAGGGAGTGCCGCCGAAGAGGTCACGCAAACCCCTGCCTGAATACTCAGGCAGGTGGAGGCGGGCGGCAACCGGATGCTGGGACAGGTTGAAGACGCACAGGATGACCTCAGGCTGCTCGCCCTCTGCGTTACCCGGCGCGACCTCTCGGATGAAGGCGAGAACCGGCTCGGCTTCGGTGGGCACGTTCCGGTAGGAACCGAGGCCGAAAGCAGGATGCGACCGGCGTACGGCAAGCATCTGACGCATCCAGTGCAACAGCGAGCTCGAGCTCGCAAGCTGCGCCTCAACGTTCACGTGGTTGTAGTGGTACACAAGCGACTGCACGACCGGAAGGTAAAGCTTTCCCGGATCAGCCGTGGAAAACCCGGCATTCCTGTCCGGGTTCCACTGCATCGGTGTACGTGAGGCATCTCGGTCCTCAAGCCAGATGTTGTCGCCCATTCCAATCTCATCCCCGTAGTACAGGAAGGGACTTCCCGGCAGGGAAAGGAGCAAGGCGTGAATGAGCTCGACCTCGGCCCTGGAGTTGTCCAGCAACGGCGAAAGCCGTCGCCGGATGCCGATGTTGGCACGCATCCGGGAATCGGGGGCATACCACCCGAGCATGGCTTCGCGCTCCTCGTTGGTGACCATCTCGAGGGTAAGTTCGTCATGGTTCCTGAGGAAAGTGCCCCACTGAGCGCCAGCCGGAATGTCCGGAGTTTCCGCCATCGTCTCAATGATCGGTGCAGCCTTCTGATCCCGAAGGGCATAGAAGAGCCGCGGCATGATCGGAAAGTGGAAACACATGTGGCACTCGGCGCCCTCTTCATCTCCGAAGTACTCAACCACCTCGTCGGGCATCTGGTTGGCCTCCGCGATGATCACGCGCCCAGGGTAGTTCTCGTCAACCATGGCCCGCAGGTCTTTCAGGAACTTGTGCGTTGCAGGCAGATTTTCGCAATTCGTGCCGTCTTCCTCGAAGAGGTACGGAATCGCGTCTGCACGGAAACCATCGATTCCCTGATCCAGCCAGAACCGCACGACATCGAAGAGCGCCTCGATGACCTTCGGGTTCTCGAAGTTCAGGTCCGGTTGGTGACTGAAGAACCGATGCCAGAAGAACTGCCGGCGCACCGGATCGAAGGTCCAGTTGGATTCCTCAGTGTCCACGAAGATGATGCGGGCGTCCTGGTACTTCTCGTCCGTATCACTCCAGACGTAGAAGTCGCCGTACGGCCCGTCCGGGTCAGTCCGCGACTCCTCGAACCACTGATGCTTGTCCGACGTATGGTTCAGCGGAAGGTCGATGATGACGCGCACGCCGCGTGCGTGGGCCTCAGCGACAAGGCGCTTGAAGTCGCTCAGGCTTCCGAACTCGTCGAGCACATCGTAGTAGTCCGCGATGTCATACCCGCCGTCACGAAGCGGAGACTTGAAGAACGGCGGCAGCCAAAGGCAGTCGACACCCAACCACTGCAGGTAGTCGAGCTTGTCGATCAGGCCCGTGAAGTCGCCTGACCCGTCCCCGTTGGCGTCGGCGAAGCCGCGCACCAGGACTTCATAGAACACGGCCTTGCGGTACCAGTGCGGATCATGGGCAAGGCCCGGGGCATGTAGCTGAAACGGGTTCGCCACTAACGCGTCCTCCTGACGGAAAGGATATGTGCTGGCTCCACGTGGGCATCCAGCCTGACATAGTTGTGGGCTCCCCACTGCCAACTCTGACCGGTGATGAGGTCATCCACCCAGAAGGTGCCGTCCTCATTCCAATCGCCTTCCCCCAGCCCCAGAGCACTCAGGTCGAGCGAAGCGGTGCACTCGCGGGCACTATGGGGGTCGACATTGACGACGACGATCAACGTGTCTTTCCCCTGACCGTCGTCTCCGAGGCCTTCCTTGTGCTTGGAGAAGACGACTGTGGCGTCGTCGGTGCTGCTGTGAACCGTGAGGTTCTCAAGATCACCCAGAGCCGGATGAGAGCGGCGAATCTCGTTCAGCCTTGTCAGGAAGGGCGCGAGGCTTCGGCCCTGCGCCTCAGCGGCTTCGTAGTCACGCGGTCGGTACTCGAACTTCTCATTGTCGATGTACTCTTCGGCACCTGGACGGGCGACGTGTTCATACAGCTCATAGCCCGAATAGACGCCCCACAGCGGACTGGCCATGGAGGCGAGCACCGCCCTGATCTTGAACGCAGCCGGCCCGCCGTACTGCAGGTACTCGGTCAGGATGTCCGGAGTGTTCACGAAGAAGTTGGGTCGGAAGAACGCGGCTGTCTCCCGGCTCACCTCGGTGAAGTACTCCTCCAACTCGGTCTTGGTGTTGCGCCAGGTGAAGTAGGTGTAGGACTGCTGGAACCCCGCGCGACCCAGAGCATGCATCATGGACGGCCGGGTGAATGCCTCGGCCAGGAATACGACGTCCGGGTGCTTGCTGTTCACCTTCGCGATCAGCCATTCCCAGAACTGCACGGGCTTGGTGTGTGGGTTATCCACACGGAAGATGCGTACTCCGTGGCTTACCCACAGCAGGACGATCCGGAGCACTTCGTTGTAGATGCCCTCGGGGTCGTTGTCGAAGTTGATCGGATAGATGTCCTGATACTTCTTCGGCGGGTTTTCGGCGTAAGCGATGGAACCGTCCACCCGGGTCGTGAACCATTCCGGATGCTCGGTGACCCAGGGGTGATCAGGGGAAGCCTGTAGCGCAAGGTCCAGCGCTACTTCCAGGTTCAACTCGTTGGCTCGGCGCACGAAGGCATCAAAATCGTCGAAGGAGCCCAAATCCGGGTGGATCGCGTCGTGGCCGCCCTCCGGTGCGCCGATCGCCCAGGGCGACCCGGGGTCGCCAGGCCCGGCGTTCAGGGTGTTGTTAGGTCCCTTGCGGTGGGTCGTGCCGATCGGATGAATCGGCGGAAGGTAGACGACGTCGAACCCCATACGCGCGACGGCGGGCAGCCTCTCCGCCGCGGTGATGAAGTTGCCTGAGGTCCACTGCGCGTTTGACGGATCGTACCTGGCACCCTCTGAACGCGGGAAGAACTCGTACCAGGAGCCCCGGCCCGCGGCCTCCCGCTCGACCAGGATGGGGTAGGCCCGCGAGGGTGTTACGAGCGCCCGCAGGGGCTCGCGCTCAATCGCTGCGCGGATGTCGGCGGAGTGCCCGGCGGCAAGGCGTTCGTCGATCGGCAGTTCCCGGTTGCGCAACCGCTCTGCGGTCGCGAGGAACAGTCTCCGCTCCGCGTCCGGCCGTGATGAGGATTCTTCGGAAAAGAGCACAGCGCCCTCTTCGAGCATCAGCTCGACGTCGACGCCGGCATCGATTTTGACGGTGGCGTTGTGGTGCCAGGTCTCATAGAGATCGCTCCAGCCCTCGATCCGGAAGGAGTGGAGTCCGACGCCGGTTGGCCGCAGAAGACCCTCGTAACGGTCTGTGCCCATCCCAAGGGGAGTGAGTCGAGTGCGCTGCACTTCTGCCCCTGCGGGGTCGAGCAGCACCGCTGACACACCGAGCTGGTCGTGTCCCTCACGGAATACGGTCGCTCCTACGACGACGTCGGAACCCGGAATGGCCTTCGAGGGAAACAGCCCTCCCTCAACCACCGGGGACACCTTGGTGATGGGTATTCGTCCAAACCGCAAATCTTCGCCCATGGATGCGCCTGCCCTTGTTCGTGTCGCCTCGCTTGAAGTGGTCACAGCTAGACGTTATCCATTATTGGGCGAGATTGCTAAGGCGACTTCCTAAACAGCAGGAGTGTTGCGTGTCACATTGCAAGCGTTTACGCACATGAGGGCGCAGGACGTACTCCGGCTCCGGAATGTGCGCTAACGTACCCATCGTGAAGGCAATCCGTAGGTTTACTGTCCGTACCGTTCTTCCGTCGAGCATTGCTCCCCTGGGCAAGTTGGCCGGCAACCTGCGCTGGTCCTGGCATCTGCCGACTGCGCGCCTCTTCCACGACATCAATCCTGAGGCATGGGAAGCCAGCGGCCATGATCCTGTTCAGTTCCTCGGGTCCGTCACCCGCGAACAGTTGCAGCAGATTGCAGCGAACCAGGAACTGGTGGCCCGGATTCAGGATCTGGGTGAAGACCTTGACCGCTACCTCACCGAGCCCCGCTGGTATCAGTCCCTCGGTGAAGACGCACCAAAGTCCATCGCATACTTCTCACCTGAATACGGAATCAGCGCTGTGCTTCCCCAGTATTCGGGCGGACTGGGGATCCTGGCCGGTGATCATCTCAAGGCAGCATCTGACCTCGGTGTCCCCCTCGTCGGCGTCGGTCTGCTATATCAGGCCGGCTACTTCAAGCAATCCCTTTCCCGTGACGCGTGGCAGCAGGAGACGTATCCCGTCCTCGATCCGGACGGCCTCCCCCTTACCCTCCTTCGTGAAGAGGATGGAACCGCCGCATCGGTCGTCCTCCCCCTACCCAATGGTCGCGAGCTGCGTGCGCATATCTGGCGTGCCGACGTCGGGCGTGTCCCCCTGCTGCTCCTGGACTCGAACGTTCCAGGCAATGACGAGGCCGCCCGCAACGTCACCGACCGCCTGTACGGCGGCGGCGGGGATCAGCGTCTCCAACAGGAACTCCTGTTGGGCATGGGCGGAGTGAAGGCACTACGCATTTTCCAACGGCTCATGGGATCTCCGGCGCCGGAGGTGTTCCACACCAACGAAGGCCACGCCGGGTTCCTGGGCATCGAGCGCATCCGCGAGCTGATGGACTCCTCCAACGAGCAGCCGATGTCCTGGGAGGAAGCCCTTACCGCGGGCCGCGCCTCCACGGTGTTCACCACTCACACGCCGGTTCCTGCCGGAATTGACCGCTTCGAACGCGCACAGATTCAGCATTTCTTTGATGCCGGCCTGGCGCCGTCCGTTCCCATCGAGCGCGTCCTCGAACTCGGCGCGGAGAACTACGAGGGCGGAGACGCGTCGAAGTTCAACATGGCAGTCATGGGGCTGCGGTTGGCCCAGCGCGCCAACGGCGTCGCAAAGCTGCATGGCGAGGTCTCCCGGGAGATGTTCGCAGGGCTCTGGCCGGGATTTGACTCGCGCGAGGTCCCCATCACGTCGGTCACGAACGGCGTGCATGTTCCCACCTGGGTTGACCCGCTGATCGCCGACTTCGCTCGGGAAAGTTTCGGCGCGGAGTCCGTCCTCGACCCGCAGTGGGCGCGGGTGTATGACGTCGAGGATGCGGATATCTGGCGTTTGCGTCGCATCATGCGTTCCAACCTGATCGACGACGTCCGCTCCCGGCTACGGGCCTCATGGAAGAAGCGCGGTGCGGCCGACGCCGAGCTCGCATGGACGGATAATGTCCTCGATCCGGGCGTGCTCACCATCGGATTCGCCCGCCGCGTGCCCACCTACAAGCGCCTGACCTTGATGCTTCGCGATCCTGACCGGCTCAAGGCACTCCTGTTGCACCCGACGAATCCCATTCAGTTGGTGATCGCCGGCAAATCACACCCGGCCGATGAGCAGGGCAAGCGCATGATTCAGGATCTGGTTCGGTTCACGGACGATCCCGAAGTCCGCCACCGCATTGTCTTCCTGCCGAATTACGACATCGCGATGGCCCGCACGCTCTTCCCGGGGTGCGATGTGTGGCTGAACAATCCGCTCAGACCGCTTGAGGCCTGTGGCACGTCGGGTATGAAGTCGGCCATCAATGGTGGGCTCAATCTCTCCGTGCTGGACGGCTGGTGGGATGAGATGTACGACGGCGACAACGGCTGGGCCATCCCGACGGCCAACAACGGTGCGTCGGCTGATGAGCGGGACGACATTGAGGCGGCGGCACTCTACGACCTCATCGAGGAACAGGTGGCACCCCGCTTCTACAGCACCGCACACCCGTCCGCCGGGGCGGCCGGTCCGTCCGCTTCATCGAACGACGGCGTCCCCCATCAGTGGGTCGCGATGATCAAGCACACCATGGCCAAACTGGGACCGGCTGTGTCTGCCGAACGGATGCTGCAGGACTACGTGGGGCAGCTATACCAGCCCGCGTGCCGCTCCGGACGGCTCGCCGTGCAGGACGGCTACAGTTCGGCCCGGCACATGGCTTCATGGCGGTCGAAGATCAAGGACGGCTGGTCTGCGGTGCAGGTTGAGCACGTCGACTCCCTCGGCGTCACGGAGGAGCCGCAGATCGGAGACTCGCTGACGGTCAACGCCTACGTTTCGCTGGGAAGCCTTGGACCGGATGACGTGAGCGTGGAAGTGGTTCACGGGCGCGCATCCGAGAACGACGACCTGAGCGAAGTCGCCGTGGCCGAACTTCGGGTATCAGAGGACCTCGGCCGCGGCCGGTTCCTGTTCAGCGGCGAGATCGTCATCGATCACTCAGGGTCCTTCGGATACACCGTCCGGGTACTCCCGCAGCACGAGAGCCTCGCATCCAAGGCCGAGCTGGGCCTCGTGGTGAACGCCTAGGCGCGTTCCTGGGCGCGGTAAACGGTAATCGAGTTCGACGCCGCGGTGTCTGTTTCTCCCGCAAGGAGACGGGCACCGCGGCGTTTTCCGTTGGCGGAGTCGGTGCTGAACCGGAGCTCGAACGACTGGTTGCCGCACTCGCCGGCGCCAAGCTTCTTGAGGGCCGCCACCGTCGGAAGGATCACCGGGCGGTCCTCAAGGTGGCCGTTGACAACGATCAGGCCGTCAAGGGTGCCGTCGGGTGATCCCAGCAGCAGCTGGACTGTGCGGCACTCCGGGTCTGACCACTCCTCCTGCGCCATTGGCTCCCCGTGCGGGTTGAACCACAGGAGGTAGGAGGTGTCCTCCCGTGCCGGATATCCGGCGGGCTGCTCGCTGAGGAACTCCCGCCGGATGCGCAGCAGCTCTCGGGTGGCGGTGAGCATGGTGTGCGCGGCGTCGTCCTGGTTCCAGTGCACCCACGCAATCTCGTTGTCCTGGCAGTAGGCGTTGTTGTTGCCGAGCTGCGTGCGGCCGAATTCGTCACCGGCCGTGATCATGGGGACACCAAGCGCGAGGAGTTGAGTGGCCATCAGGTTGCGGGCGGAGAGCGCCCGGGCCTCAAGGATCCTCTCCTCCTCCGTGGGGCCTTCAACACCGTGGTTGTAACTGCGGTTGTCATTGTGACCATCACGGTTGGCTTCGCCGTTGGCCTCGTTGTGCTTCCGGTTATAGGCCGTGAGGTCGGCGAGCGTGAAACCGTCATGGGCTGTGACGAAGTTGATTGACGACACGGCTGTACGCCCGGAACGGGCGAACACATCGGCCGAGCCTGCCAGGCAGCTTGCAAGCCGGGCGACAGTTCCCGCGCGGCGACCATCAGCCAGGGCGGCCTGGTCGCCCAGCCAGAAGTCGCGCGCAGTGTCCCTGAAGCGGTCGTTCCAGTCGGCCCAACCCTGCGGGAAATTGCCGGTCTGCCAGCCGTTGTAGCCAACGTCCCAGGGCTCGGCGATCAGCTTCACTCCGCTCAGGACCGTGTCGGCAGCGATGGCGATCAAAAGCGGGTGCCTCGGCGTGAAGTGATGGGCTTCATCCCTGCAAAGCGCCACGGCAAGGTCGAAGCGGAACCCGTCAATGCCGAACTCGTCCACCCAATACCGCAGCGAGTCCAACGCGAACTGGATGACACGGGGTTCGGTGAAGTTGACCGTGTTTCCGCAACCGGTGGTGTCGAGATACCGGCCGTCGTCGTGGTGGCGGTAGTACTTCAGCTCGCTCAGACCACGCCAGCACAGCGCAGGTCCGCCCTGCGGGCCTTCGGCAGTGTGGTTGTAGACCACGTCGAGGATCACTTCGATCCCTGCCTCATGGAGGAGCCGCACCATGCCCTTTAGCTCGTCCTGGACGGCTTTCGGGCCGGCCCGGCGGGCAGCCTTCGTAGCGTACTCGGGGTGGGGCGCGAAGAAGCCGAGCGTGTTGTAGCCCCAATAGTTATTCAAACCGAGCGGAGCGAGATGCGGCTCGTCAATATGGAAATGGATCGGCAGGAGCTCGACCGCGGTGATTCCAAGATCAAGGAGATGCTTGATCATGGCGGGGTGGGCGAGCCCGGCATATGTGCCCCGCAGTTCCTCAGGCACGTCGGGATGCAGTTGGGTCAGTCCCTTGACGTGAGCCTCGTAAATCACGGTGTCGCGCCAGCGGGTGTCCGGGCGGCGGGATGAACCCCAGTTGAACTCGTGGTCCACCACAACCGAGAAGTAGATGGGCCGCTCGCCCGCCTGCAACGTATCAATGGCGCGGCCGTAGGGGTCAAGAAGCAACTGGGAAGTGCCCGGCCCCGCAGGCAGTGCCACTCCGGTAGGCCAGAACGCATACCGCAAGGACCCGCCCAGACCCTTCACCAGCCCATGGTGGACACCGTCAGTCAGCTCAGGCAGAGCGGCGGAGTTCCACTCACCGTTGGCGTCCTGGAAGTGCAGCGTCACCGCGTCCAGATCAGGTGCGTAGACAGCGACATTGAAGAGCTCCGGCTGGCTGCCGGAACACCGACGAACTCCCAGTGGGAACGCTTGGGAACGTTGGGCGATCTCGGTGGTCAGGCTCATGAAGGAGATTCGTTTCCTAACGCGCTTCTGCGGCTCGCTGGCGCGAGATCTCGTAGAGGCTGATACCAACGGCCATCGACGCGTTCAGCGACTCCATGGCCGAGTCGATCGGGATGGAGACAATCTGGTCGCAGTTCTCCCGCACGAGCCGGGAGAGGCCCTTGCCCTCCGATCCGACGACCAGACAGACCGGTTCGGAACCGAGGGTGAGCGCCGGCAGCGAGATGTCGCCGTCGCCGTCGAGACCCAGAACGAAGATTCCCAGATCCTTGAAGGATTTGAGCGTGGAGTTCAGGTTGCCGACGCGGGCCACGGGAACACGCACAGCCGCACCGGCGCTGGTCTTCCACGCGGAGGCTGTGACGCCGACCGAGCGGCGCTCGGGCACGATGACGCCGTGGCCGCTGAAGGCCGACACCGACCGGATGATGGCGCCAAGATTTCGAGGGTCGGTGATCCCGTCCAGTGCGACGAAGAGCGGAGCGTGGGCAATGTGCCCCTTCTTCCACTTGGCGATCGCTTCCCTGGCAAGGTCCAGCCCGTCCGCGTACTCGTAGGGCGGAATCTGCAGCATCAGTCCCTGGTGAACGGAGCCGTCGGCCAGGCGGTCCAGCTCCGGCTTGCCCGTTTCCATCAGGGGGATCCCGCGCTCAGTCGCGAGCTTCAGGGATTCACGGACCCGATCATCCACGTCAATCCTGATCGCCACATGCAGCGCTTTGGCCGGGATGCCGGCGCGGAGTGCCTCGACTACCGCGTTGCGACCGGTGACGTATTCCTCACCGGGTTTGGACCTTGCACGCCCGGCGGCAGCCTTGCCCGCCAGCCGCTTGGCAGCGGAACGTTCTGCGAGCTGCTTGCTCTTGTACGCCTTGTGATACGGGCGGTCCTCAGCCTTCGGCGTTGGCCCCTTGCCCTCAAGGGCTTTCCGTCCGTGTCCGCCGGTGCCTGTGGTGGGGCCCTTCTTGGTCTTGCGGATAGCACCAGGACGTCCGTGGTTGGCCATGGGGAAACACCTTCAGGTAGAGGACTTGCGTGTTCCCAGTTTACGCGGGCGGGCGCCCTTCCCTTTCCCTGACTGAAACCCTCGGACAGTCAGTCCCGCGCGAGACTCCAGCGCGCGCCGTCGGCAGAGTCTTCGACCACGACGCCGGCGCCGGACAATGCGTCCCGGATGGCGTCCGCACGGGCCCAGTCCTTGCCGGCCCGGGCTGCTGCCCGCTCAGCCAATTGCGACCTGATAAGCGCGTCGAGAGCGGCGTGTTCCGGACTGTCCTCAGTGCCCTGGGCGGCACCGACGTCGTCGAGTCCGAGCGCGGCGGTCATGGCCGTGACTGCGGCGGCGGCGTCGGCAACGGCGCGGTCGTCCTTGTCGGCAAGCGCAGAATTGCCGGCTCGTACGGTGTCGTGAAGAACGGCCAGCGCGCGGGGAACGTTCAGGTCGTCATCCATCGCCTCAGCGAAGGCGGCGGGGAGGTCCTGCCAGCTTGCTTGGCGACCTGCGTGGCCGGACTTCGCGAGGAACCCATCAATGCGTTCGACGGCGGCGGCGGCTTCCTGCAGCGACGTTGGCCGGTAGTCCAGCACAGAACGATAGTGGGCCTGCCCAAGGTAGTACCGGACAACCCGTGGGGTGGCGAGCTGCAGCATCTCGGCTGGGCTGATCGTGTTGCCAACGGACTTGGACATTTTCTCGCCCTGGTAGGTCACCATCCCGTTGTGCATCCAGAATCGGGCAAATGGGTGACCTGCAGCCTGAGACTGGGCCATCTCGTTCTCATGGTGCGGAAAGCGCAGGTCGAGCCCGCCGCCATGGATATCGAACTCGGCGCCGAGATACTTGGTGACCATCGCGGAGCATTCGAGGTGCCATCCCGGGCGACCGGTTCCCCACGGGCTGGGCCAGGCCGCCGTCGTCGGCTCCCCCTCTTTCCAGCCTTTCCAGAGGGCGAAGTCGCGGGGGTCCCGCTTGCGGTTGCTGAACTGCGCTTCCACATCCGGTGCCGCCTGCATGTCATCCACACTCTGGCGGGTCAGGCTGCCGTAGGCGGGCCAGGACCGCACGTCGAAGTAGACATCCCCGGAATCGTCCGCCGCCGGGTAGGCATGGCCGCGGTCAATGAGCCGCTGGATGAGCTGGTGCATCTCCGGGATGTGCCCGGTGGCCCGCGGCTCGTAGGTGGGCCGCTGGACGCCGAGGGTGTCGTAGGCCTTGAGGAATTCCTGTTCGTAGCGATAGGCCAGAGCCCACCACTCCTCGTTGGGCACCCCGTCCGGATCCGCCGGCGCTTCCTCGAAGGAAGCCTTCGACTTGGCGAGAATCTTGTCGTCGATGTCGGTGACGTTGCGGACCACGGTGACGGCATAGCCGCGCACCCTGAGCCAGCGCGTGAGTTGATCGAACGCAATGGCTGACCGAACGTGACCGACGTGCGGCATTCCCTGGACGGTTGCCCCGCAGTAGTAGACCCGCGCGGCCCCTGGGGTCAGGGGCGTGAACTCACGGACTTCTGCTGTTGCGGTGTCATAGAATCTCAGGCTCACCGATCCAGACTACCGAATCAGCGGTCACGCACCGGCAGCGTCTGCTCCGTTCACCCGCACGACGACGGCGGTCGCGATCGCCGCGATTCCCTCACCCCGCCCTGTGAAACCCAGTCCGTCAGTGGTGGTGGCCGATACCGTGACCGGCGCACCGACAGCTTCTGACAAGACGGCCTCTGCCTCAGCCCGCCGCGGCGAGAACCTGGGACGGTTTCCCACCAGCTGGACGGCAACGTTGCCGACCTCGAAACCCGCTGTCCGCACGATGTGCGCAGCCTCCGCAAGCAGGGTGATTCCGGAAGCGCCTGCGTACTCAGGCCGGTCCGTGCCGAAGTTGCTTCCCAGGTCGCCCGTTCCGGAGGCCGAGAAGAGGGCGTCTGCCGCCGCATGCGCAACGGCATCACCGTCGGAGTGCCCGGCGAGGCCGCGCTCGCCCGGCCATTCCAGTCCGGCCAGCCACAGGGGCTGCGGTTGGTCCTCCGGGCTGAATGCGTGAACGTCCACACCGATACCCGTGCGGGGAAGACTCGTAGTCACTGTTGCTCCTTGGCGTACTGGGGTGCTTGGAGGATGGCTTCGGCGAGCGTCAGGTCAAGGGGTGTGGTCACCTTGAACGCCAGAGGGTCGCCCTGCGCCAGGGTTACCGGAATTCCCAGCATCTCAACCAGCATCGCGTCATCGGTCGCTGAAGCGGCAGCCGAAGGATCTGCATGTGCCGTACGGAGTGTTGCTGCGTTGAAGCCCTGCGGCGTCTGGACTGCCCGGAGCAAGGCGCGCTCGGGAGTAGACGTCACCGTATCTCCCTCCACCACCTTGATGGTGTCGGATACCGGAATTCCGGGAACGACGGCGGCCGATCCTTTCCGCACGCATGCCGCCACCGCACGGAAGACGTGGGGCGGCGTGAGCGCCCGCGCCGCATCATGGACGAGGACGATGTCGATATCGGGAGGCAGGGCGTTCAGTCCCGCTCGCACCGATTCGGGCCGGTTGGAGCCGCCGTCGACCGCTGTCATGGTGACCTGGGGGTGGGTCTGAGCGGCAACGATTGAGCGCAACTGGCTGTCCCCGCGTGGCACGACCACCGTGACGTGTGCAGCAACTGCAGAGGTCAGGACGCCATGGAGCGCATGCTCAAGGAGCGTGCGACCGGCACATTGAACCAGCGCTTTGGGGATGCCTCGACCGAGGCGCTCCCCCGCTCCTGCGGCGACAACGATCACGCCAACGCGTGAGGGATCTTCAGACACAGCTTCACCCTACGCGAAGGAACAGAGGCGCTTGCGCACTGCAAGCATCAACTGCAAACGTCCGCTGCAGAGGCACCGGAAAAGGAAAAGGACCGCGATAACGCGGTCCTTTTTCTTCCTAGGAAGCCAGTACTTCGTCGAGTACTGTGGCTGCCTTCTCTTCGTCAGTCTTCTCTGCCAGAGCAAGCTCCGAGATGAGGATCTGGCGGGCCTTGGCCAGCATCCGCTTCTCCCCTGCAGACAATCCGCGATCGTGATCCCGACGCCAGAGGTCCCGAACCACTTCGGCAACCTTGATGACATCACCGGATGCGAGCTTCTCCAGGTTTGCCTTGTAGCGGCGCGACCAGTTGGTGGGCTCTTCGGTGAATTCCGCCCGGAGTACGTCGAAAACGTGCTCAAGGCCTTCCTTGCCTACAACATCGCGTACCCCGACGAGGTCAACGTTTTCCGCTGGAACTTCAATGGTCAGATCACCCTGAGCCACTTTGAGCTTGAGATACATCTTCTCTTCGCCCTTGATAACGCGCATCTTGATCTCTTCGATCTTCGCAGCGCCGTGGTGAGGGTAAACAACTGTTTCGCCAACCTCAAAAACCATGTGGATAATCCCCTTTCCCGCAGATCAGTTTATCACGAAACCGACACGCCGATTACGCGTTTTCGCAGGTCAGCGGGCGGATCGACGATCAATTGGCTATCATTCCGCTCTTGACGCGGGGCGGATTAGGTGCATGTCGACGGACTGTGTTCGGTCAGGGAGGCTCAACGAAGTCCAAGAATCGCCCTCATTGCCGATAGGCTGTTCCCTAGCGTTATCCGTCGGTCCGCGTGACCAGCTACCCACAGGAGTTTGTGCCGTGAAGAGTGCCCCGAAGAAACGAGTACAGCTGGCAACCACTGCCGGTGCCGCTGTGCTGGCTGTCCTTGGAGCAACCGGCTGTTCAGCAGTGAATGAACAGGCCACGACTATCCAGTACGCGGCTTCCGACGGAATCGTCGAGTCAGTTGGTCCGGTCAAGCTGCGCAATATCCTGATCATCACCTCCGGTGAGGGCGAGCCGGGCACACTGCTCGGAACCATGATCAACGACTCCGACTCCCCGGTCCAGGTCACGATCGACGGCGAGAACGAAAGCTCGCAGATCACGATCGAAGCCAACGACAAGTACGTCTTCGAGGACGAGGTCGACGACGACGGCACCCTTGAAGGCGTCAGTGAAGTTCCCGGGTCGCTGGTTGACCTCGAATTCAGTGTGAACTCCGAGACCGCCACGTTCGGTGTACCGGTTCTGGACGGAACCCTCGAGGAGTACCGCGAATACGTTCCCGGAGGATTTACTCCGGAACCCTCTCCTTCCGAGGAAGCCGGCGAAGCGGCCGCCGAAGAAGAGCACTAAAACCCACGAAAAAGGCGCCGGTCAGGAAATGACCGGCGCCTTTTGTGTTCCCGCTCTTCCCTCTGGGGTTAGGGCTCGTACTTGTACCCGAGTCCGCGCACGGTCACCAGGTGCCGGGGCGCAGACGGATCGGGCTCGATCTTCCCACGGAGCCGCTTGACGTGGACGTCGAGCGTCTTGGTATCACCGACGTAGTCCGACCCCCACACCCGGTCGATGAGCTGGCCGCGCGTCAGCACCCGGCCGGAATTGCGCAGCAGCATCTCGAGGAGCTCGAACTCCTTCAACGGCAGGGAAACCTGGTTGCCGTTGACGCTGACAACGTGCCGCTCCACGTCCATGCGCACAGGTCCGGCTGCCACCGTGCTGGAGATCAGCTCCTCCGGTTCACCCTGCCTGCGCAGAACGGCGCGGACCCGTGCCACAAGTTCGCGTGAGGAGTAGGGCTTGGTGACGTAATCATCGGCACCCAGTTCCAGGCCCACGACCTTGTCGATTTCCGAATCCTTCGCCGTCAGCATGATGACCGGCACACTCGAACGCTGGCGCAACTGACGGCACACTTCGGTTCCGGACAAGCCCGGTAGCTGCAGGTCGAGGAGCACGAGGTCGGCTCCGGCACGGTCGAACTCGGTCAGCGCATCAAGTCCGTTGTCGACGACGACGGCGTCGAAGCCCTCCTTGCCGAGCAGATAGGACAGGGGGTCGCTGAAGGACTCTTCGTCCTCAACGATCAGGATGCGGCTCACGCTTCAACTCCTTGATTCTGGGCAGTCCTGCCCTTGGTGCTCTGCACACTCTCGTGCTTCTTGCTTCCGGTGGGCGCGCCTCCGGCGGTGCCGGCAGCGGGTGCCAGGCCGGCGTCGTCGTCCGTGGTTTCCATCTCCGGCAGACGCACCGTGAACGTGCTGCCCTGACCGTGCTGGGACCAGACGGTCACTTCACCGCCGTGATTGGAAACGACGTGCTTGACAATGCTGAGTCCGAGGCCGGTTCCCCCGGTCTGGCGTGAGCGCGCCGCGTCGATGCGGTAGAAGCGCTCGAAGATCCGCTCCTGCTCCTCGGGCGTGATGCCCAGGCCCTGGTCGGTCACGGAAATCTGCGCCAGCCCGTCCCGCGAGCGGAGACCCACACCGACCCTGGTTCCCTCCGGCGAGTAGCGGATGGCATTGTCGATCAGATTGCGGAAGGCGGTCATGAGAAGGTCCGGGTCTCCGAAAACCGGCGCATCGATTGTGCCGCCGACCACGATCTCGATCTGCTTGCTTTCCGCCGGGAGCTTGTTGCGGTCCACTGCTTCCGCGAGCACGGCGTTGATGTTGACCGGCTTTCCGCGGCGGACCACATCCGTTCCCTGCAGCCGGGACAGTTCGATGATGTCCTGGACAAGTGCCGACAGGCGGCCGGATTCCTTGTGCATCCGCTGGGCGAACCTGCGCACAGCCACCTCGTCCGACGCGGCATCCTCCAGCGCCTCGGCGAGGAGGGAGATGGCACCCACCGGGGTTTTCAGTTCGTGGGACACATTCGCGACGAAGTCGTTGCGAATCTCTTCGGTGCGGGTTATTTCCGTGCGGTCATCTGCCAGGATCAGGATGTACTCCTCGCCCAGTGCGGCGACGCGGGCCTGGACGATGATGGTTCCCTGACCCAGCGGCCCGCGCGGCAGCTCCAGCTGGCGCTCCTCGATGACGCCGTCCCTCCGCACGCGCGCAGTGAGCTCGAGCAGCTCGCTGTGCACGATGGTGTGGCCCCGAACCAGCCCGAAAGCGTAGGCGGCGGGACTGGCGCGGACAACGCCGTCGATCGCGTCCACGATGACGTAGGCACGCCCTACGACGGACAGCACATCGGCGGCGCCCTTGGGAAGAATTGGTTCGTCGGAATCCAGGCGCGCACGGCGCTGCGCCTCGCTCGCCCGAAAGGCGAGGATGCCGGCCACGCCGATAGCGAGGCCAACCAGCCCGGCGACGAGGCTCAGCAGTACAGGATCCACGGATCTAGCTTAGGCCGTGGTTACACCGCACCCTGCTGATCCGGTGGCATTGGCCCAGTGGTTCAACTAACGTTCACCTAAAGGTGCGTAACAGTTAAGAGGCAGCTGAAAACGTGCTGGACAGGACTGCGCATCTGCGCCCGTTCAGTACCTCAAAGGGAAAGGACGCCCACGTGCGTAAGGTTTTTCAGGCGGAGCTTCACCAGATCGGCGAAGAACTCATCGAGATCTCGAAGCTGGTTTCCGAGGCCATGCAGAAGGCCACGACGGCGTTCGAGGGAGCTGATACCGAGTTGGCCCAGGAGGTTATCGCCGCGGATGCACGCATCGACTTCCTGCAGAACGACCTCGACGAGCGTGCCATCGACGTGCTTGCGCTTCAGGGCCCGGTCGCAAGTGACCTGCGCATGATCGTGGGAGCGCTGCGGATGAGCGCATCGCTCGAGCGCATGGGCGATCTGGCCCGCCACATCGCGCAGCTCGCCCGCCTTCGCTTCCCGGAGAATGTCATCCCCGAAAGCATCCGGCCCACCTTCAACGAGCTGGCGCAGCTGGACATCGCAATCGCCAGCAAGGTGACCGAGCTGCTCGAAACCCGCAATCTTGAGCTGAGCAATGAAATCTACGCCCACAACGCGCGGGTCAATGAACTTCATGCGGGGGTGTTCAAGGCGGTTGCCGCAGCGGACTGGAACGCCTCGGCGCCCACCACCGTGGATGTCACGCTGGCCAGCCGCTACTTCGAGCGGTTCGCCGACCACGGCGTCTCTGTTGCCCGGAAGGTCACCTACCTCGTCACCGGTGAGTGGCAGCCCAGCGCTCCGCTCAACTGACCCACCTGCCGGACAAACGACGACGGCCCGCTTCCTTCCCCAGGAGGCGGGCCGTCGTCGTTGTGAAGGTTTGATTCCACCCGGTGCAGGGTGGAAGCACTACCGGCAGGAAGTCAGTGCTTGGCCTTGCCCTGATTCGCGACCGCCTCGATGGCGGCAGCGGCGGCGTCGGCATCGAGGTAGGTACCGCCGGCCTTGACCGGCTTCAGGTTTTCGTCCAGTTCGTACACGAGAGGAATGCCCGTCGGGATATTCAGCGAGGCGATATCCGCGTCGCTGATGCCGTCAAGATGCTTGACGAGAGCACGAAGCGAATTACCGTGGGCTGCAATCAAAACGGTCTTGCCGGACTTGATGTCCGTGCTGATGTCCGACTCCCAGTAGGGCAGGAAGCGCTCGAGTACGTCCTTCAGGCACTCGGTGCGCGGCACGTTCTCGCCCAGGTCCGCATAGCGGGGGTCATTGGCCTGGGAATACTCGCTGGAATCGTCAAGGGGCGGCGGCGGGGTGTCATAGGAGCGGCGCCACTCCATGAACTGCTCCTCACCGAACTCGGCAAGCGTCTGGGCCTTGTCCTTGCCCTGCAGCGCTCCGTAGTGACGCTCGTTGAGGCGCCAGTCGCGCTTGACGTCGATCCAGCTGCGATCTGCCGCTTCGAGGGCGAGGTTCGCAGTGATGATTGCGCGCTTCTGGCGTGAGGTGTAGACGATGTCCGGCAGGATGTCGTGTTCCACCAGCAGCTCACCGCCCCGCACAGCTTCCTTGCGGCCCAGTTCCGTCAGTGCCACGTCCACCCAGCCTGTGAAAAGGTTCTTTTCATTCCACTCGCTCTGGCCATGGCGCAGCAGGATCACTTTGTAAGAAGTCATGGCTCAAGTCTGCCGTATTTGGGCATGAGGGGCACACGAAGTGCAGCCGATGGACCTTTCATTACCCGTAACCTTGAACGGTGCCAGAACGAAAGCCCGGACAGCCGGTTGGAGCGATCACCCGCGGCACCACGAATCCCAATCGTCTCCGGCGCATGGACCGGTGGTTGACCGGACCCCAGGCGTGGCGCATCCGCGGGGCTGATGATCCCCTGGTGGTGGACCTCGGGTACGGCGCTACGCCGGTGACCGCCGTCGAACTTTTCTCCCGCCTGCGGGCGCTCCGGGGCGATGTTGAGGTGGTCGGTGTTGAGATCGACCCTGAGCGCGTCCGCGCAGCTCTTCCGCTTGCACGCCCGGGCCTGAGCTTTGTGCAGGGCGGATTCGAGGTTCCGCTGGGCGGACGGCGTCCCGTCGTCGTACGCGCATTCAACGTACTGCGTCAGTACGGTGAGGAAGAGTATCTGGCGCACTGGAACCGTGTGCGCGGCCGGTTATCCGCAAACGGGCTGTTCATCGACGGGACCTGCGACGAGATCGGACGACGGTCGACGTGGGCGGCGATCACCCCGGAAGGACCGCTGTCGCTGAGTATTTCCCTCCGGTTCGGAGGTTTCGAGGTGCCCTCCGATGTGGCCGAGAGGCTGCCCAAGGCGCTGATCCACCGCAACGTTCCCGGGGAGCGGGTATTCGACTACCTGCAGACGCTGGATCGCGCCTGGCATGATGCAGCGCCGCTGCGATCATTCGGAAACCGGCAACGCTGGCTGCGTATGTGCACGTCCATGCGCGACGCCGGTTGGCCGCTTCTTGACGGCCCGGCGAGGTGGCGGTTGGGAGAAGTGACAGTCGCCTGGGATGCGGTAGCGCCCCGCTAAGAAGGCCGAGGCTTACCAGGGCCCGTACGGCCCGCTACCCTGGACTTCGCTGACCGCCGGCTTCACGTCTGCAAGGTAGACGCAGGCCGCGATGATGGCAACGAGTTGCAGCAGCCCGAACAGTCCGGCGGCGCCGAACAGGGCTGTGAGCGCTCCGATGCCTGCAGCGCCTGCGGTCATGCCCAACCAGAAACTCTTGGTGCGCTTGAACGTGGCTTCGAAGGATGCCGGCTTGCGCTGCGCGCAGTCGACCAGCGCCCACAGTTCGATACCGAGCGCGAGGAAGGCAAGACCCCGGAACAGCCAAAACTCGGTCAACAGCACGATTTCCACGGAATCAGCCTAGCGGTTATCCGGCGCGGAGGAGAGTGCTGCTTCCAGATCCGCCCAGAGATCCTCGATGTTCTCGATACCGACGGACAATCTGACCAGCGCTTCCGGAACCGTCTTCGGCTCCCCGGGCTGGCGTCGTCGTCGTTCAATCAGCGATTCCACGCCACCGAGGGAGGTGGCGGGCAGCCACAGGCGGACCGCTTCCACGAGGGCGTCCGCGGCTTCCCGTCCGCCAGCCGGCTCGATGCTGATGATGCCGCCGTAGCCCTTGAGCTGTGCGGTGGCGCGCTTATGGCCCGGATCGGTGGGAAGTCCCGGATAGCGGACCCGCTCGACCGCGGGATGCCCGGCAAGGCGCCGCGCAAGTTCCATCGCATTGGCCTGGCTGCGCTCCATCCGCAGTGCAAGGGTGCGCAGTCCGCGCAGCGCGAGCCATACCTCGAACGGCCCGGCGATCGCCCCGTGGAGCGTGCGGTAGGACGTCAGCTGGTCACGCAGCTCAGGGTTGGAGGTGACCAGTGCACCGAGCACGACGTCGGAATGGCCGGCAAGATACTTGGTGACCGAGTGCAGAACGACGTCGGCTCCGTAATCCAGCGGTCGGCACACCAGCGGTGTGTTGAAAGTGTTGTCGACGACGACGAGGGCGCCCACGGCATGGGCGGCGTCGGCGAGGACAGCGGTCTCGGCGACCTCGAGCATCGGATTGGTGGGGCTTTCGAGCCACAGCATGTCGGCGCCTTCAAGCTGACCGAGCACCTGCTCGGTGTCCGCGACATCCACCTGCCGAACGGTGAGCCGCCCGCGGGCCTCCTCGGCGAGCGCCAGCGAAACGGAGCCACCGTACGCGTGGCGCGGGATGACAACTACTCCCCCGGTGGGAACAAGCGAAAGGGCCGCCGCGGCAGCTCCCAGCCCCGACGCGAAGGCCAGTGCCGGCAGCGCAGCACCCTCGAGCTCCGCAAGGGCCTCCTCGAAGGGATCCCAGGTGGGGTTGGACATGCGCGCATAGATACGGTCGCTGCCCGTGGGGGCAACAGTTTCGTGGAAAGTCGACGACAGCACGATCGGCGGGTTGACAGGAGAATCGTGCTCACGCCGCGGGCGGCCTGCGGCCACAGTGAGCGTATCCGGGGCAAGGTTCGCGTGCTGGGTCATTCGATCAGGTTAGTTGGTCCGGGCGCCCGGTCCCTGCATCGACCGGGCGCTTATTACGGATTCTGGCGCGATCAGCGGTTGTGGGCGCCCGCTCGATCCCGGTGATCCACAGAACCATCCGTTGAAACGCGGTTCGTCAGGGCAAGTCGGTAGGCTGAACCAGTGACATCTCAGACTCCCCGCCGCACCGCTGGCATGTTCATCGCGTTCGAAGGCGGAGACAGCGCGGGCAAGTCCACGCAGGCCACGCGGCTTGCCGAAGCGCTTGAGGCGGACGGCCATGCGGTCATCCGTACCCGCGAGCCCGGCGGCACGGAGATCGGTGAAAAGCTTCGTTCCCTCGTACTCGAACACGGGCACGGCCATATTGACGCCCGCACTGAGGCCCTGATTTTCGCCGCTGCCCGCGCCGCCCATGTGCATCAGGTCATCCTGCCGGCCCTGCAGCGCGGCGAGGTGGTGGTGTGTGACCGGTACATCGACTCCTCGGTCGCTTATCAGGGCGTGGGCCGGGGCCTGGGTGCGGACAGCGTGCTGGATATCAACATGTGGGCTGTCGAGGGACTGCGCCCGGACCTCACGGTGCTGCTGGACGTTGACCACGTCGAAGGACGCGGGCGCCGAACCTCCAGTGC
>NZ_JAPSHV010000232.1 GCF_031179385.1 Arthrobacter sp. | reverse complement strand
CGTGCCGGCTGCCGTTGACTTCGGTATGGCCGTACACGTAGGCGTCGGCGCCGAGCTCCTCGACCACATCGACCTCCACGGCAAGTCCCTGGCCGTCCGCAGCCTGCTCCAGGTCCTCCGGACGCACCCCGAGCATGACGGTGCTGCCGTGCGCGGAGCCAAGCACGTCGCGCGGCACCGGATAGACCGTGCCGCCGAACTGGACACCGCCGTCGGCCACGGGCAGTTCCAGCAGATTCATGGCCGGGGAGCCGATGAAGCCGGCAACGAAAATGTTGGCTGGCGTGTCGTAGAGGTTGCGAGGGGAGTCCACCTGCTGGAGGATGCCGTCCTTGAGCACTGCGACGCGGTCGCCCATGGTCATTGCTTCGACCTGGTCGTGGGTGACGTAGACCGTGGTGACGCCCAGGCGCCGGGTCAGGGAAGCGATCTGCGTGCGGGTCTGGACCCGCAGCTTGGCATCCAGGTTGGAGAGGGGCTCGTCCATCAGGAAGACCTGCGGATTACGGACAATCGCCCGGCCCATCGCCACGCGCTGGCGCTGGCCGCCGGAGAGCGCCTTCGGCTTGCGGTCCAGGTACTCCTCGAGGTCCAGCAGCTTCGCCGCCTCGCGGACGCGCTCGGCACGCTCCTCCTTGCCGATGCCGGCGATCTTGAGCGCGAAGCCCATGTTGTCCGCCACGGACATGTGCGGGTACAGCGCGTAGTTCTGGAACACCATCGCAATGTCCCGGTCCTTGGGCGGAACGTCGGTGACGTCGCGGTCGCCGATCAGGATCCGGCCCGAATTCACATCTTCGAGGCCTGCCAGCATCCGCAGGGAGGTGGACTTTCCGCAGCCTGAGGGGCCGACGAGGACCAGGAATTCGCCGTCTGCGATTTCCAGGTCAAGCTTGTCCACTGCGGGCTTGTCTGTGCCCGGGTACAAGCGCGTAGCATTATCGAACGTTACCGTTGCCATGGTGTTTCCCTTCACGGGCAGGTACGTGCCCGACGATCCGTTGTGATGGGTTGATATTCAGTTAGGTGAGCTGACTCACGGAACCAAGTATGGCACGTGAATGCAAATTCCGAAGTGCGGCCCAATTCTTTTGGGAGACGGCTCAGCTCTGTGGGGAGGCCCGGCGCAGTTCCGCGAGAGTCTCGAGCACCCGGGCAAAGGCGTCCGGAGAGTCCACCCGGAATGCTGCTCCCGAGGTCCCGGGCCCGATCTTGACACCCAGATCCTGCGGCTGCAGGGCCTTGATGGCGTCCTCGTCCGTGACATCGTCGCCCGCAAAGAACACCGCCGTAGCCTGGGTAAAGGCGCGCAGGAGTTCCAAGCCTTGCCCTTTGTCGGAGCTCAGGACCGAGGTTTCGAGAACCCGTTTGCCGTCCGTCAGGTGCAGTCCCTCGATCGCCGACAGCTGACGGCGCGCTTCCTCGGTGGCTGCTTCGGCCACCGAATCTTCCGCGGTGCGGGTATGGAGTACGACGCCGGCCGGCTTGGCTTCCAGCCTCGTCCCCGGGTGGGCAGCGACCACCTTTTCGACCACCTCGGTGGCCTGGCGCAGCGCCAACGCCTGCGCCTCGTCCAAGGTCAG
>NZ_JAPSHV010000231.1 GCF_031179385.1 Arthrobacter sp. | reverse complement strand
GCCAGTCGTTGGCGGTGAGGATGTCGTTGTGCAGTTCACGTAACCAGTCCGGGTCGGTCGGCTTGTCGCCGTCGTCGAGCATCTCCTGCCCGGCAGCTACGCGGCGGGCCGAGTACTGACGGGCGTACTCGGGGACCCTTGTTTCCTCCGCATCCGTGAAGTCCCGTCGCGACCGGTAGCCGGCGAGGAACTCGGCGTACAGCAGCGGCTCCGGTCGGTCGCCTTCGTCTCCGCGCAGCGCACGGGTAGCGAGGGCAACGTCCTCCGCTGCTGTGCCGGGACGGGACTCATCGAGATCGAAGACGGAAACGCCGTCGGGAGTGAACCGGAGGTTGTCCAACTCGAAGTCGCCGTGGATTGTGACGCCGTCGGGGCCGCCCGCAACTTCGTGGAAGAGGGCGAGCGCGCGTCCCCACATCCGGGCTTGGTCAGGGGTGAGCGATGGTACCTCCAGGGCGTCACCGGGTGCTTCGTTGACGAGCATCGCGGCCATCGGACCGAAGGAAGTGTCCACTGTAGGGATCAGCTCGCCCGACTCAGCGGGCAGCGGGCGCGCAATCCAGAGGCCGTCGACAGACGGGAAGTCATTGGCGAGCTCGGCGCCGGCCCGCAGTCGGGATGCTGCCGCTGTTCCCGCCGGTATGAAGCGCAGAAAACGCCGCGGATCGCCAGGAATCACGAAGACGTGGCTGGCACTGGACCTCCACCATCGGGCGCTGTTGGGGTCGCGGCCCCATGCGTGCGCCACCTGATCGGCGACGGGCGAGCGCCAGTCGGCATCGACAGAGTCCTTCATACGACGGATTTGGCTAAGCGGCATCATCACCGCTCATCTTTGCATGCGTGGACTTCCCGCCCGATAACCTCTGGTCCTCGGGCGGGAATCGGAGTACATAAGGAACCATGGCGAAAAGCAAGGGAGTAGCACCCAGGTTGGCTGAGGCCCTGGGGATCATTCTGGGGACCGATGAAATTCCGTTGCGCCTTCAGGCCTGGGACGGGTCGGAGGCGGGGCCGGCTGATGCGCCAATCATCGAGTTCCGTTCCCGGCGGGGCCTGCGCCGGATGCTGTGGTGCCCAAACCAACTCGGCCTCAGCCGCGCTTACGTGGCCGGAGATATCGATGGGCCCGGTGACCTGTTCGAAAGTTTCTCCGTGTTGAGTTCCGTGGGAAAATTCGCCGAGCTGAAGGCGTTTCGGCCTCCAACCCTCGGCGAGCGCTGGAAGCTCCTGCGGACCGCCGTCCGGGTCGGCGCGATTGGGCTTCCACCGGCGCCCCCACCGGAGGAAATGGACGTCACGCGGACGGGCCGCATGCATTCAAAGAAGCGCGACGCCGCCGCTATTTCCCACCATTACGACGTCGGCAACGACTTCTACGCGCTCGTCCTCGGTCCGTCGATGGTGTACTCCTGCGCGGTGTGGGAGGACGAGAACACCGGCCTGGACGCTGCCCAGGAATCGAAACTGGATTTGGTCTGCCGGAAGCTGGGCCTGCAGCCGGGAATGCGTGTCCTCGACGTGGGTTGCGGTTGGGGCAGCTTCGCGCTCCATGCCGCGCAGAATTACGGCGTCGACGTCGTGGGTATCACCC
>NZ_JAPSHV010000126.1 GCF_031179385.1 Arthrobacter sp. | reverse complement strand
CCGTCGTCGTCCGTGAAGTTCGGAACGGCGAGCGCACCCGGGTTCACCTCGACAATCCGGGAACGCTGGATCTCGCGGAGTCCGGCAGCTTCAGCGAACGCCGCGCCGCCGGAGCCGGGCACCACTTTGGCGCGCAGGGTGGACACGCCCGACGGCGACCTGCCGGCCTCGTGGCGAAGCATCCCGAGGAGGGTGGCGCCGATGCCGGAGCGGCGGTGGTCCTTGCCGACCTCGACGTACGCCCACAACCGCCGGTTGTGAAGCTTCGGCTCGAATACGTAGCCGGCGGCTACGGGTACCGCTACGCCGTCCACGGTGTCCTCAGCGACGATGCAGCGCAGCCATGGGGAGTCCGACGACGGCCGGAACAGCGCGCGGGACTGTTCTGCCGGCGGGCTTTCAGGCCCGCCCCACAGCTGCACGAGTTCGAGGTCGTCGCCTTCACGCCAGGGGCGGTACTGGATTGCCACTTAGGCGCCCACCAACCGCTGCGCGAGGTAGCCCTCGACCTTGTCCAGCGATACCCGCTCCTGCGCCATGGTGTCGCGCTCCCGGATGGTGACGGCCTGGTCCTCGAGGGTGTCGAAGTCCACTGTGATGCAGAAAGGGGTGCCGATCTCGTCCTGGCGGCGGTAGCGGCGGCCGATGGCGCCCGCGTCGTCGAAGTCGATGTTCCAGTTCTTCCGGAGCTGCGCGCCGAGGTCCTTCGCCTTGGGTGAAAGGTCCTCGTTGCGGGACAGCGGAAGTACGGCGGCCTTGACGGGCGCGAGACGCGGGTCGAGCTTCAGGACTGTGCGCTTGTCGACGCCGCCCTTCGCATTGGGTGCCTCGTCCTCGGCGTAGGAGTCCACGAGGAACGCCATGAAGGACCGGGTCAGGCCGGCGGCAGGCTCGATCACGTACGGGGTGTAGCGCTCATTGGTGGCCTGGTTGAAGTAGCTCAGGTCGGTGCCCGAGTGCTTCGAGTGCGTGGAGAGGTCGAAGTCGGTGCGGTTGGCGATGCCCTCGAGCTCGCCCCACTCCGAGCCCTGGAACCCGAACCGGTACTCGATGTCTGTGGTGCCCTTTGAGTAGTGGCTCAGCTTCTCCTGCGGGTGGACGAAGAGGCGCAGGTTGTCCGGATTGATGCCAAGGCCCGTGTACCAGTCGAAGCGTTCCTTGATCCAGTACTCATGCCACTCGTCGTCGGTGCCGGGCTCGACGAAGAACTCCATTTCCATCTGCTCGAACTCGCGGGTGCGGAAGATGAAGTTTCCGGGGGTGATCTCGTTGCGGAAGCTCTTGCCGATCTGGCCGATGCCGAACGGCGGCTTCTTGCGGGAGGTCGTGAGCACGTTGTTGAAGTTCACGAAGATGCCCTGGGCCGTCTCGGGGCGCAGGTAATGCAGGCCCTCCTCGTTGGCGACGGGGCCGAGGAAAGTCTTGAGCAGACCGGAGAATTCCTGCGGCTCGGTCCACTGGCCGCGGGTGCCGCAGTTGGCGCAGGCGATATCGGCGAGACCATTCTCGGGTGCCCGGCCCTTCTTCTCCTCGTACTCTTCCTCGAGGTGATCCGCGCGGTAGCGCTTATGGCAGGACAGGCACTCCACCAGCGGGTCCGAGAAAACCTCGACGTGGCCGGACGCTTCCCACACCTGGCGGGGAAGGATCACTGAGGAATCAAGGCCGACGACGTCTTCACGGCCCCTGACCATCGACTGCCACCACTGGCGCTTGATGTTTTCCTTCAGCTCGGCTCCGAGTGGACCATAGTCCCAGGCGGACCGCGAGCCGCCGTAGATTTCACCGGCCTGGAAAACGAAGCCACGCCGCTTGGCGAGGGAAATGATTGGGTCCAGGGCGGAAACCTGCTTGGCCACGATGAATGCCATCCTCTACATGTTTGGACAGGCCGCTGGGTGCGGTCGTCGACGTGCCGCCGGACAGCGCAGCAGACGGCGATTGAGCGCGAGCTGCCGCGCCGAATGCGGGCGGGCGAAGGTACCACCTTAGCCTACCGAAACCACGTCGACGGCGACGCCCGCCAGACGTCATGCCCAGCGGCAGATCACCGGACATTGCTTCCCGGAATGCGGTCCGGGAATGATTCGTCTCCCATACTGGTAAGGATGTCGGTCCGGGGTGCAAACCCTCGGGTCCAGTTTCCAGACACCGCACCGACGGTGTCGCGTATCAAGGAGGATGCACCATGGCAGGAGTTGTTCTTGTGGGAGTCGACGGTAGCGACACGGCTTTCAAGGCCGCTACCCGGGCGGCCGAACTGGCTAGTGGCCTGGGGACCGAGCTCGTCGTGCTGAGTGCGCATGTGCAGGACAACACGGAGATCGTGAAGATCGGGAGCGACACCTACATCCTCGACGACGCCGAGCGCGCCCTGTCGCTGGCTGGACGCGTTGCAGAGCAGCTGCGTGCAGATCATTCCGGCCTTTCAATCCGTCCGGCGGCCCGCCGCGGGAAACCACAGGACGCGCTGGTCGAAGAAGCCAAGAGTTCCAACGCCCAGCTGCTGGTGGTCGGCAATGTCGGGATGAAGGGCCTGGGTCGCGTTCTGGGTAGCGTCGCAAGCAGTGTTGTCCACGGCGCACCATGTGACGTTTTGGTGGTCAGGACCGCGTCCTGATCCTGGCGCTATGACTTTCCGGCGCCCTTTCCATTCAGCGCCGACCGTAAGCGGCGCCGACCGTAAGCGGCGCCAATCGTAAGCAGCGCCGACGCGGCAGTTCGGCGGTGGGTTCCCAAGCGAGGTTGGGCGGCCCACCGCCGGTGCCTGGGGTTTAGCGCCGGTTGAGGATGCTGCGGAGGATTCCGCCCACGCCTCCCGTGCCACCCCTGTTGACTCCGCCGCGTCCAGTGGACATACCGCGTCCGGTGGACATCCTGCCGGTCCGAGGCGTGCGCCGGGTGGTGCCGCCTGACCTGCCGCCCAACTGGCTGGCAGCGCTTCGAATGATGTTGCTCAGGCCCATGGAGTTCTCCTTTGCGTAGAACTGGATACCCGGTTCGGGATTCCGACCCTACGCCCCTCAGCCGCGCTTCGCCACAACCCTTTCCCCTGCCCGTACCGGTCCCTTGACGCGGTGCGAGGACTATCCATACATTGAGCGAACCCCTGTGGCGTGATCCGCGCCACAGGGGTTCTAGTGTCCGCGACCGCAGGCACATCTGTGCGACAGAAGGAACAACGGTGATCCCTAACGCTCTCTACAAGCGCGCCCATTTTGGGCGTGCATCCCTGGCTTTTGCTGGCGGGCTTGCGCTTGTCGCTTCGGCCGGGCTGGCAGCAACCGCCGTGCCAACCCACGAGAACAGCAACAACAACACTTCCCAGAAACTGCGCAACGCCGTCACGGTTGACCGGGTGGTCGGCCATCTCGATGCCCTGGATTCCGTTGCGGTGGCGCACGGCGGGACCCGCGCATCCGGCACCGCCGGCTACGACGAATCAGTGAACTACGTCGTTGGAAAACTGCAGGCTGCCGGATACACCCCGACGGTGCAGGAATTCACGTTCCCCTACTTCCAGGAGTTGAGCCCTTCCGTCCTGACACAGGTCAGCCCCACCGCGGTGAACTACCCGGCTGGTACCTTCGCCACCATGACCTACTCCGGCGCCGGAGACGTTACCGGCTCCTTTACGACAGTGGACACTACGGGCGCCGTTGGAGCCGGTAACACCAGCGGCTGCGAAGCCGCCGACTTCGCAGGTTTCCCGACCGGCTCAATTGCATTGGTACAGAGAGGAAGCTGTCCCTTTGCTCAGAAGGCAAGCAATGCTGCAGCAGCCGGCGCCACCGCCGTCGTCATCTTCAACACGGGGCTTGCCGGCAGCACAGGCCCGATCGCCGGTACGCTGGGCGCTCCGGGAATCACCATTCCGGTGCTTGGGGCCAGCTACGACGTCGGTGTCGGCCTGATGGGTGACGGTGTCACCGGCCGGGTCGCGGCCGACACCATCTCGGAGAACCGGAAGACCGCCAACGTGCTCGCTGAGACCGCGTCCGGAGATGCCGACAACGTTGTGATGGTGGGAGCGCACCTCGACAGCGTGCAGGCGGGTCCCGGTATCAATGACAATGGCACCGGAAGCGCCGCAATCCTCGCCGTCGCGGAATCGATGAGCAAGGTCCAAACCGCCAACAAGGTCCGTTTCGCCTGGTGGGGTGCAGAGGAGCAGGGACTGCTGGGCGCACACCACTATGTCAATGGTGCTGTGGCGTCCGGCGAGTTGGCCAAGGTCGGCCTGTACCTGAATTTCGACATGATCGGCTCGCCGAACTTCGGCCGCTTCGTGTATGACGGCGACAATTCCGCCTTCCCCGTCGGGCCCGGCGCTGCTGCGGGACCGGCAGGATCGGGGCAAATCGAACAGGACTTCCACGACTACTTCGCCGCGGAAGGACTCCCCTCCGGTGAGACGGCATTCAGCGGCCGCAGCGACTATGGGCCCTTCATCGCGCAGGGTGTCCCCGCCGGGGGGCTCTTCACGGGCGCTGAGGGCGTCAAGACTGAGGAACAAGCCATGCTGTTCGGCGGCGTTGCAGGGGCACCCTACGATGCCTGCTACCACGCTGCGTGCGACGACACCGGCAACGTCAGCATTGAGTCGCTGGACCAGATGAGCGATGCCATCGCCCACCTAACGCTCACCTACGCCCTAAATACGACGGCGGTGAACGGCGTCGGTGACAACGTGAAGGGCAACTTCAAGCAAAAGACCAGCTTCGACGGCAACCCTCTGGGCGGCGGCACGGAGAGCGGCGGCGGACTCCACCCGGAGCACGATCACGACGAAATGGTTGACCAGTAACACGAACCAGTAAGACAAGGACGGGACGGTTCACCGGTACAGGTGACCCGTCCCGTTCTGCTCCAGGCGGTCGATCAGGAGCGCTTAAGGAGGCCCCGGCTCCAGGGGAGGGTTGTCAAAATAATCGCTCCGAGGGCAAGGACAGGCCCTGCAACCGTGGCGAAGACGACGACCGTACCCGGCGTCGGCAACACAAGGTCCAGTGCCAGCGAACCCAGCAGCTGGCCCGCGATCATGCCGAGGCCAGTGAGGAGGACGCCCAGGGACCGCACGAGGAGCGCCCCGATCCCGATGAAAACGCACCCCATCGGCCCGCCGAGGTAGTACCACCAATCCCCCGGCAACGGCTCAGGCGGTCCAACCGCGATCAGCTTCACGAGCCACGCAGCAAGCAGCAGCGTCGACCCGGCAACAAAGTTCATGAGCGTCGCTGTGATCGGAGTGCCGTACTGCATGGCGGCTGTTCCGTTCATCGCCTGCTGGAAGCTCACCAGTATGCCCGCCGCAATGGGAAGCAGGAGCGGCAGGATGAGTGCCGCCGTCGTGCCCGTTTCTCCTAGCCGGGGCGACACCGCCCAGATGACCGCCGCGACGGTCAGCGCTACCCCGATCACACGCATCGGCGTGATGACACGTCGACCGCCCGGCCCGATACCCATCCGGTCAACAGCGAGCCCGCTGAGCGTCTGGCCCATCACGGCGGCAACGGTGAACAGCGCCACTCCGAGGATCGAAATGGTGAGTGCCTGCGAGAAAACGAACAGTGCGCCGATGGTGCCGGCCGCGAGGTAGATGCGGGGAAAGCGGCGCTCCCGTACGGCGGGAATCAGCTGCGCGAACCCCGCCCTGCCGCGTGGCAGCAGGAGGGAGATGAGGATCATCAGCACCAGTCCGGTTCCGAAACTGATGAGTGCGGCGGCAAGGCCGTCCTTGAGGGTTTGTCCGAGGGCGCCGTTGATCCTGCTTTGGAGCGGGATAGCCACTCCGGCGGCGACCGCCAAGGGAAGACCGACGACGGCGGGAAGGTGGCGGGCGCGAGACACCCGTTAACCCTAGGTCACTGATCCGTGAGGAGCAGGTGCGGAGGGCAGGCATGATGGAACTATGAGCAAAGACACTGAGGTTCCGATCCGCGATTCAATGATCAGGCTGGGCCAGCTGGTCAAACTGGCCAACCTTGCCGAGGACGGCGTAGAGGCCAAGGAACTCATCGAGAACGGAATGGTGAAGGTCAACGGCGAAATTGAGGATCGCCGGGGACGGCAGCTTCATGCCGGAGACGCGGTCACCGTCAACGGCGTTACCGTGACCGTGGTGTCCGGCTGACCCCTGGCACAACCATCTGCAGAAATTCCCGGACGTGACCCAGCTCCTGGGCGTTGATGCTGTGGTACATCCCTGCGTAGAGCACCTTGGTGAGCTTCGTATGGCGGTTCAGCCAGCCGTGGGTGAACTCGATGCGATCGGACGGGATGACCGGGTCTTCCTGGTCGCGGCCCCAGAAAAATGGCACCGGATTCGCTTCGAGCGCTTCGTCTTTGAAGAACCCACTGTCTTCAGCTGGGACGACAAAACCCGAAAGCCCGACGACGGCGGCATAGTCGGTGGGGCGGGCCCGCAGCATGGAGCTCGCCACCGCCATGCCCATGGAGAAGCCGAGCAGGGTCACGCTCGAATGGGGTTCCTTGATGGTGTCCACCCAGTCAATGACGTCCTGAACCGCTGCGGTGACCTTGTCCACGGAGTATGCGGTGTCCTGCATCAGGGGGAACCAGGTGAAGCCTGGACCCTGTGCCACCGGTGCGCGGACGGATGCCACCGTGAATTCATCGGGGAGGAAGTCCAGGATGCCCATGAGGTCTTCCTCGTTTGCCATGTGCCCGTGCAGCAGCACCAGCAGCGGGGTGCCGGCACGTGAGTCTTCGGGCTTCGACCAGACAACGACGGGTTCTTTTCCGGAAGCGGGCACAGCGTTGCCGTCAGGCGAGGGAAGAGTGGTCATTGCTCCATGGTGGCATGATTCGTCCGGCGGCCGGGAACCAGCGTTCGCGTAGCCTGCCCTTGCTTGGCAGGATGGCGGAGTGACCGAGACACAGGAGAAGTTGAACGAATACCCCCATCCCTGGAACCGTTATGTCGCCCTCGGTGACTCCTTCACCGAGGG
>NZ_JAPSHV010000125.1 GCF_031179385.1 Arthrobacter sp. | reverse complement strand
ATCAAACCGGTGTATGCCGCTGACGTCACCAGCGCGCCGGCCAGCAAGGCGACGCCCGAGGGAGTGGCGTTGTCGAAGGGGTCGGCCGCGTTCTGCTCCCCCTGCGCCGAACGCAGCTGAGTGTCCAGGTCCGCGGCGTCCACCACGGCTCCGTCAGCACCGGTGAACCGCTCCAACGCGACCCGGAGGATGTCCTCCGCTGCCTCGAACCACTCCGTGTTGCCCGTCGCCGCGTAGAGGGCCTGCAGCCCGTCGACCACTCCGGAGTAGTCCTCCAGCAACCCCTCGACGGCCGCAGCGCTTCCGGAGTGCGACACCCGGCGAAGCCGGGCACCGTCCCAGTGGACCCGCAGGAGATAGCGCGCGACGCCCTCGGCCAGGCGAAGCATCCCGGCGTCTCCGAGCAGCGCCCCGGCGTCCGCGAGTCCACCGATGGCCAGGCCGTTCCAGCACGCCACAACCTTGTCATCACGCTCCGGCTGCGGCCGATCGAGCCTCGATGCCAGCAACGACGGCGCTGCCTCTTCCCACAGCGCCTGCTCCCCGGCGCTCCACAGACGTCCGGCGTGCAGGGTGAACGCTCCGTCCTCCACCTGCCCTTCCTCCGTGTTGAACAGCTGCAGCGCAGGCCCTGCCTGGTCTCCGAGTACTGCCTGCACCTGCGCGGCGCTCCAGGTGTAGGTTGCACCCTCCACACGTCGGCCTTCGATCACGGTGTCGGCATCGAGCGAGGAAGCGAATGCACCACCGGGCAACTGCAGTTCGGCCTCAAGCCAGCCGGCGATGCCGCGGGCCGTGCGCTCCGCCAGCGCCCTCTGCTCCGGGTCTTCCGCCTGCACCGCCCAGCGGGCGTAGACGCGTATGAGCTGCGCGTTGTCGTAGAGCATCTTCTCGAAGTGCGGCACCGCCCACGCCTGATCCACCGCATAGCGGGCAAATCCACCGCGCAGCACATCGTGGATCCCCGAGACCGCCATGCGCTCGAGCGTGCGGCCGGCGAGCGCGGCGGACGTGCCGTCGTCGTCTGAACGGGCTCTGGCCAGCAGGAAGGAAAGCACCGACGACGGCGGGAACTTGGGCGCCCCGCCGAAACCGGCGTAGGCGGGGTCCTCCTGGGCCTCGAGCGCTGCGACGGCGGCGGTGAGTGTCTCCTCCGGCGCCGGCCCACCTCTCTCGTTCCCCAGGCGCAGCAGGCCCCCGCTGCGCCGGCGGGCCTCTCCGAGGTTGTCGGCGAGCTGGGCCGCGCTGTTGTCGACCTCAGTGCGGCGTCCCGTCCAGGCGTCGGTAATCGCCTCAAGGATCTGGCGAAATGACGGCCTGCCCTGCACCGCAACCGGCGGGTAGTAGGTGCCGGCGAAGAAGGCCCGGCCGTCAGGAAGCGTGAAGACGCTCATCGGCCACCCGCCCTGCCCGGTCATGGCCTGGGTGGCGGCCATGTAGACGGCATCGACGTCGGGGCGCTCCTCCCGGTCCACCTTGATGGAGACGAAGTGAGCGTTCAGGTAATCGGCGATGGCGCTGTCTTCGAAGGACTCATGGGCCATGACGTGGCACCAGTGACAGGCGGCATACCCTACCGAGACAAAGACCGGGACATTCCGGCGTTCAGCTTCGGCGAAGGCACTTTCGGTGAAGGGCCACCAGTCAACCGGGTTGTCGGCGTGCTGACGCAGATAAGCGGAAGCCTCACTGCGCAGCCGGTCAGCCATGGTTATGGGGCGTCGGGGCCGTATTTGCCGCCGGGAGTGCGGCGCCGGCCGGAGCCGTCAGATGCCTCGGCTGCCGGGTCAGGAGCGGCGCCTCCATTCCCGGAAGCCTTCCGGGCGGCTGCTTCCTCGGCCTCGAGGTTGGCCATCTCGCGGTACCGCACGCGGCGGATTCGGCGGGTCATATCGCGGATCAGGAAGATCACTGCGATCACCAGGAACAGCGTGGCCAGGAACCCCAGCAGGCCGGGAGTGACCTGTGTGGGATCCAGCCCCGGGCGCAGCGAGGGCTCATCACCCGGCGCAGGCGTCACGGTTGCGGCCAGGTTCAGCAGGGAGAACACTCCAGAGCACCACTTTCACGAGTATCTACGGCGGAAATGTCCCCGAGCGGGACAGCCCACAGGACTTATTCTATGCCCGCGAAGAAGTCCGTTTCAGGCAGTTCGTGCGGTACGCGGGAGTGAATCAGTGAGTAGTCCTCCCACGGCCACACCTTGCGTTGCAGATCCGCGGAGACCGCGAAGAAGAAGCCCTCCGGCTCAACCTGCGTGCGGTGCGCCAGCAGAGCGCGCTCCCGGTGCTCGAAATAGTCCCCGCAGTCGATCTGCGTGGTCGTAGGGTGGGTGGGCCGCGCGGGCTGGTGGCCTTCGGCGTCAGCCTCCAGCCAGGCGGCGATCCGCTCGGCGTAGGGCGACTGCAGGCCCGCTTCCTCGAGCGCGAAGTGCAGGGCACGGAACCGCTCCGGGTTGAAGGCGCGGTCGTAGTAGAGCTTAAGCGGTTCCCACGGCTCACCAAGTCCTTCATAACGGGACGGATCACCGGCTGCCTCATAAGCCTCAACCGCGACCCGGTGCGCCATGATGTGATCAGGGTGCGGGTATCCACCGTTCTCGTCGTAGCTCAGGATTACGTGCGGGCGGTACTCGCGGACCAGGCGAACCAACGGGGCCGCAGCGCGCTCCAGCGGCTGCAGCGCGAAGCAGCCAAAGGGAAGCGGCGGAAGCGGATCCCCTTCGGGCAGCCCCGAGTCGACGAATCCGAGCCAACGGTGCTCGATGCCAAGGGCGGCCGCTGCCTCCGCCATCTCAAGCCGGCGCAGTCCGGCAAGGTCGCGCAGTGCATGCGGAACGTCGGCCATCTGTGCGTTCAGGATGTCGCCGCGCTCGCCTCCCGTGCAGGTTGCGACCATCACGGATACTCCCGCGGCGACATAGCTGGCCATGGTTGCGGCGCCCTTGCTGGATTCGTCGTCGGGGTGTGCGTGCACCGCAAGGAGGCGGAGGCCGCCGTCGTTCTCCGCGCGGAGGAAGGGCGCGTCGGGGGTGTTATCCGGCATGGACACTGAAGGCTCCTGAATCTTTCCTGGTCTGTCGACGCCGGTGATCCCGCTGGACCATCGGCTGGAAACGAGGTGAACGAACTGAAGTACCGGTTGGTAAACTTGAACCGATGAGCACCGACCACGCGCCAGTACCAAGAGTAGCCAATCGCTACGGTGCCCCCAAGCCACAGCGCACACCGTCGGCGCAGCGTCGGAAGCGGAACCGCCTACTGATCTGGACGGTCCTGGCGGTCGCCGTCGTCGCCACCGGCGTGTTCAGTCTCTTCGCCGGAACACCGCCCGTCTCATCCAAGGATGTCGGCTTCAGCATCGAGGGTCCGAACCTCGCGCGCGTGGACTACGAGGTCACCAAGGATCCGGCGGCCACCGCACAGTGCGCCGTGCAGGTCCTCAACGAGTCTTACGCCATTGTCGGCTGGACTGTGGTGACCATCCCTCCCGGCAACCCGGGAGCAAGCATCGACGGCCGCACCACCTCCCACAACACCCCGGTCCGGACCGAATCCGAAGGCGTCACCGGCGGGGTCAACGCCTGCTGGATCACCGACTAACGTCGCGTCGAAAGCGCTGGCGATCCGCGCCGTTATTGGGTTATCCGGCCATGCTGACTATAATGGACTGATACGTTCCGCCCCGCCCCGCCGTGGTTCTTACTGGAGTAGTCCAGAACAAAGGCCATCACGCAGGCGGGGTCTTTGCTTGTTGATGCGCACATCACGGCAAAGGCCGCAGCCGAATCCCGCTCAGGGCTTCGACGTACCTAAGGAGATATCGTGTCCACCAACAGCGCACCCGTCGCCTGGCTCACCAAGGAGTCCTACGACCGCCTCAAGGCTGAGCTGGACCACCTGTCCGGCCCCGGCCGCACCGAGATTGTTGCCCGCATCGAGCAGGCGCGCTCTGAGGGAGACCTCAAGGAGAACGGCGGCTACCACGCAGCCAAGGAAGAGCAGGGCAAGGCCGAGGCCCGCATCCGCCAGCTGACCGAACTGCTCAACAACGCCCACGTCGGAGAATCCCCCGCTGATGACGGCATCGTGGAACCCGGCATGCTGGTCGAGGCGAACATCGCCGGAGACAAGGAAACTTTCCTCCTGGGCAGCCGCGAGGTTGCAGGTGACACCGACATGGACGTGTACAGCGAGAAGTCCCCGCTCGGCGCAGCGATCCAGGGACACAAGGCCGGAGACACCGTGAAGTACACCGCGCCGAACGGCAAGGAAATCACCGTCGAAATCCTCTCGGCGAAGCCTTACGCAGGCTAGTCGACGCTAGCTCGCCAGACGGCGGTCGGTCCCGGCAGGGGTCGGCCGCCGTTTCAGTATCAGGGCCGCGAGCACACCGCCGAGTGCGCCGAAAAGGTGGGCCTGCCAGGAGATATTCGAGCCGAACTGCGGCAGTACGCCCCACAGCAGCGAGCCGTACATCCCGAAGAGCAGCACGGCGAGCAGGATCTGTTTCCAGTCCCTGTTGTAGAAGCCGCGGACCAGCAGGTAGGCGAACAGCCCGAAGACGACGCCGGACGCCCCGATGGTCACCCCTCCCCCGAAGATCCACACGCCCACGCCTGATGCGAGCCAACTCGCCGAGACCGCAATGACAAACCGCCTCACCCCCTCGAGGAAGGCCAGGAAGCCAAGCACCACCAGCGGCAGGGTGTTGCTGAAAAGGTGACCGAAGTCGGCGTGCAGGAGCGGCGCGAAGATTACGCCGTCGAGCCCCTCCACCTGGCGCGGTTCGATGCCGAGCACACGGATCAGGTAGAAGCCGGTGAGCGTATTGAGGAGCTGCACCGCCCACAGCACTGCAGCGAAAACGATGACCGTGATCAGACCGGCGCGTGCCCGCTTAGCCAGCATGTCAGCCCTGGATGACGACGGGTTGGAAACCCTCAGCCCGCAGGTTGTTCAGCACCTGCTCGCAGTGCTCCTCGCCCTTCGTTTCCATATTGATGGTGATTGCCACGTCACCCATGCTGATGGATCCGCCCACCCTCGTATGGTCGACCCCCGTCACGTTCGCATCAGATTCCGCGATGATCCTGGAGATGGTCGCGAGCGAGCCCGGGCGGTCATCGAGCAGCATGCGCACCACGAGGTACCTCCCCGCGGCGGCGAGTCCGCGCTGGATCACCTTGAGCATCAGCATCGGATCGATATTGCCACCCGAAAGCACGACGGCGGTGTTCCCCGGGTTCGCGCCGTTCTCGGTGAGTTTCCCGTCCAGCAGTGCCGCGACGCCCACGGCACCAGCCGGCTCCACCACCATCTTCGACCGCTCGAGGAGGAAGATCAGCGCGCGCGCCAGTGAGTCCTCGCTGACGGTGACGACGTCATCAACCAGCTCGCGGATGATCGAGAACGGAAGCTGGCCCGGGCGTCCCACCGCGATGCCGTCCGCGATGGTCGACACCTTTGTCAGCGGAACCAGGGCGTCAGCGGCGAGCGATGGCGGGTAGGCGGCGGCGTTCTCCGCCTGGACGCCGATCACGCGGATTTCCCGGCCCAGTTCCCGTGCACGAGCCTTGACGGCGACGGCCACACCGGCCAGCAGCCCGCCGCCGCCGACGCCCATGAGGATGGTGTCGACGTCGGGCACCTGTTCAAGGATTTCGAGGCCGATTGTCCCCTGCCCTGCTACGACGTCAACATTGTCGAAGGGATGCACAAAGACCGCGCCGTGTTCATCGGCGTACCGTTTGGCTTCAGTCAGGGCTTCATCCACGTTGTGGCCGTGCAGCACCACTTCAGCACCGTGCCCCCGGGTTGCAGCAAGCTTGGGCAAGGCGACCCCCAACGGCATGTAGATGCGGGCCTGGATGCCCAGCCGTGCAGCCGCGACCGCGACACCCTGGGCATGGTTGCCGGCCGAGGCGGCCACGACGCCGCGGGCGCGCTCCTCGGCGGAAAGCCGGGCCATCCGCACGTAGGCGCCGCGCACCTTGAAGGAGCCGGCGCGCTGCAGGTTCTCGCACTTGAGCGAGACTTTGGCGCCCGTCAACCGCCCGAGCGCGCGGGACTCCTCGATCGGCGTGTACGCGATGACGCCGTCGAGCATTTTCTGCGCTTCGAGGACATCCTCGAGGGTCACTGCCAGCTGGGCGAGGTCGGTGGTCACGATGACGCTTCTTTCGTGGAGGGTTCCGGTTCGACGAACTCACCGGATGGACGGGACGAAGGAGTAATGGAGCCGCCCGGTTCGGGATACGGGGCGGGAACACCGAGTGCAGGGTCGGTTTCCCAGGCGCGGTTGGCAATATAGCGAACGACAGTGTTGAGGATTGCCAGCAACGGAACCGAGAACAGGGCACCCGCCACGCCTGCCACAAGGGAGCCGCCTGCCACAGCCAGCACCACGGCGAGCGGGTGCAATGAGACGGCCCTGCCCATGACGAAGGGCTGGAGGATGTGCCCCTCGACCTGCTGCACCACCAGCACGATGGCGAGCATCACCAGGGCATTGACCCACCCGTTGGCCACCAGGGCCAGCAGAACCGCCACCATTCCGGTGAAAAGTGCACCAAGAATGGGAATGAACGAGCCCAGAAAGACCAGGACCGTGAGTGGGAGCACCAGCGGCACTCCGATGATCGCCGCGCCCAGCCCGATGCCGATGGCGTCGATGAACGCGACCAGGATCTGCACACGCACGTAGTTCGCCATGGAGGTCCAGCCCCGCAGGCCCGCCCCCGTGATTGCTGCACGGGCACGCCGCGGTGCAAGGCCGGCGATGAAGCGCCAGATGGCGTCGCCGTCGTGCAGGAAGAAAATCAGCGCGAAGACCGTCAACAGCAGCCCGGCCAGGAAGTAACCGGCGCCTTCCCCGAAGGAGAGGGCACCGCTCACGATCAAACCGCTGTTGTTGTCCACCGCGCTGGCGACCTCGTCGAGGAAACCGTCGACCTGGGAGGTGGTGAGGCG
>NZ_JAPSHV010000124.1 GCF_031179385.1 Arthrobacter sp. | reverse complement strand
GGCAGCAACGTGGGGTGGACCCGAACGCTGACGCCGTCGTCGCCCGCGGCGTCCTTGATCAGCTCCGCGATGGCGAGGAGCTTGATGACAAACCCTGCATCCTTGGCGGCGGCGATGTCTTCTGCGGAGACCGAGCTGATGCCCTGGCAGTGGACGTTCTCTAGCGCGAAGCGCGTGTGGAAGGAGAGCGAAGCGAGAATCGCGGCCTTGGACGCGGCGTCGTATCCCTCGATGTCGGCCGTCGGGTCAGCTTCTGCGTACCCGAGACGCTGTGCATCGGCCAGTGCGTCCGCGAACTGGGCGCCCGTGCTGTCCATCTGGTCGAGGATGTAGTTGGTGGTGCCGTTCACGATGCCGAGCACGCGGGTGATGCGGTCGCCGGAGAGGCTGTCGCGGATCGGCCGGAGAATGGGGATCGCGCCGGCGACTGCTGCCTCATAGGACAGCTGCACGTGGGCAGCGTCCGCCCGCTCATACAGCGTCGGGCCGTCCTGAGCGAGCAGCGCCTTATTTCCGGTGACGACAGTGGCCCCGTGGTCGATCGCCCGCAGGATCAGCGTGCGTGCCGGCTCAATCCCGCCCATGAGTTCGATGACGATATCCGCACCCTCGACCAGAGCCTCGGCGTCCGTGGTGAACAGCTCACGCGGCAAATCAGCTTCACGGGGTGCGTCGATTGTCCGCACGGCAATGCCCGTGAGCTCCAGACGCGCACCGACGCGGGCGGCTAGATTATCGGCGTCCTCGAGAAGGATCCGCGCAACCTGCGATCCGACGTTTCCGCAACCGAGCAGCGCAACTCGCACTGTTCGGTTGGCACCGGTGGGATTGGTGGCGTTCATCAAATCGATCAGGCTCCTGGTTTCAGAGTTGCTCGGTCGTTGCTCTGCCCGCGCGGCACATCGCGCGAGAGCAGGTCTTCCTCGGTTTCGCCGCGCACGATCACGCGGGCTTCTCCGTCCTTCACCGCGACGACGGGAGGGCGGGTGAGGTAGTTGTAGTTGCTGGCCAGAGACCAGCAGTAGGCACCCGTCCCGGGTACCGCGATGAGGTCACCGTATGTGGTGTCCCCGGGCAGGTAGGCGCTGCGCACCACGATGTCGCCGCTCTCGCAGTGCTTGCCGACCACGCGCGACAGAACCGGCTCCTCGACGGAGGTGCGGGATGCCACCGTCGCTGAGTAGTCGGCGTCGTACAGCACAGGGCGGGCGTTGTCGCTCATGCCGCCGTCCACCGACACATAGCGCCGCGGATGGGAGCCGCCGTCGAGGTCCACCTGGACCGTCTTGGTGGTGCCTGCCGTGTACAGCGTGAGGGTGCTGGGACCGACGATGGCGCGGCCGGGCTCGATCGAGATCCGCGGCGCGCGCAGCCCGTGCCCGGCGCAGGCATCACCGACGACGGCGGCCATCGCCTGCGCGATGACGGCTGGGGAACGCGGGGTGTCGGCTTCGGTGTAGGCGATGCCGTACCCGCCGCCCAGGTCGAGTTCTTCCAGCTCGACGCCGTGGCGGTCGCGCACCTCGGCGAGGAACCCGAGCAGCCGGCGCGCCGCCAGCTCGAACCCCGCGGACTCGAAGATCTGCGACCCGATGTGGCTGTGAACTCCCAGCAGGTGAATACAGGGGTGGCCAAGCGCAGCTGCGACGGCCTGCGCGGCAGGTGAGTCCCCACCCGGCGACGACGGAGCCAGGGAGAGCCCGAACTTCTGGTCCTCGTGCGCGGTGGCGATGAATTCGTGGGTGTGTGCGTGCACGCCGGGGGTGAGACGGAGCATCACGTTGGCGGTCGCACCGCGGGCCTGCGCCAGCGCACCCACCCGCTGCAGCTCATCAAGGCTGTCCACGACGATGCGTCCGAGCTGCAGGTCCAGCGCGCGGTTCAGTTCGGCATCGGACTTGTTGTTGCCGTGCAGCGCGAGCTGGCGCCCCTGCAGACCTGCCCTCATGGCGACCGCGAGCTCGCCGCCGGAGGATGTGTCCAGACGGAGGCCTTCTTCGGCAACCCAGTGGGCTACCTCCGAGCACAGGAAGGACTTGCCCGCGTAGTAGACGTCGACTCCCCCGCACAGATCCCGGAAGGCGGCATTGAAAGCATCCCGGAAGCCGCGGGCACGGGCACGGAAATCATTCTCGGACACCACGTAGACGGGCGTGCCGAACTGCTCGGCCAGGTCAGTGACCGCGATACCGTCAACCGACAGGACGCCGTTGCGCCCCCTGGTGACAGTGGATGCCCACAGGGCCGGGTTGAGGGAATTGACGTCCTTCGGGTAGGACAGCCATTCGGGGGCGAGAGGTGAGGCAGGCACGTTACATCCGTTCCGGAGCAGATACGCCCAGAAGATCCAGCCCGTTGGCGAGAACCTGCTGGGTGGCGTCGTTGAGCCACAGCCTGGTCCGGTGGACATCCTCGACCGGAGCATCGCCGATGGGAGCGATGCGGCAGGCGTCGTACCACCGGTGGTAGGTGCCGGCAATGACTTCAAGGTGCCGGGCGACCCGGTGCGGCTCGCGGAAGGTGACGGCCTGGGCCACCACACCGGGGTACTGACCCAGCGCCGCCAGCAGTTCACCTTCGGTGGCGTGCGTCAGGGCGGCAGCGTCGAATGCGCTGGTATCGACGCCGGCGGAAGCGGCGTTGCGCTGGACGGCATGGGTCCGGGCGTGCGCGTACTGCACATAGAACACCGGGTTCTCATTGCTTCGCTTGGTCAGCAGGTCGAGGTCGATGTCAATGTTCGAGTCGGCCGAGAACCGCGCGAGGGTGTACCGGGCAGCATCCACGCCGACGGCGTCCACAAGGTCTTCGAGGGTGACAACGGTTCCGGCTCGCTTGGACATGCGGACGGGCTGGCCGTCCTTCATGAGGTTCACCATCTGGCCGATCAGCACCTCGACAGTGTCCGGGTTGTCACCGAGCGCCGCTGCCGCTGCCTTCAGCCGGGCGACGTAGCCGTGGTGGTCCGCCCCCAGCATGATGATGTTCAGGTCGAAACCGCGCTGCCGCTTGTTCACGAAGTAGCCGATGTCGCCGGCGATGTAAGCGGGGCTGCCGTCCGACTTGATGACCACGCGGTCCTTGTCGTCACCGAACTCCGTGGACTTGAGCCACCAGGCGCCGCCTTCGAAGAAGAGGTTCCCCGAGGACTTCAACTGCTCGAGAAGTCCGCCCACGAAGTTGTCGGCGAACAGCGAATGCTCATGGAAGTAGACGTCGAAATCAACGCCGAAGTCATGCAGCGATTTCCTGATGTCACCGAACATCAGGTCGACGCCGACAGCGCGGAACTGCTCGAGCGCTTCCTCGTCCGGCTGGTCCAGGATGGCCGGAACGATCGCCAGGACCCGGTCCTTGATGTCCGAGATGTAATCGCCGCCGTAACCGTCTTCCGGTGTGGGCTCGCCCTTGGCGCTGGCGTACAGCGAGCGCGCAAAGCGGTCGATCTGCGCTCCATGGTCATTGAAGTAGTACTCCCGCGTGACGGAAGCGCCCTGGGACTGGAACATACGCGCCAGCGCGTCGCCCACGGCAGCCCAGCGCGTACCGCCAAGGTGGATCGGCCCCGTAGGATTCGCGGACACGAACTCCAGGTTGATCTTCGTGCCGTTCAGAGCATCCGACGTGCCGTAAGCGCGTCCAGCCTCAACGATCGAGCGTGCCAGTTCACCGGCGGCACCTGCGTCGAGGCGGATGTTGAGGAAGCCCGGACCGGCGATCTCGACGGAAGCAACGCCGTCGATCGCTTCAAGCCGGGACTTAAGGATGCCCGCGAACTCGCGGGGATTGATGCCGGCCTTCTTTGACAGCTGAAGGGCAATGTTGGTTGCCCAGTCTCCGTGCTCGCGGCTCTTCGGCCGTTCGACTCGTACCTCGGAAGGCAGCTCCACGTCAATTTCACCGGCTGCGACGGCGTCTTTCAGGCATGAGGAGATTGCGGAGGAGAGTTCTTCGGGAGTCACCCATCCAGCATAACGGCGCGGGTCTAATCCCCCTGATTCTGTGACGGACGCCAAGTCGCCGACCCATCCCGCAGCCGTTCTGAACCGAATGAGGGCCATTAGCGTTGTACAGGAGCAGAACCGCTTCCAGTTCCCCACCGAGGAGTTTGCGTGACTGACGCCGTGAAGAAGCCTTACCAGCGCTGGGCCCTGACGGGGCTTGCCGCCGTTTCCCTCATGGGATCGGCGGCGTGTGCTGCCAGCCCGACGCCGTCGCCCGGTGGCGGAGGTGACGCTGCCAACGCCGCCGAGCCCGGAGCCGGCGGATCCGGCAGTTATGCCGATGGCACCTACTCCGCAACAGGGTCCTACCAGACGCCCGGCGGCGAGGAGTCAATCGGCGTCACCGTCACCCTCGAGGCAGGCAGTGTTGCCGATGTGCAGACCGAGCCCATGCCGAGCAACGCCACCACCGAGCAGTACCAGGGCAAGTTCAGCAGCGGAATCAAGGAGCAGATCGTCGGGACTCCGCTCGACGAACTCAGCGTCGACAAGGTCTCAGGCTCCTCCTTGACCAGCGGCGGCTTCAGCGACGCGATCGAGCAGATCAAGGGAGAAGCCGCGCAGTGAGCCCCGCGGGCTACGCGCACAGATTCAGCTTCGACGCCATCGGCACACGGTGGCATATCGACACTCCAGGCGAGTTGACCGCGGAGGTCCGTGCCGCCGTCGTCCGTGTGATCGACCACTACGATGCCACTTATTCCCGCTTCCGCGCCGACTCGCTGGTCTCGGCGCTCGCCGCGGACGGTGGTTGCGTTGACCTGCCTCCCAGTGGTGATGCACTGGGTCGCGTATTCCGAACGCTCCACCGGCTGACCGATGGAGCCATGTCACCGTTGGTGGGGCGGTCACTTGACCAGTTGGGATACGACGCCGACTACTCCTTTGTGCCCCGCGGCGCCCCCGTGCCGGCAGCGGCGTGGGACGCAACCTTCCAGTGGCGTGGGAGCACCATCTCCTCCGGGCAGCCGGTCATGCTTGATGTTGGGGCCGCCGGCAAGGGACAGCTTGTCGACCTTGTTTCGGCAACGCTGGCGGAGGCTGGTCACCGGGAGCACACCGTGGATGCCGGCGGAGACATGGTGCACTACGGAACCGGGGCCCTCCGCGTAGCGCTCGAGCATCCGTACGCTCTGGACACGGCAATCGGCGTCGTGACGCTGCAGGACCGGGCGCTCTGCGCATCGGCCTCCAACAGGCGCCGCTGGGCTGATGGCTTGCACCACGTGCTGGATGCAACAACGGGGCAATGCGTCGATACAGTGGTGGCTAGTTGGGTGCTGGCCGACAATGCGCTCGTTGCCGATGCTCTGGCCACCGCCCTCTTCCTTGTCCCGCCGGAAGTACTCCTTGCCGAGTTCGACTTCGACTACATCCGGGTTTCCTCGGAGGGACGCGCGCATTATTCATCATCATTGGCAGGAGCGTTGTTCTAGATGGTCGGACGGCTGAACTGGGTCACCAGGCTGGACACTTTCCTGGGCAGGGCCACCATGTACCGCCTGGTTTTTATCCTTCTGCTGATCCTGAGTGCATACGCCTTCGTCCTGTCCGCGTTCGGTCTCCTGGCCTTTACGCCAACGGAGCTCGGCGCGACCCTGGCTACCGCGGTGATCGCATCCTGGGGCGGTACGCGGGTGATGGCGATGATGCTCCGGGCACGCCCCCACACGGAGTCCTCTCTCATCACCGGGCTCCTGCTCTTCTTCGTGATGTTTCCGTCCGATGAGGCCTCCGGGGTAGGCGGCATCGCGATTGCCGGCCTTGCTGCCGCCGCGTCCAAGTACTTGCTCGCTGTCCGCGGCCGTCACATCTTCAACCCGGCCGCATTCGGCGCCGTCGCAGCGACGCTGCTCGGGTTCGGCGCCGCCGCCTGGTGGGCTGCCAACCCCGCAATGCTGCCGGTGGTATTGCTGGCCACCATCCTGATCCTGTTCCGAACCCGGAAGTTCCCCATGGGCGCCGTTTTCCTCGCCCTCGCGGTCGGAATCCTGGTGGCGCGCCTGGCAGCGGGCGGAACGGATCCGATCACCGCTCTGCAGCTGGTCTTCGTGTCCTACCCCCTGCTCTTCCTGCTGGGCTTCATGCTGACGGAGCCGCTGACCCTGCCGCCAAGGCAGTGGCAGCAGCTCCTGGTCTCCGCCGTCGTTGCCGTGGTCCTTGCGCTGCAGATCAGCATCCCGCCCGTCTTCCTGGGACCCGAGTACGCTCTGCTGATCGGCAACGCCGTCGCATTCACGATGGGCCAGCGACGGCGTGTACGCCTGCGCTACGAGGGTTCCCGGCAGCTGACTCCCACCAGCGCGGAAGTCTCCTTCTCTCCGGAGTCACCGGTGCGCTTCACTGCAGGTCAATATATGGAACTCACCCTGCCGCACGCTCGGGCGGACAGCCGCGGCCTGCGCCGCATTTTCAGCATCAGTTCAGCGCCCGACGACGGCACCATCCGCTTCGGACTGCGACTCTCGAATCCACCGAGTTCCTTCAAAGCTGCCCTGTTGAGCCTTCGCCCCGGGGCGTCGGTGGAGGCAACGTCCGTGGGCGGTGATTTCGTGCTGCCCAAAGATCCGTCGGTGCCGCTGCTCCTGTTCGCCGGTGGAATCGGGATAACGCCGTTCCTCAGCCAGTTGGGATCGATCGCCGGGAACAATACCGCCGGGAGTAATAAGAGGCGCGACGTCGTCGTGGTCTATGTTGTCAGCCGGCCAACGGAACTCGGCTATGTCGACGAGCTTTCAAGCGCACGTGTGCTGCTCTTCTGCCCCGGAGATCCGGGACCGCTGCCGGAGGGCTGGACCCGAGGCAGCACGGACTTCCCGACTGCCGAGGAGTTGCGCTCGCTGGTTCCGGACCTGGGACGGCGGCGCGTCTACCTTTCCGGGTCACCGACCACCCTGGCGCGAGCCAAACCGGTTATTCGGAGCGCCGGTGGGAAGTCGATCAGGACCGACGCTTTCCTCGGCTACTAAGGCCTCTCCGAGCCCTTCAGGCGGCGTTTCGTTCAGCCAACTTTTCCCTGCTAAGCTTCATGAGTCCCTTTCGGCCACTGGTTCACTCCGGTGGCCGCGCCCTCGTAGCTCAGGGGATAGAGCGTCTGCCTCCGGAGCAGAAGGTCGTAGGTTCGAATCCTATCGAGGGCACATTTCTT
>NZ_JAPSHV010000123.1 GCF_031179385.1 Arthrobacter sp. | reverse complement strand
CGGTGGCGTGGGTTCCTGCGCTCAACAAGTACCTCGTCACGTCCTATGCCGGGTGCCATGAAGTGGAGATGGATCAGGAAATCTTCTCCGCGAACGTCAGCGGTGCCACCATGAACAGGGCCATCGGTGCCCAGCCGATGCTCCGCAAGGACGATCCGGAACACGCCGCGGACCGGGCCGCGATCAACCCGACCCTGCGGCCGAAGAACATCAAGGAGACTTGGGCCCCTGCTTTTGAACGCAACGCCCGCCGCTACCTGGAGGTCCTGGCGGAAAAAGGCCCCGATGAGGCAGACCTCAACCGGGATTATGCAGCGCCCGTGGCCTCGCAAAACCTGATCGACCTGCTGGGCCTGAAAGACGCCCAGGTCGAGGACATGCGCCGCTGGTCGCATGCCTTTATTGCCGGCGCGGGAAATCTTCTGGACGACCCGGACATCTGGGCCCGTTGCAACGCGGCCAGAACCGAGGTGGACGGCCTGCTCGAAGAACTGGTGCCGCACTACCGGTCCCATCCCAACGGCTCCATGACATCAGCCCTGGCGAACAGCGGGCTGCCCTTGGATAACGTGGCCGCGAACGTGAAGCTGACCATATCCGGCGGAATGAACGAACCCCAGCATATGGTGACCAACATCGTCTGGGCCTTGGACCGGCACCCCGGACAGCGCGAGAAGGTGCTGGCTGATCCAGCGCTGTGGCCGGGCGTCTTCGATGAAACCGTTCGATGGCTCTCACCCATCGGCATGTACCCCCGGGAAACAACCCGGCCGGTCGTGCTTGAGGGAGTCCGCCTTCCCGCCGGCGCGCCCCTCGGCGTGGTCGTCGGATCCGCCAACCGGGACACAGCGCACTTCAACGACGATCCCGATACCTTCGATATTTCCCGCCCCAAGCAGTCCCATCTGGCCTTTGGCAGCGGGGTCCACCTTTGCGCCGGGCACTGGGCAGCCAAAACGTCCATCGGGGCGATCGCCGTACCCCTCCTTTATGAAACGCTCCCGGGGCTGCGCGTGGACGAACGGCGCAGCGAAACATGGGACGGCTGGGTCTTCCGCGGCCTCACCAGCCTGCCCGTGACATGGAACTAGACAGTAAAGAGGTAGAAACGATGGCGAAAGTCAGCTTCCACCACACCGACGGCAATGTCGACGTGCTCGACGTCGACCCGGGCACCTCGCTTATGCGCGCTGCCGTGACCAACGGCGTCGCCGGGATCGCCGGCGAATGCGGCGGCCAGGCAATGTGCGCCACCTGCCACGTCTACGTCCGCCCCGAGTACCTCGACGGCCTGCCCGAAATCAGCGACGACGAGGACGAAATGCTCGACTGCACCGCGGACCCGCGCGATGACGAGCGTTCCCGGCTGGGCTGCCAGCTCAAGGCCGGCGAGAGCTTCGACGATATCGAGGTCGACGTCCCGGGAAGCCAGGTCTGACCATGCCCAGGCCCGGAAATATCCTCATCGTCGGCAACGGCCAAGCCGGCATCCAGCTCGTCGACTCCCTCCGCAAGGAAGGCCACACCGGACCCATCACCATCATCGGCGAGGAAACACACTTCCCCTACCAGCGGCCCCCGCTGTCCAAGGACTACCTGGCCGCCGGGACGGACCCGGCGCCGCTGCCGCTGCGCGCGGAAAAGTTCTTCATGGACAACGACGTCGACTCGCGCCTGGGCGCGCACGTCACCTCGATCAACCGAGCCAGGCACACGGCGGCGCTGGCCGACGGCAGCACCGTCGGCTATGCCAAGCTGGTCCTCGCCACCGGCGCCGCCAACCGCGTACTCACCGTCCCTGGCAGCAGACTCGCCGGGATCCACGGCCTGCGGACCCTGGCGGACGCCGAAACCGTGCACGCCCGCCTCGGCGAGGCAAAGTCCGTCGTCGTCATTGGCGCCGGCTTCATCGGCCTCGAGTTCGCCGCCGCAGCCCGCAAACGCGGCATCGAAGTTACCGTGCTCGAATACGCGGACCGGCCCATGGCCCGTGCCCTGTCCCCGGTGATGAGCCGCTGGTTCGCCCAGGCACACCGCAGCATGGGCACCGACCTGCGCCTGGGCGAAGGCATCGCCTCCTTTGAGAACGACGGCGCAGGGCACGTCGCCGCCGCCATCAGCACCACCGGCCGGCGCTACCCGGCGGACATGGTGCTGGTCGGCATCGGAGTCATCCCGCGGACCGAGCTGGCTGAGGCCGCCGGGCTGGCTGTCGCCAACGGCATCACGGTGGACACCAACATGCGGACCGAGGATCCGGACATCTTCGCCCTCGGCGACTGCGCGAATTACCCCAGCCACCACGCCGAGGCGCGCACTCGCCTCGAATCCGTGCAGAACGCCACGGACCAGGCCCGGCACACCGCCAAGTCCATTCTCGGCACGCACGACCCGACCCAGGGGCAGGCGTACAAGGAACTGCCTTGGTTCTGGTCCACGCAGGGCGACCTGCGGCTGCAGATCGCCGGCATAGCCCAGCCCGGGGACGAGACCATCCTCCGCGGCGACCCGTCGAGCGGGAAGTTTTCCGTCTTCTGCTTCCGCAACGCCAGGCTCACTGCCGTCGAATCCCTCAACCACCCGGCGGATCACATGGCAGCGCGCAAGCTCCTGGCCCGAGAGCGCAGCCTCAGCCCCGACCAGGCCGCGGACCCGGGCTTCGACTTCCGCGCCCACGCCAAAGAACCACAGCCAGCCTAACCACCTAACAGGGCACCTGCCCACGGACAACGGAGTTCCCATGTCAACAACCTCGCCACCAGCTGCAGCATTCGGAAAACGTCACCGGATGAACCCGGAAGAGCGCCGGGTACTCGCCGGTACCCTGGTCGGCACCTCTATCGAGTGGTACGACTTCTTCATTTACGCCAGTGCCGCCGCCCTTATTTTCGGGCAGCTCTACTTCCAACCGCTTGGAGCAGAGAACCCCGCCCTCACCCAGCTCATCTCATTGGCTTCCATCGGCATCAGCTTCCTCTTCCGTCCCCTGGGCGCTATCGTTGCCGGTCATCTCGGAGACCGCATCGGACGCAAACGGATGCTCGTCTTCACCCTGGTGATGATGGGAGGCGCGACCGCACTGATGGGGCTCCTGCCCACCTACGCGCAGATCGGCGTGTGGGCACCAGTCCTGCTGATTCTGCTGCGCATCCTCCAAGGCTTCTCCGCCGGAGGCGAGTGGGGCGGCGCCGCGCTCATGGCCGTCGAACACGCGCCGGTCAACCGCCGCGGCCTCTTCGGGGCGTATCCGCAGATCGGCGTCCCGGTCGGCATGCTCATGGCCTCCGGAATGCTGACACTCCTCACCCTGATGCTCACCCCCGAACAATTCGCCGCCTGGGGCTGGCGCATCCCGTTCCTCGTCTCCGTGCTACTGATCGTGGTTGGATACTTCATCCGCCGCGCGGTCGACGAGAGCCCGGTGTTCAAGGAACTGCTCGAACGCCGCCGCGAATCGTCCGCCCCGCTGGTCCAGCTCTTCAAGACCAACTCCAAGCAGGTCATCCAGTGTGCCCTGATCTTCATGGGCAACAACGCCGCAGGCTACCTGCTGATCGCTTTCGTCGCCTCCTACGCCACCAGGGAACTGGGCATGGAACGTTCACCTGTGCTCCTGATGACCACGATCGCGGCAGCAGCCTGGCTGGTCACGACCATCTGGAGCGGGTCCCTCTCGGACCGCATAGGACGGGTTCGGACTTTCCAGATCGGCTACGCTGCCCTCATCGTGTGGATGGTTCCGCTGTTCCTGCTCATTGACACCGCCAACATCTGGCTGCTGGGACTCGGTGTCGTCGTCATGACCGTCGGCCTGGGCTTCGCGTACGGCCCCATGTCGGCCATGTACGCCGAGATGTTCCCAGTCCAAGTCCGCTACTCGGGTGTCTCCATCGGGTACGCGCTCGGGGCCATTCTCGGCGGTGCCTTCGCACCCATGGTCGCCCAGGCCCTCATGGACACCACCGGCTGGTCCCCGTCAGTGGGCATCTACATCATCGTTCTGAGCCTCATCTCGATCATCGCCGTTACAACCGTCAAGGAACCCCGCGGCACCAACCTTCGCATCAAGGAACTCAAAAACGAACAATCATCAATGCCCAGCCACTAGCAAGATCGTCCCGCTCGTCTTGCAATGAGCAGGACCGGGGAAAGGGTGCTGTGCTCGGTCTCCGGACCCACTTGAAATAACAACAGCCGGCGTGGCCCGCACAAACAAGCGTTGTGCGGGCCACGCCCGTTCGCTCTACAAGAGCTGGAACTACATATGCGCCGTTATCGGCGATGGGGAGAGAAGTCCTCATCGAGGTTGCCCTATCGGCCGCAGAATGACTATGTGATGCCCATCGACAAGGTGCCGCGTTTGAGTACCATGCAGGCGTCGAAGGAATTCACCTCGTACAGCAGATAGCTCATCTCGATGCGGGAGGCTCCAGGCGCAAGGGTGGCCGGCAGAACGTGCGAGGCATCGATGATGTACGGCGACGCCGACGAATTGAGGGTGCCCAGTTCCACGGCGAAGATGCCGATGGCTTCGTCGGCAACCTGAAGTGATTCGCCAGCGCTCCCGATACCTGTGCCCACACCCCAGTAAACGCAAAGGCCAAGATTAGCCTCGGAGTAGGGCCAGGGATCGGGGTTCATGATCCCAAAATCCAGAGGAAAGGTCGATCCACGGGCGGCTGGTCCCCAGCCGATCTGCGTGAGGAAAGGCGAATGTTCGATGGCGTGGGTCAGTTCGCGAATCAGAGCGTCGCGGCTGATCGTGACTGACCGGAGCCCTTTACTTTCGTAGTCACGCTCTCTGGCTCTTGCCTCTTCGAGTATGCGGTCGGCTTGACGGCTGATAGTTCGGGCGGATCGCGCTCCGGGGTGGCGTTTGCGCAACGGCATCATGCACCCGCCCCACGACACCATTGACGACCGGTGTTCCAACTCATGGAGACGCCCTCGACGAGTGCCAAGCTGTCGGCGGCCCGAGAACAACCCTGTACCTCGCCGCCCGGGCGTTCTTTGCTTTCGTCGATACCAGGTTCGGGCGGCGAAGCAATGCAGCGGCGGGAAGCGCGCGATTCTCTGCGGCGCCTACTCTGAAGTCCCGAATCTTGACACGTGCCGTCGCTAGTCGACAATCCGATCACCCTCCCACATTGGCGGGGTAGCTAGTGCCCCCCTGTTGAGTGGATCATCTACGGAAAGCGTTACCAGAGCGTTATTTGCGTCTTGCAGCCGCGCACAATGGTGACCACGATCCGGCCGACCACCACATGCGCGTGCGACAGAACCGCACACCGCGAGCCCGAACACCTCGAACCAAAACGAGCACCGGAAGGATGGTTCCCCGATGTGCACATGCAGCGGTAGCCAACACACCCGGCCCCGCTCCTGGAGCTCCGTGCGGCCACACTGACGACGTCAGCGAACTCCTCGGCCTTCGACTCGAACGCCCCGATCAACAGATGACAATCTGGACTCGGCGTCATGTGCGCTGTTATCGGCGTTTGATGTTGAGCAGAGCCCCTCTGCGTGGTGCGAGACCGGCTCGTGGGGCTTGGCGTGACAAGGTGCTAGCGACGAACCAAACAACTTCAAATGCCTCGGCGGAATCGCTTGCCTCTCTCCGACGCCGGGTCACGGACAGTCAATTCGAAGCGCTGTTCGCCGTGTCGAGGGCGGGCAACCCGTTGCGCAGGTGCCCGTGATCTGGTGTCAGAGTGTTGGCGGATCGCTCAGGTACTCCATCTCTGCCGGAGGCTAAGACGGCGAAGGGCCTACAGCAGCTCGTTCAGGAGAGGGAAACGAAGCTTGGTCATTGCCTTCTGTCAGCTTTCCATGGACAAGTTGCTGGGCTACTTCGGTGAGCATATGCAGGCCCTTAACCATGTCTTCGTCTGTGGACAGTTCCCGTTCGCAATGGGAGACGCCGTCGACGCTCGGGATGAACAGCATGACGGTGGGGACCATGGAGTTCATGGCGACGGAGTCGTGGCCGGCCATGGTTGCAAGGCGACGTGTGGAGAAACCGAGATTGGCGGCGGTTTTGGCTGACAGCTCCAGTCCGGACTCGGGGTAGTGCCGGATCTGGCGGACGTCGAAGTCATTGACCCGGATTTGGATGTCGTGCTCGCGGGCCAGTGCTTCGATGTCGCGCAGCAATTTTTCCCTGGCTGATCGGACAATCGCGGGGTCGCCGGAGCGCAGGTCAGCGACGAGATGGACGCGGCGCGCGACGACGATGGGTGAGTTCGGTTCCACTGAGAGCCGACCGATTGAGGAGACCAGGGCCTCCTCGTCATAGTCCTTGGTTACGTCGTGGACCATCAAGACGATCTTGGACGCGGCAACGAGTGCGTCGTGGCGGTCGGCCATGGCGGTGGCGCCGGTGTGGGACTGCTCGCCCAGTACCTCGATATCGAGTTTCTGGGTGTACCAGCTGTGTTCGACCAACCCGATGTCGACGCCTTCACGTTCGAGGATCCGTCCCTGCTCGATGTGGATCTCGGCGTACGCCGCGGGTATCGGACGCGGGTCCGTCCCGAGGAACCCGATTTCGGACAGGGCCTGCTGAACGCTGATGTTGTCCGGATCGACAATGGCGAGCGTCTCGTCCTGGTCGAAGAGTCCTGCGAAGACCGAGCTTCCCATGAGCGAAGGGGCGAATCGGCTGCCTTCCTCGTTGAACCAGTTGACGACGGCGAGGTTGAATTTAGGCGCCTGTTCCGTGCCTTTGATGCGACGGCTGATCTCCTGGGCAGCGTGCATCGCCGCGACCACGCCGTAGGCCCCGTCGAACCGTCCGGCCAGGGGCTGGCTGTCGAGGTGGGAACCGATGAGGACATAGGGGGCGCCCGGGGTCCACTCGGTGAGCCCAAACATGTTGCCGATCCCGTCCACGCGCAGCTCGAATCCTGCATCCTGGATCCACTGGGCGAACCACGTTCGGGTGGCCGCGTCGTTGGCCGTGGCGGCCTGACGGTCCACTCCATTGTTGAAGGTCGCGCCGATCGTCGCTACGTGATGGAAGTCTTGCAAGAAAGAGTGATCGTTCATGGGGGGTGCTAACCTTTCCTCGTTTATCCGATTGGGTTTAAGGCAAGAAGCCGGTCCAGCACTGCCGCAGCCTCACCGACTAGTCGGCTAGCGTCCGGTCCCGCTGCGATGAGCACGAGCGCCGGCCGTTCAGGGGGCAGCCGGTCGTCGGACCGTGGGCGCACGTCTACTCGTCCGCCAGCCA